>JAGTJU010000002.1:0-314602 GCA_022184915.1 Myxococcales bacterium | reverse complement strand
CAATGGATCGCCAAACAGGCTCCCGGCGGCGCAGCCTCGGTGATCATCGCCGGCGTGGCCGTAGGCTTCGCGAGCACTGCCCTGCCCGCTCTGATCCTGGGCACCGCCATCTGGCTCACGTCCTTCCTGGCGGGCGCCTACGGGGTCGCGCTGGCGGGCGTGGGCATGCTGGCCACGCTGGGCAGCACCCTGGCCACCGACGCCTACGGGCCCGTGGCAGACAATGCGGGCGGGCTCGCAGAGCAAGCGCACCTTCCGCCGCACGTGCGACAGAGAACCGACGCCCTCGACGCCCTCGGCAACACCACCGCCGCGACCGGCAAGGGGTTCGCGGTGGGATCGGCCGTTCTCACCGCCTTGGCACTCATGACGGCGTACGGATTCACCACGGGCGTTACAAACTTGAACCTCCTCGACCCCCCCGTGCTCGTCGGTGCCCTGACGGGTGCCACGATGCCCTTCGTTTTTTCGGCGCTGACCATGCACGCGGTAGGCAAGGCGGCGGGCGCCATCATCGAGGAGGTGAGGCGCCAGTTCCGCGAGATACCCGGGCTTCGGGAAGGGAGGGCAGGTGTCAAGCCAGACTCGACCCGCGCGGTGGACATTTCGACCCGAAGCGCCCTGCGCGCGATGGTGGCGCCCGGTGTGCTGGCCGTGGCCGCACCCATCGCCGTGGGCGCGCTGCTCGGACCCTATGCCCTTGGGGGGCTGCTCTTGGGCGCCTTGTTGAGCGGCTTCCTGCTTGCCGTGTTCATGGCCAATGCAGGCGGCGCCTGGGACAATGCGAAAAAGTACATCGAGGCGGGTCACCACGGCGGCAAACACTCCGACGCGCATCGTGCGGCCGTCCATGGGGACACCGTGGGGGATCCCTTCAAGGACACCTCGGGGCCGAGCCTCAACATCCTGCTGAAACTGATGGCGATCGTCTCGGTCATCTTCGGACCTCTGTTCCTTTGACCCTGCCGCCGGGCGCTCGGCCAAGAGCCCACGGGCGACGGCGGCCTCCCACAGGGCCCGACGCGCGGGCGTTCTGCCCGGTCAGGGACCACAATCACACTTGCTCGCTCGCGATTGGTGGCTCAATCTCAGCCGCGACATGCGTGAACAAACCACCTCGCCCTACGGCGCGTCGTTCGATCAAAATCCCGTGGATGCCAGCACGGCGCTCGTCGAGGCCTTCTCCGCGATTCAGCGGACGGTCAGGGGCATTCTCGAGGGCGCAAGCGCTCTTGATGATCTCGTCGCCAAGTCGGGCGGCGTGTTCCGGCGCCCCCTGGATCCCCCCGTGCTCCCGGACGCCTTCCTGCAGCCGCCGCCCCACCTGCGCAAGGCCCCCCGCGGGACCCTTCCCGAGGACCCGGACGCCCCCGTGCCCCCCCTCCTGCCCAATCTGCCCAACGACGGTTACCCCCGGCTCCAGGCGCTCATCCAGCGGCGCGGGTTCATCACCAACGTCGACGTTCGCGAGGCTTTCAACCTCACGTCGACGCAAGCCACGTTTCGGCTGAAGGACATGGTGGCCGCGAAGATCCTGATTCAGAACGGCACGCGGCGGGGGGCCCGCTACTCGACCGGCCCGCGGTGGCCCGCTTTGTAGACGTGTCCTCGGTCACCCGCCCGCGGCCACGAGCCCCGGCGGCCCGGGATCACCTGATACCTGTCAAGTTCGGTTGCTCGGCCCCTGGCGAAGGCTCGGAGGCATCGCCCTCGCTCGAATGACCTCCAAGCTCCCCGTCGCTCGCCCTCGCCGTGTGCCCCTCCGGGCATGGGGGGCGGTGGCCCTCCTGGGGGTGATCACGGCCTTCGTGGGGCCCCGCACGAGTGACGCAGCCGAGGCCGCGCCCGAGGCGAAAGCGCCGCATGCGCTGCTCGCCACGTACTGCGCGCCCTGCCATGGCGAGCAACGTCAACGCGGTGGGTTCGATCTGGACGCGCTGATCGGCCCGTTCGCACCCGAAGGTGCCGCCCGGGCGTGGCAAAGGGTGCGCGCAGCCTTGACCACGGGTGACATGCCGCCGGACGAGGAGCTCCGACAGCCCACACCCGGCGAGCGGGACCAGCTCGTGGCCTTTGCCTCGCACCAACTGGCGCTCCACGCGCGGCCCACACCGGGGCGAGCCGTGGCGCGGCGTCTCACGCGGATCGAGTTCAACAATGCCCTCAAGGACCTCATCGGCCACTTGGGTGACGTGGTCTCGGTCAATCACCCGTTTCCACCACCCGATGCATACTTTCAGCCCGACAGCGGGCGCCTGCCCACGCTCTTCGCCCTGACCGGGGTCGCCAAAGCGCACGAGCCGCTCCTTCGGGTGGCTGGACTGCCCGTCGACCGGCGCGCGGAACATGGGTTTTCGAATCAGGCAGACGCGCTCGGGGTCTCGCCGCTCATGCTCGAGCGGACCTTCGAGCTCATGCAGGCTCTTGTCGATACTTTGCTGCGGCATCCGTTGGGCCAGGGCCCCCTTTGCGCCGCTTTGGCGCCAGTGGCACCCGCAAGCGCCAGCGTTGCGACAGCCCAGGAACGCCTCGAAGTCCTCGCCAGCCAGGCGTTCCGGCGCCCCCCCGGCGAGACGCCGCTGGCGCCCTATCTGCGGGTGTTCGCGCGGGCCCGGCAGCGTGGAGCTTCGTTCGAGGCGGCCATGGGGCAGGCCGCGGTGGCGGTCTTGGCCTCGCCACGTTTTCTGTACCGCACCGAACCGGTGGTCACGCCCGGCCAGCCACGTGCCCTCGATGGATGGGAGGTGGCCAGCCGCCTGTCGTTCTTCTTGTGGAGCACCCTGCCGGACGCGCGGCTGCGCGAAGCAGCGCTCGAGGATCGGCTCGGAAGTGCGGAAGGCTTGAGCGCCGCGGTGGATCGCATGCTCGCCGATCCGAAGGTGGCAGCGCTGGCCGAGGTGTTCGCGTTCGAGTGGCTCGGCCTCGATAAGCTGGCGGGCGCCCGGCCCGACGAAAGCGCCTTCCCGGGCTACTACTGGGGGCCTCTCAACAAACACGCGCTGGCGGGCCCCATGGCTTTCGAGGCGTTGTTGCTCTTCGAGACGGTTCTCGTCGAAAACCGCAGCGTGCTCGAATTGCTCGACGCCCCTTACACGTACGTCAACGCGAGGCTCGCCCGTCACTACGGCCTTGCCGAGGCCGCCTCGCCTACACTCGAGACCGAACGCCGGCGCGTCGAGGCCGCCTTGCAGGAGGAGGCCACGCGCAAAGCACCGCCGGACAAACCCCCGACGAAGCTGCCGAAGGTCTGGAACGACGCCGTGTGGATGCGGCTGACGCTGCCCTCTCGCGAGCGCGGGGGCGTCATGACGACGGGAGCCACCTTGACCTTGACGTCCGGCCCCCGCCGAACGAGCCCCGTCAAGCGCGGCGTGTGGTTGCTCGAGACCATCTTCAACAGACCACCGCCGCCCCCGCCGTTTGCGGTGCCTCCGCTTGTGGAAGCGCCCCCGAGCGTCCACGAGCGTCTTCCGCTTCGGGGCAGGCTCGAACAACACCGTCGCGATCCGGCGTGCGCGGGTTGCCACGCGCGCATCGATCCCCTGGGGTTCGCTCTGGCGCGCTTCGATGGTGTGGGAGGCCTTGTCGTCAGTGAGGCGGGACAGCCCATCGACGCCACGTTCACCTTGCCGGATGGTCGGCAGGGGGAAGGACCGGTGGGTCTCAAGGACCAGCTTCTTTTGCGGCCGCGAGACTTCGTGCGCGGGTTCGTCGAACATCTGCTTTCGTATGCCCTGGGGCGGCCGGTGTCGCCCTCCGACGACAGTGCCATCGAAGCCATCGTCGCTGCCACGGAACCCGGCGGCTACAGGCTCAAGGACATCATTCACGCGCTCGTAGAGAGCCAGCCGTTTCGCCTTGTCGAAGATCCCATCGGCCCCGGGCACGTGCTGACGGAGACCAGCCCTTGAATGTGAAGCGGCGATCGTTTCTGCGCGCGGCGGGCACAGTTTTTCCTTTGCCCTGGCTTCCGAGCCTCGCCCCCCGCGCCGCCTGGGCAAAACCCTTGCGTCGTGCCCCGGTCCGCCTCGCCTTCGTCTATGTTCCCAACGGCGTCAGACAAGATACGTGGACACCCCGCCGAGACGGCGCAACCTTCGACCTGCCGCCCTCGCTCGCCCCGCTCGCGCCCGTGCGGCAGCACCTGACCGTGCTCACCGGTCTCGATCGAGCGTTCGCCCCTGGCACCGAGGTGCACGCCCAGGCGGCGTCGTGCTGGCTTACCAGTTCACGACCCACGGAACCCCTCGATGGTCCCTACCCCACGAACACCACGGTGGATCAGCTGGCCGCCGCGCAGCTCGGAAGCGCAACCCCGTTGCCTTCCCTCGAGCTTTCGTGCAACGACTTCAAGGACAACAGGGAAAGCCGGTACTTCGAGGCCCTGTCTTGGTACGGACCGGGTCAGGCCGCCGACGCGGAAAAAGATCCCCGGGCCGTGTTCAACCGGCTCTTCGGAGGGGGGGCCTTCGCGCCCGGGTCGGCCAGTGTGCTCGACGCCCTCTTGCAGGAGAGTGCCGCTTTGCACAGGCAAGCCAGCGTCGAAGATCGCCACAAGCTCGAGGAATACATGTCCTCCGTGCGATCGCTGGAAGCGCGCCTGCAAAAAGCCACCCGCGTCAGGCGGCCCGCGGGCGCAGTGCCCCCCGCGCACGCACCCGAAGATCGGGGCGCCTACCTGCGCAGCATGGCCGACCTTCTGGTGCTGGCGTTCGAAAGCGATACGACCCGGGTGGCCACGTGGCTCTTCGACCCCGAGCGGTGGGATTCGCCTCGCTTGTACCAGGGCGTGTTTCCCAATCGGCAAAACCATCACCCTCTTTCCCACAACGCCAGCGCCGCGAGCCGCGAAGACGCGCAAGACAAACTGGGCAAGATCGACGCGTTTCACGTGCAGCAGTTTGCGTATTTGGTCTCGCGCCTGGCCTCCGTCCGCGACGGGGAGGGGCACAGCCTTCTACACAACACTTTGGTGGCCTTCGGCTCCGGCCTGAGCGACGGCGACAAGCATGACTACAAAAACCTCTCGGTTTTGCTCGCGGGGCGCGCCGCGGGGCGCATCCGGCCCCGCGGCCACGTGCGCTGCGCCCCGGGAACGCCCCTAGCGAACCTCTGGCTGACGACGCTGGCCGCGGTCGGTGTGCCAAGGACGGAGCTGGCCGACAGTACGGGTTTGCTGTCCACCCTGCTCGCCTGAGCGCACGGCGCGGGCTGGAGGCTTGTTCTGACGCCCTTCGCCCCTTTACGCCTCACCATCGGCGCAGCCCCGCCATGCCCCCGAACTCTTCGATGAGCCGGCGCTGCGCCTCCTCGTGCATGAACTCGAGGCGTGCCCCGCCCGCGCGAGCCAGGTCCGGAAGCAGATCGGCCAGGTCGGCCTTCTTCGGATCGTCGGCCAGGGCCTTCGCGGTGGACTCACCCAAACTGACGAAGCGCGTGTGGGGATCGAGATAAACGTCCTGATGAAGGTCGCCGGGCACGGCCACCGTGTGCAGGCGTCCCTGCTGAAGCGCCGCGAGGCACTCGTCGAGCCCCCACAAGCCGCGCTCGCGGATGCGCGAGAGCAAGTCGATTTCCTTCTCCGCTTCGACCTCTTCCACCTTGTCGCGCACCCGCTCCAACACCTCTCGAGGCGCTCCGTTCGCGCTCGACAGCGAAGGCAACACGGCGACCACGAGTTCCGACAGCGTCGTGGGGAGCTGCGCAAGCAACACATGAGGGTCTCGTCCCGGGCCCATCAAGATCACACGGCCGATTGCACGTTCTTCGATTGCCTGCGAGAGCCGCTCGACGTTCCCCTTGTAGAAGCGCTCCTGGGCGCGGCGAACGTGCTCGCGGGCAAGCTGGTCCGCGGCGCCGCCCCGGTCGGCCAGGAAGTCGGGCCCGGACCGGGCCACACCCGCCGTCGACGGGCTCCGCGCGTCCGGGCCCCCGCTCCGCGACAGGCCCGCCGACATGCGCCGCTGCGAGGGCTCGAGGGAATCCTCCTCTTCGGCGATGGTGTCCCGGGAGGCGCTCCAGAGCTCTTCGATCTGCCCCATGTGCAGCTCGAAGGTACGCAGCCGATCGCGATCGGCGTGCACGATGAGATAGGGCTCGAAGCGGTCGGCCGCAACGAGCAAAGGCGTGAAGTACGGCTCTCCGAAGTGAATCTCCACGGCGTCTGTGGATGTGTCGTTCAAAAACTCCACCTCGAACTCGAGCGCATCCATGCGCTTGTCGTCGGCAAACAGCACCAACGAACGACTGCCAAGCGTGCGGCCGGAGAAAAACGTGAGCACACGGGACACCATGGCCTCAGGCAGCCCTGGCGTTCGCTTCAAGGCGTTCTTCACGCGGATGAGGACAGCCTGAGGGGTCACCTCGGGGCGCGCCGGGTTCACGGTGGCGTAGAGGGACAGCACCGGCGGTTCGTAGCGTGCGAGCCGTTCCTGAAGGTCGAGTATCTGACGCTTCCCAATCATCTTCTTCTCCTCGGCTTTGGTCGGCCGCGCATGTCGAGCACCCGCGTCAACACCAAGGCGCTGCAGATCTCGTACCGGCTCTGGCTCTGTTCGGGGTGGCCGGGCGCAGGGCTAAACGTGGCCTACACCGCACGCCCGTTCCCCACCGAACCGAAAGCCGCCACAATTGCGTAAACCTTGCGGGCCTTGGAAGGTCGGCTGCGCGAATCGCTCACGACAGGGGCAGCCTCATGCCCAACCTGAAGTCTCACGCCGCCCGATGCGGCGGCGAGGTCCGTCTGGTCAACTGCGGACCTGAGCTCGTGAGGGTGCTCGAGTCCGTGTCCTCCCTGACGTCCAGCTTCAAGCTGCCTTTCGAGCGCAAGGACTGATTCAGGACTGCGCCGCCGTAACGCAGCGGGCGCTGCCGGCATCTACGCAGGCATGGTACGGGCGCGCACGCCCGGCCCGTTCGAAAGGCGCCCATGACCTCGAAAGCCGTTCTTCGCGTCCGGAAGCTGGGATTCCCCTGGGAGACAGCCGATCCGTTTCTCTTCTGTGTCCATCACGACGACCAGTACCCGGCCGGCAACGCCCGCTTGGGGCCGGCCAGCTCGTTGTCAGGTCGCACCCTCGGCCAAGACTTCGAAGGCAAAGAGGGCTGGCGGATGTACCACGGCGACGTCGTCCCCGGTTTCCCCCAACACCCTCATCGGGGCTTCGAAACGATCACGATCGTGCGCGAGGGGCTGGTCGACCATTCGGACTCACTCGGCGCCACCGCCCGCTTTGGCCATGGTGACGTGCAGTGGCTGACCGCCGGTAAGGGCATCGTGCACGCCGAGATGTTCCCGCTCGTCCATTCCGATCACCGCAACCCGCTCGAGCTCTTCCAGATCTGGCTGAATCTGCCCGCCGCAGACAAGATGGCCGAACCACACTTCTCCATGCTTTGGAGCCGGCAGGTGCCGCGCAGGCAGAACGTGGACGCCCGCGGGCGCAAGACCGAGGTGACCGTGATCGCCGGCAGCCTGGGCGACTCCCGTGCTCCCGCGCCGCCGCCACGCTCGTGGGCCAGCCGCAAGGAGGCCGAGGTGGCGATCTGGACCTTGCGGATGGACCCGGGCGCCACCTTCGTGCTGCCCCCTGCGAGCCGAAGCGTGAACCGCACCCTCTACCTCTTCACAGGGGGCGACCTCGACATGGACGGAACCGCCCTGCCGCCCCAACACGGCGCCGACCTGAGGGCCGACGCAGCGCTGCCTCTCGTGAACACGGGCGCAGGTGCAGCCGAGGTGCTGGTGCTCCAGGGGCGCCCCATCGGCGAACCCGTGGTTCAACACGGCCCCTTCGTCATGAACACCCAGGAGGAGATTCGGCAGGCTCTCGTCGATTACCGACAGACCGGCTTCGGTGGGTGGCCCTGGCCCGTGGACGACCCCGTGCACCCGAAAGAGGCCGGACGCTTCGCCCGCCACGTCGACGGCCGCTTCGATCACGCCTGAGAGTTCGCCTGCGCAGGCAGGGTTGCGCTTGGTCTGCCTTTTGTCAGGATCTAGAAAAAGATTAACAATTGTAAGGTCTTGGCACGGCCTTTGGAGCGGGTCCGCGGGTGCCACGGCGGGAAACGAGGTCTTTGCAGGTGTTGGCCGGCGCACACGAAAAGATTGCGGTGTTGCGCCATGCGCCCACACGCTAGACTGTAGGTCTGGGCTCTCCTCCTCCCAAGGGGAAAGGACTACCGTGAAGTTTAGGTACCCCCACAACAAGTCGATCTTACGTCTGTGTGCCGCCAGCCTCAGTTTGGCGAGCCTCCTCGGAGCCTGCTCGGGTGAGATCGGCGGTGACGGGGTGACCATGCCCCCGGACGACGACGAACCCGGAGCCGCCGGCGGTAGGGGGCCCGGGCCCGCTCCTGGCGGTACCGGTGGCACGGGAGGCCCCAGCCCGAGTGTTTGCAGCGGCGACCAGGCCACCTTGGGCAAGCCTCTCGTGGGCCGCCTGAGCGCACGCCAATACCAGCGCGCCGTCAAGGCGTTGCTGACGGGCCGCACGGTTCCTGACGTCTCAGGCATGAGCGAGGCCTACGTGGACGGCTTCGCCAACTTTGCGGGGCAAGGAACGACCCTCGAGGACATCACGCTTCTCGAGAGCAGCG
Source organism: Myxococcales bacterium (assembly GCA_022184915.1). Lineage (NCBI taxonomy): Bacteria > Pseudomonadati > Myxococcota > Myxococcia > Myxococcales > Myxococcales bacterium. The sequence goes on along the minus strand of JAGTJU010000002.1, from coordinate 306,001 downwards.
CGCGGCTGTTGACGGACAAGATGCAGGCCACGTCCGTGGCATCGTGTTCGGGCTCCAATGCCGCGGCCCAGAAGAAGTGCGGTCACGACTTCATTTCCGACTTCGGGCGAAAGGCGTTCCGGCGCCCTTTGACGGCAGACGAGGCCAACCGCTGGAAGGGCTTTTTCGACGAGTCGATGGGTGCCCACGGTTACGAAGACGCCGTGCGCATGGTGGTGGAGGCCTTCGTACAGGCCCCTCAATTCCTCTACGTGACGGAGGTGGGCGAGCCGGTTTCGGGAGACGACAAGGTGCGCCGCCTGACCCAGAACGAGTTGGCAACGCGCCTGGCGCTCGTGCTCACGGACGCACCCCCAGACGCACAGCTCATCAGCGCGGCCGAGGCGGGGGCACTCGACGACCCATCGAAACTGACGGAACAGGTGCAGCGGCTCTTGGACTCGGCGAACGGACGAGAATCCGTCGCAAACTTTCACAGCCAATGGCTGCACCTCGATACGTTCCAGGACCTGGCACGCGATCCGGAGGGCATCGAATACAGCGACGCTCTCGAGCAGGGGCTTCGGGACGGCCTGACCCGCTTCGTCTCGCACGTCTTCTGGGACCGCGGGGGCTCCGTGGCCGACCTACTCACGAGCCGCGACGGGTTCATCAACCAGACGACAGCCCCGGTGTACGAGGGCGTTTCGGCGAATGGAAGCAACCTGTCCCAGGTCCAACTGAAGGCTGACCGTCGCGCGGGCTTGCTCACCCAGGCCGGCTGGCTCGCCCAGCACGCCAAGGTGGATACGGACCACCCGGTAAGCCGCGGCTTCTTCGTCTCCGACCGCTTGGTGTGCAACAAACCACCGCAGCCTACCCCCGACATCGTCGCACGTTTCCCTGAAATCCCAGATGACCTGGCGCCCATGACCGAGCGCGAGTTCCTCGAGACCTTCCATGAGGAGGTCGACGGCTGCAGGGGCTGCCACCTGGCCTTCGACATGTTCGGATTTGCCTTTTCGCACTACGACTCCGTGGGCCGTTGGCGCGACACCGTCAAAGTCAAGGGCGTCACCAAGGAGCTCGACGCGTCCGGCACGATCGTGAACACGGTCGACCTCGACGGCACGTTCGATGGTGCCGTATCGCTGTCCGAGCGGCTGGCGAACAGCGCGTCCGTGCAACGCTGCTTTGTCTCGCACTGGGCGACCTACCTCTCACGCCGCACGGTGGAGCCCGATGCGGCTTGCGTGATCGATCCTGTGATCCAAGAGGTCGGCGGCCAAGCGGGCTCGATGAGCGACATCGTAAAATCGATCGTGAAGAGCGAAGCCTTCCGTCGTTTCCGCGTGGACTGAACCCCAACGCTATCTATAGCCACGAAAGCAGGATGTCATGAGGACGATGCTGACAACCAGGCGCCAGGCGATGAAGTGGACCGGGGCCGCCGCTCACTTGCTGCCCTTCTTGCGGAGCCCACGCATTCACGCTGCAGAAGGTCCCCGCAGGGTGATTTTCTTTTTCACGATTCAGGGCGTCTTGAGGCCCCTGTGGACACCTCAGAGCAGCGGGGGCTCGTTTTCGTTTGGACCCCTTCAGACGCCGCTCGAGCCTTTCAAGGCTCGCACGGTTTTGCTCGATGGACTCAACTTCAAGTCATACGAGCTTTTCGGTGGCGGCAGCAACGGGCACTGGAGCGGCAACATCCATGCGCTCACCAGCGCGAAGCCAGGCTCCGTCAAGGACCGGGCCGGTGGCCCCAGCATCGACTACTTCCTGTCGGAAGAGCTTGCGAAGAAGGGCATCATCACGCCCTTCAAGTTCCTGGTCCACACGGTGCAAGGCTCGAACACAAACGGCTCGAAGGTGACGCTCGAGAGCACGCCCGTGCACACCAAGGCCAACACGCTGTTCACGCAGTCGACGGAGACGGCCGACACCTTGTTCAAGAAGATGTTCCCCGCGGGCTGGACGAAGCCTGGCGGACAACCGGGTGGAGATGCCGGAACGCCCGCAGCCGACCCTGCTTTGGGTCGGCGCAGGAGCGTGCTCGATTTCCTGGCGCGCGAGTACGGCTCGGTGAAGGCCAGCCTGCCTTCCTGGCTTCCCAAAGAGCAGGCTGACAAATTCGACCACCATGCGACGTTGATTCGCGATCTGGAGCTGCGCTTGGCTCCTGCGCCAGGCAGCGGCGGTTCGAGCTTCGAGGCGGGCGCCGCCTGCAACAAGCCGGGGACCACGCCGTCGAACGCTGAGTACGCCAACAACAGGGCGGACTACGAGGCCCGCGCCGCCGTCAACTTCGACCTCATCAAGATCGCTGCGGCTTGTGACATGACCCGGGTGTTCACCTTGCTGGTCGGCATGCCTCCCATCGACGGCGTCAACAATCAGCATGACCTTTGCCACCAGACGTCAGACAAGACCAGCGGCACTGGCGTCGACAAGGTGCAAGACTCACAAACCAACTACTTCAAACAGATGGCCCGTTTGGCCAAGGCCCTCGACGAGATCCCCGAAGGGAACGGGACAGCCCTGGACAACTCAGCCATCGTTTGGACGGGCCAGATCGCCAGCGGCGGCCACGACAAAAACGACCACCGCTGGACCATCGTGGGTGGCCTGGGCGGCGCGATCAGGACCGGGCGCCACTTGAAGCTGAACGGCACCCCACACAGCAATCTGTTCGTGTCGCTCGCGAATGGGATGGGCGTCAACATCAACTCGTTCGGCGCGCCCGAGGCCTGCACCGGCCCCCTCGCCGGCTTGGCCTGACCTACGCGTCGGAGCCCAAGAAGCGCTCCGTGGAGAGCACCCGCTCCACTGCGCCCATGCTTGAGAGGAGGGACGCGCCGAGGGCCGCGAACTCTTGGGTGCGTCCTTCCTGAGCGGCGAGCTCCAGAGCCTCGGCGAAGGCGCGGGCGCTTGGTGCCCTGAGGTTGGCAAGAGTGCCCTTGAGCTTGTGGGCCACCTCGCGAATGGCCTTTGGCTCACCGCGGGCTACTGTCTCACTCAACTCGAGCCGGTAAGCCTTGAGAGCCCGGGTGAAGGTACGCACCACGGCATGCACCGTCTCCCAATCGCCACCCATGGCGTCCAACAACGCCGCCTCGTCGACGATCGTGTCTTCCTCTCGTGCCACCTTCAACCCCCTCAGCTCTGGCGTTCCGCAATGGAACAGTGTGTAGATATCGTAACTCAAGAAGGGCCGCCTGCAAATTGGCGCTCGACGAGACGACGGTAAATTCCGTCTTGTTTGACGAGCAAGGCGTGGGGGCCGTCTTGCACCACGCGGCCGCGATCGAGCACGACCACGCGATCGGCGCGCATCACGGTGGACAGCCGATGCGCGATGATGAGCGTCGTCCGTCCCTTCATCAGTCGTTCGAGCGCCTCCTGCACGAGGTGTTCGCTCTCGGCGTCGAGCGCGCTCGTGGCCTCGTCCAGGATCAGCAGGCGAGGATCCTTGAGCAGCGCGCGGGCGATGGCGATGCGTTGCTTTTGTCCCCCGGAGAGCTGTACACCCCGCTCGCCCACGGCGGTGTCGTACCCTTGCGGGAAGCGCAGCACGAAGTCGTGGGCGTTGGCGGCGTGCGCGGCTTCCTGTACGTCCTCGGTAGAGGCTTCAGGGCGCCCGTAGCGAATGTTCTCTGCAATGCTGGTGGAGAACAGGACGGGCTCCTGCGCAACCACGCCGATGCGCTGACGAAGCCAGCGGGCATCCAGGCTCCGCACGTCGTGTCCGTCGAACAAAACGTCTCCTGCGCCGGGGTCGTAAAACCGCGTCATGAGCGCCGCGACGGTGGACTTACCGGCCCCCGAAGGTCCCACCACGGCCACGATCTCGCCAGGCGACAGACGCAGGTCGAGGCCGCTCAACACCGCGACGTCCGGGCGCGTGGGGTAAGCGAAGCTGACGTTGCGTAGCTCGACCTCTCCGCGCACGGCGGGGAGCACGAGACCTCCGTGCGGCGGGATGGCAGGCTGTCGCTCCATCAGGTCGAAGACACGCTCGGCGGCCCCCGCGGCCCGCATGAAGTCGGCCCAGAGGTCAGCGAGGCCACCCAGCGCGAACGCCACGATGAGGGTGTAGACCAGAAACGAGGTGAGCTGTCCCACTGTCATGCCGCCGGACGCCACGAGACGGCCGCCGTACCAGAACACGAGGACGGCCGAGGCGTAGGCCGCAAACGAAGCGACCGCCATGAAGGTGCCCCCCGCAAAGATGCGGCGACGCGCAAACACGAACGCGCGCTCGACCGCAGTGCTGTACCGCGCCGCCTCCTTCGGCTCGGCCGAAAACGAGCGCACGGTGCGAAGCCCCGCAATGCTCTCCTCGGCGATCTCGCTGGCGCCGGCCAGGGCGTCCTGAACATCGCGCGCCAAGCTGCGGACGCGTCGACCGTAGACCACCGCGCCCATCGCCACGGCGGGCACCACGGCCAACATGATCCCCGTAAGGAGGGGCGACGTGATGAGGAGCAATACGATGCCGCCCGCGGCGTGCGCGGCACTTCGCAGCGCCATCGACACGTTGACGCTGACTGCGTTTTGCAGCACGGCCGTGTCCGAGGACAGGCGGCTCGTCAACTCACCGGTGCGGCGGGCGTCGAAGAAGCCCACCTCCTGGTCCAGGATCGAACGGTATAGGCGCAGACGAAGGTTCGTCACGATGCGCTCCCCGGCGACCGTGAAGAGCACGTAACGACAGGCGATCGAGAGCCCAAAAACGAGCGCTATGACCGCCATCAGCAAAGCCGCCCGATCCAGGGACTGCGCCCTTGCTCCCCCCAAAGCCTGGTCGATCACCATCCTGATGCCTTGAGGAAAGGCCAAAGACGCGCCGCTACCGACCACCAGGAACAACGTACCCAACCCCAAGCGACGCCACTCGGGCTTGGCCAACGTCATTAGACGCGCAAGCGACAGCTTCGGATTGCGAGCCCGATCTTCGGGAGGAACTTTGGATCGTTTACGCGCCACGCGGCCCTAGGTTGATGCACCGAATGCCTGGACGCCAGCTTCCCGTGCGTCAGACGAGCACGAGGGGCCCCGGTAGGGCGTCGGCCCCAAAACTCGAAAAGGCGCCGGGAGGGGGCTCCTCGGCGCCATTTACGAGCGGGAGCGTTTCGTCGCTCCCATGCAAGCCCTGCGTGGGCTCAGAAGTCGAACTGACCGAACGCGTTCAGGTCCTTGAACGCCTCGACCAGCCGCTCGGCCACGGCCTTTTCACCGAGGTGCAGCCAGGCGCGGGGATCGATCTGCTTCTTGTTCGGCTTGTCTTCGCCTTCGGGGTTGCCCAGCTGGCTTTTGAGGTAGCCGTCGTACTTGTCCATGTACTGCTTGATGGGGCGGGTGAAGGCCCACTGCGTGTCGGTGTCGATGTTCATCTTCACCACGCCGTAGGAGACCGCTTCACGAATCTCCTCGGGGGTCGAGCCCGAGCCGCCGTGGAACACGAAGTGAACGGGCTTGTCCCCGGTCTTGCGCTCGGCCTTGATGTGGTCCTGCGAGTTGCGGAGGATTTCGGGACGCAGCTTGACGTTGCCGGGCTTGTAGACGCCGTGCGTGTTGCCGAACGAGGCGGCCACGGTGAACTTACCCACCGCAGAGAGCGCGTCGTACGCCTTGAGTACCTCAGAGGGCTGCGTGTAGAGACGCGAGCTGTCGACGTCGCTGTTGTCCACGCCGTCTTCTTCTCCGCCGGTGACGCCGAGTTCGATCTCGAGGGTCATGCCCAGCTTCGCCATGCGCGACAGCGTGTGGCGGCAGATCTCGAGGTTCTCGTCCAGGGGCTCCTCGGACAGATCCAGCATGTGCGACGAGAAGAGCGGCTCCTTGTGAGCGGCGAAGAAGCGCTCTCCCTCTTCCAGCATGCCGTCCACCCAGGGCAACAGCTTCTTGGCGGCGTGATCGGTGTGCAGAATCACGGGCACTCCGTAGGCCTGGGCCAGGTGGCGCACGTTTGCCGCACCGGCCACGGAGCCTGCGATGGAAGCCTGCTGCTTGCCGTTGTCGAGGAACTTGCCGGCCACGAACTGGGCACCGGACTGCGAGAACTGGATGATGATGGGCGCCTTCGCTTGGCGCGCAGACTCGAGGGCAGCGTTGATCGAGTTGCTGCCGATGACGTTCACGGCGGGAAGCGCGCAGGGCACGCTCTGGCAGTAATCGAAAACCTCGGTCAGGGCGTTTCCGGTGATGACGCCGGGCTTCAACTTCAGTTTTTGCATGTCAGCTTGCTCTTTTTGGGGGTGTAGGGTTGGTGCATATCATTTTTTGCCCCCTCCGCGCACGCGCCGAATGCATCCGGGGCCACTTTTCCCGGCGCCACGGGGGCCCCAGGAGTGGCCCTCGCGTTGCGGGACCGTTTCGCCTCTGCCGGAGGGATTGCTCACCCCACGGCGACGCGCGCGTTCCTGAACATGCGCATCCAGGGGCTGTCATCGCCCCACCCTTCGGGATGCCAGGAGAGTGAAACCGTCCGAAACACCCGCTCCGGGTGCGGCATCATGACGGTGACACGCCCGTCAGTGGTGGTGACGGCGGTGATCCCCTGCGGGGAGCCGTTGGGGTTGGCGGGGTAGGTCGTGGCCACGGCGCCTCGGTTGTTCACGAAGCGCGCCGCCACCAGTCCCGCAGACTCCAACGCCTGAAGGTGGCCCTCGTCACGGAACTCGGCGCGGCCCTCGCCATGGGCCAAAGCGATCGGAAGCTGCGAGCCTTCCATGCCCGCAAAGAAGAGCGACGGCGTCGTCTCCATACGCAGCAGCGGCAATCGGGCCTCGAAGCGATCCGAGCGGTTGCGCACGAAACGCGGCCACAGCTCGGCACCGGGAATGAGGCTGTGCAGGTTCGACATCATCTGGCAGCCGTTGCACACGCCGAGCGCAAAGGTGTCGGCCCGGCGAAAGAACACCTCGAACACGTCGCGGGCCCGCGCATTGAACAGGATCGACTTCGCCCAGCCCTCTCCTGCCCCCAAAACGTCGCCGTAAGAGAAGCCGCCACAAGCCACCAAGCCCTTGAACGACGCCAGGGTCATTCGACCCTCGAGAATGTCGCTCATGTGCACGTCCACCGCCTCGAACCCCGCGCGATCGAAGGCGGCCGCCATCTCGATTTGGCCGTTCACACCCTGCTCGCGCAGGATGGCCATACGGGGGCGAACACCCGTGGCGATGAAGGGCGCTGCGACGTCGGCAGCGGCATCGAAGGTGAGCCGCGCGCTGCGCCCCGGATCGGAGGCGTCGGTGCGCTCGGCCTGCTCTTCTTCCGCGCAGGCGGGATCGTCCCGCAGGCTCTGCATATGGAAGGTGGTCTCTGACCATGCCGCCCGCAAGGCGGAGCGCGAGCTCTCGAAGATCACCTGGCCACCCGATTGAACGACGACGCGGTCTTCGGGGAGCGGCGTGCCCACATCCCGCACCTTGACGCCCGTACCGGCAAACGCCGCTTGGACCTCGGCCACGGCGGACAGGGGGACCTGCACCACCGCGCCCAGCTCTTCGGCGAAGAGCGCGCCGAGCGTGCTGCCTTGGAGCTCGTCCACCGACACCGAGAGTCCCACGCCGCCCGCGAAGGCCATCTCCACGAGCGTGACGAAGAGCCCTCCGTCGGAGCGATCGTGGTAGGCCAAGACGCGCCCGCCCGCGCGCAACTTTGCAAGGGCGAGCCAGAACCCGGTGAGCCGCTCGGGATCATCGAGATCAGGCGCTTCGTTGCCCAGCTGACCAAACACCTGCGCCAACGCTGAACCGCCCAGGCGCTCTCGCCCATCGGCCAGGTCGAGCAGGAGCAAACGCGTGGGCTCAGGTCCAGACGTCAAGGCAGGCGTCCAGGTCTTGCGCACGTCTGCCACGGGTGCGAAGGCGCTGACGATCAGGGACAGGGGCGCCGTGACGGCTTTGCTCGTGCCTGCTTCGCTCCACACCGTGCGCATGGACATGCTGTCTTTGCCCACGGGGATCGCGATCCCCAGGGCGGGGCAGAGCTCGGTGCCCACCGTCTTGACCGCCTCGTAGAGCTTGGCGTCTTCGCCGGGCGCCCCCGCGGGGGCCATCCAGTTGGCCGAGAGCTTGATCTGACCAAGCGTGGCCACGTCCGCGCTCGCCAGGTTGGTCAGCGCTTCGGCCACGGTCATGCGCGCGGCGGCAGCGGCATTCACCAGGGCCAACGGGGTGCGCTCACCCATGGCCATGGCCTCGCCCGCGTACGTGTCGAAGCTCGTCGCGGTGACCGCCGCATCGGCCACCGGCACCTGGTAAGGCCCCACCATCTGGTCGCGCGCCACGAGCCCCGTGACGGAGCGATCGCCGATGGTGATGAGAAAGGTCTTGTCTGCCACCGTGGGCAGGCGCAGCACGCGCTGCACGGCCTCGGCCACGTCCACACCGGAAAAGGCGACAGGCGTCAGCTTGGGCTCGGCCCGCGTGACGTTGCGAACCATCTTCGGTGGCTTGTCCAGAATGAGGCCCAGCGGCACGTCGATGGGCTTGTTGCCGAAGTGACTGTCATTGACCGTGAGGTGACCTTCCGCCGTCGCCACCCCCAACACCGCGTAAGGGGCGCGCTCACGCTGGCACAGCGCCTCGAAGCGTGCCAGACCCTTCGCCGACACGGCCAGCACGTAGCGTTCCTGGGCTTCGTTGCACCAGATCTCGAGCGGAGACATGCCGGGCTCGTCATTGGGAACCTTTCGCAGTTCGAACACGGCCCCCCGATCGCTGCCATGAACGAGCTCAGGCAGGGCGTTCGAGAGTCCCCCCGCGCCCACGTCGTGCACGGACAGGATGGGGTTGTCGGAACCCAGCGCCCAGCAGCGATCGATGACCTCCTGGCAGCGCCGCTCCATCTCGGCGTTGTCGCGCTGGACCGAAGCAAAATCGAGGTCCTCGTGCGAGGCCCCCTGCGCCATCGACGAAGCCGCACCTCCGCCGAGGCCGATCAACATCGCGGGCCCGCCCAGCACGATGAGGGGCGAGCCGGGCGGTATCTCCTGCTTTTCGACGTCCCCGGCGCGGATGTTGCCAAGGCCACCCGCCAGCATGATGGGCTTGTGGTAGCCCCGGACCTCGGGCCCGTTGACGCCCGGCACCTCCAGCTCGAAGGTACGAAAGTAGCCCGTGAGGTTGGGGCGTCCGAATTCGTTGTTGAAGGCCGCGGCGCCCAGCGGCGCCTCGAGCATGATGTCGAGCGCAGAGGCGATACGTGCGGGCTTGCCGTACTCGGCCTCCCAGGGCTGCAGCGCCTCGGGCAGTCTCAGGTTGGATACGGAGAAGCCCGCCAGCCCTGCCTTGGGTTTCGAGCCCCGGCCTGTCGCCCCCTCGTCCCGGATCTCACCGCCTGAGCCTGTCGACGCCCCCGGAAAGGGAGAGATCGCCGTGGGGTGGTTGTGCGTCTCGACCTTCATCAAGATGTGCACCGGCTCGCGATGAGCGGCGTAGACGCCCGTGTCGGGATGCGGGAAAAAGCGGCCGCCCTCCGAGCCTTCAATCACGGCGGCGTTGTCTTTGTAGGCCGACAGCACGCCTTTGGGGCTCGCCTCGGTGCTGCGTCGGATCATGCGAAACAACGAGTCCGGCTGCGGCTCACCGTCGATGACAAACGCGGCGTTGAAGATCTTGTGGCGGCAGTGCTCGCTGTTGGCCTGCGCGAACATCATCAGCTCCACGTCCGTGGGGTTGCGCCCGAGCTGCACGAAGCTGTGTACGAGGTAGTCGATCTCGTCGGGCGCCAGGGCCAAGCCCAACGTGCCGTTGGCGGTCTCGAGCGCGGCGCGGCCTTGGCCGAGCACGTCCACCGTGGCAAGCGGCCGCGGGTCGGCATGCGCGAACAGCCGGGCCGCGTCCTCCATGGCGTCGATCACCACCTCGGTCATCCGATCATGAAGGCTGGCCTCGAGCGACGGGCGGTCCATGATCCGCCCCACGACGGTGTACGCGATGCCTCGCTCGATCCGGCGCACGCCCGCAAGCCCGCAGAGGTGGGCGATGTCCGTGGCCTTCGAGGACCAGGGCGATATGGTGCCGAAGCGCGGCAACACCCAGAACCGTTCCCCCTCGCGTTCCGTCAGCTCCTCGCGGGGGCCGTAGTGCAAAAGACGGGAGAGGGTGGCCCTGTCCTCCGCCGTGAGCTCGGCGCGAAGCTCCACCAGATGGATGAAACGGGCGTCGAGGCCCGTGACCTCCGGATTTTGGGCCTGAACCCGAGCCAGCTGCTTGGCCAGACGGGCGGCCGAAAACGCGGAATTGCCAGGGAGAGCAAACACGGCGTGAGAGTGGCGGAAAAGCCGAGCCGCTTCAAGCGCGGGACACGGCCTTTGGCGCGACTTCAGGATGAGGAGGAGCGGAACACCCCTTGACTAAGTAACCGCTTACTTCTACATTGAGAACAGCTCATGGTTCCCGCAGCGAAAAAGATGGACGCGGACGAGCGTCGTGCCTCGATTCTCAGCGCGGCCATTCCGCTCTTTGCTGCCAAAGGCCTCGAGGGCGTCAAAACGCGCGAAATCGCCGAAGCGGCCGGTGTCTCCGAAGCCCTGCTCTACCGCCATTTTCCCAGTAAAGATGCGTTGTTCGCGGAGGTGCAGTGCACCTGCCTCGCGGGCAACGCCGAGGATGTGGAACGGCTCGGAAGGCTGCCCGACACGACGAGCACCTTGGTGTTGGCCGTCTATCTCGTGGTGCGCCGTGTTTCAGGGGGGCCTTCCGTATCGGAGGCCCAACGGGCCACCAAACAACTGCTGCTGCGCAGCCTGCTCGAGACGGGAAACTTCGCACGCGGATTCCTGAAGCAGGCCTCGGCTCCCTGGGTGGACAAGCTGACCCGTTGCTGGCACGGCGCCCGCGCGGCGGGGGATTTGGTTCCGGACGCCCCGGAGCCGGACGTGGGCGTCTGGCTGGCCCATCACTTGGCCTTCGGCCTGTCCTCTTTTTATTTGGTCACCCCCCCGGTGCAGCCTCTGCCCGTGGCAGGAGAAGCCCTCCAGGATGCGACGACCCGCTTTGCCCTGAGGGGCATCGGGGTGCGCCACGAGGCGATCGCGGCCCACTTCAATCCAGAAGCCTTCCGGCTCCTGGCCGCGGGCGCGCCCGGGCAAAACTGAAGCGGCGCCGCCCTGCCGAGGCCTTCGCTAGCTCCTTTTAGTAAGTAAACGTTCACACATTAAAAACGTTCCAATCATAAGTAAACACTCACCAATCAACCAGGAGAGCCCGATGCACCCGCTGACTGTCCCCTTCATTCTGCTGCTTCCTCTGGCCGCCACGGCCGAGGCCGCCCCAAGCCCCGAGGCCCGAGGTCTCGAGATCGCGCGCGAAGTCGACAAGGCCAACAGCGGCTTTCGCGGCGAGCGGGCCCGCATGGACATGGAGCTCGTCAACGCCCACGGCGACCGGACCACCCGTCGCATGACCTCCGAGACGCGCGAAGAGGAAAGCGACGGCGACAAATCGCGTGTCGAGTTCGCATGGCCCGCGGACGTCAAGGGCACACGCATGCTGACGTGGTCACACAAGCGCGACGACGACGACCAGTGGCTTTACCTGCCGGCCATCAAGCGCACCAAGCGCATCAATGGCCGCAACAAGGCGGGCTCCTTCATGGGTAGCGAGTTTGCCTATGAAGACCTCGGCAGCCAGGAGGTGGAAAAGTACACGCACAAGCACCTGGCCGACGAGAGCCTCGGCGGGCGAGACGTATGGAAGGTCGAACGCGTGCCCGTCGATAGCAACAGCGGGTACAGCCGGCAGGTGTTGTGGCTCGACAAGACGTACAAGAACCCGCTCAAGATCGAGTACTACGATCGCAAGGGCGTTTTGCTGAAGACGGCCACGTTCTCGAACTACCAGCAGTACGGCAAGTTCTGGCGTGCGGGCGCCATCGAAACGGTGAATCACCAGACGAAAAAGTCGTCGCGGCTCGTCTGGTCGGAGCGCACGCTCGGCACGGCGCCGCCCGCCTCGGCGTTCGAGAGCAGCGAGCTCGAGGGCTGACCCATGCGGTTGCGGTATGTGGCACGCGCGGCCTTGAGATGGATCCTGACCCTCACCACGCTGGCGGCGGTGCACGCCGGCGTGGCCCGCGGGGCGGAGCTCGAGAGCCGGGGATTTCTGGGCACCGAAACCCGTGTTTTCCTGCCCGACGACATCGAAGCCACGGAGGAAGCGGGCATCGCCGCCGCCGGGCGCTTACAGGTCGACGCTGAGGCGGAGCGCGTCTCGACCCGTCTGCGCGTGTTCACGCGGCACGATGGGCTGGATCGCCTGCGCAGCGTGCTGGTTGCCGAAGAGGCCTGGGCCGAGGCCCGGCTCGGGCGCGTCCGGTTGAGACTGGGCGTGGACATGGTGACATGGACGGCGCTCGAGGCGTTCCATCCCGCGGATGTGTTCAACAGCCGCAACTTCGACAGCAACCCCGAGAGCTTCGAGAAACTCGGCGAGCCCATGGCACAGCTACGGGTCCGCTTGTTTCAAGGTGACGTGGCGGTGTACGCCCTCCCCGTTCACGGAGGCTCGCGCCTGCCCTCCGTGCGATCACGGCTGTCCCTCGTCCCGCCCGGCCTACCCTTGGGGGAAGCGATGTATCTCGATCGCGGCGGGGCGCTCACCGACGACAGCCTGGGGATGCAGTGGGCGGCACGCCTCACCCAAACCCTGGGCGATGCCGACTTCGGCGTGCACGTGCTGCAACACCTGGATCGTCTGCATCCACTCGTCGTTGCCGACGCCCTCACGGGACAAGTGCGTCCCCTCTTCCAATACGCCACGGAGGTGGCTGGCACCTACGCCCACGTTCTTGGCCCCGTCATGGTGAAGGTGGAGGCGGTGCACCGACGCTACCGCGATGCCGAGGGCGACAACCCGGGCGGCCCGCTTCCCGAGCGGGACCACACGATCGTGGCCGCGGGCCTCGAGTACACCTTCACGCACGAAAGCGGTGCCGACAGCACGTGGCTCACCGAAGGCCAGGTGCTGTTTGGCCCTGAAAAAGAGCAAAGGCGACAGCTCGAGCTGTTTCAAAACGACGTCTTCGTGGGCTACCGGCTCTCGGCCAACGACGAAAGCAGCCGCACCGCCTTGGTGGGTGTTCTCGTGGACGTCGAGCGGCCGCAAGAGTTTCTCGTGTCCGCGAGCATGAGCCAGCGGCTCGGCGAGACCTTCGGCCTCAGCGTGGGTCTGCGCATCCTGCGCGTGCCGCCCAAGGTCCCAGGGGCGCCCGTGGGCTTCGAGCGCTGGAACGGCGCGCACCAGTTGTTCCTGAACCTGAACCGATACTTCTGAGCCATCGGCACAAACCACCCGTCTCGACCAAACAAGGAAGACGAACGCCATGTCCAACAAATCCCCGAACGCCTTCAAAGCACCCTCGAGCCTCGCGTCGCGCGTGGCCCATTTCGTGACGTCTGCTCCCTGGAAGTCCCTGGGAATCGCCTTCGTGATCCTGGCCGGCCTGGCGGTGGGCCTGCCCCAGATCAAACCCAACTTCGATCACACCGCGTTCTTCGAGCGCGACAACCCGCTCATGAAGCGGCTCGATGCCTTTGAGCGGCGCTTCGGCAACGACGACGACCACATGGTGATCGTGCACAGCCCGTCGGGCATCTTCGACGCCGAATCCACCAAACTGCTCGGGCAACTCACGGCGGGCCTCTGGCAGATCCCCGAGGTGATCCGGGTGGATTCCCTCACGAACTTTCAGTGGGTTCATGCCGATGGCGACGACATCGCGGTGGAGGACTTGCTTCCGGCGGAGCGCGCGGACGATGCGGCCTTCGTGGCCGAACGACGCCGGATCGCGCTGGCCCACGAAACCGTCCCTGACTACCTCGTGAGCCGCGACGGAAAGACGGCCGTGCTGCACGCCCGCATCAAGCCGGCGTTCGAGACGCCCTCGGACGCCGCCTCCATCGTGGGCGAGACCCGGAAGCTGATCGGGCAGCTGGCGTCTGGAGACCACGTGTTTCACATCTCGGGCGGCCCCGCCGTGAACCATTCGTTCAAGGAGAGCAGCGAAAAGGATCTCCAGACCCTGATCCCCATCGTGGTGGGCCTCATCGTGTTGTTGCTGGCTTTGGCCCTGCGGGGCGGCAAAGGCGTCGTGCTGCCGCTCGTGGTGGTGGGAGCCAGCACCGTCGCCGCTTTTGGCTTCGCGGGCTTGGTGGGTATCGAGGTCACGGTGGTCACCTCGGTTTTGCCCGAGGTCCTCATCGCCGTGGGCATCGCCGATTCGGTACACATCTTGGCCGCGTTCTATCGGCGAAGAGCCGAAGGGCTCGGTCCCAGAGAGGCTGCGTTCGAGGCCTTGGCAAAGAATTTTGGGCCTACCTTCATGACGTCGTTTACGACGGCGGTGGGCTTCTTCTCCTTCCTTACGGCGGAGCTCAAGCCGGTTTTTGGCCTTGGCATTCTGGCGGGCGTGGGAACGCTCGTGGCGTGGGTATTGACCTACCTCCTGCTCGGCCCTCTGATTGTTGTCCTGCCCTCTTGGTCGCGGCGAAACGTCTCGGCCGCCACGTCGCGGGAACAGTCCAGCCTCTGGGCGAGTGGCTTCGTCGCCCTGGTTCATCGAAGCCGTTGGCCCATCGTGATGGGCACCGGCTTGCTGACGGTGGCTGCCCTGGCACTGACCTTCGGCAACCGCGTCAACTCCGATCCTTATAAGTACTTCAGCCCCGGCTACCCGCTGCGGGACGCCAGCGACTTCATGAGGGAGCATCTCGGCTACCAACAGGCCTTCGAACTCGTGGTCTCCGCAGGGGCCGAAGATGGCATCAAAGACCCCGCTTTTCTGAAAAAAGTGGAGCGCCTCGAACGCGACATCCAGAAGATACCGGGCATGGTCCGCACGGTGTCCGTGGTCGACATCCTTCGCCAAACCAACCGCGCTCTCAACGCCAACGCCCAGGGCGCCTACACCCTGCCGGCAGACCGTGAGACCGTCGCGCAAGAGCTCTTCCTCTACACGATGGGGCTTCCCCAGGGCCAGGACTTGAACGACCGCATGACGGTGAAGAACGACGCCCTTCGCATCACCGTATTGAGTGGCATCACGGACTCGGAGACGTGGATGCGCCGGGCGGCCGAGATGGAAGACCGGGCCCGCGCGCTGGGCCTCGAAGCTCACGTCACCGGCAAGAGCTTGCTTTACCAAGGTATGAACCGCTACGTGGTGGAGTCCTTCATCACATCCGTGTTCCTGGCGGTGGTGGCGGTGGGGGTTCTCCTGGCCGTGTTCCTGCGCTCAGCCCGCCTTGGGGTCATCGCGATGATCCCCAATCTGATTCCCCTCATCGTGGGCGGGGCGGTCCTGCGCTTTCTGGGACACGACCTCGACCTTGGCACTGTACTCGTCTGCAGCGTCTGCCTGGGCATCGCGGTGGACGACACGATTCACATCATGGCCAACTTTCAGCGCTTCGTGAGCGAGGGCCTTGGTCCGCGGGCGGCGCTCGTGCGCGTGTTTTCGGAAACCGGCAAGGCGCTGACCGTGACCACCGTGGTTCTGGTGGTGGGATTTGGGACCTTGGCCTTCGGCAGCTTCAGTCCGAACGTTTACTTTGGGATCATGACCGCGGTGATCTTGACCACCGCCCTGGTCGTGGATCTCGTGTTCTTGCCGGCACTGCTCTTGGTCACCGCGCGAGACCCCGCCGCTGCCACCACACCGGCAACCGCCATCGCGGCCTGAGGCGAGGCTCTGGGCCCTCCGGGCGGCCCAAGAACAATGCGACGCGGCGTAAGCAGACGAGCTCACGCCGCCGCCTTTCGATGTAAACGAGAGCACATGCGCGTTGAACGACCTGGTGCGGTGGCGTAAACACCTCCACCGCTCATGATCACCGTCCAACGTCTCTCGGTCTCCTTCGGCAGCCAGGTCCTTTTCGAAGAGGTGGACGCCAAGTTCACCCCCGGGAACTGCTACGGCCTCATCGGCGCCAACGGCGCGGGAAAATCGACTTTCTTGAAGTGCCTGGCAGGCAAGCTCACGCCGACCGCGGGCGAGGTGAACATTCCCCCCGACAAGCGGATGAGCATGCTCTCCCAGGACCATTTCGCGTTCAACGAGGTGCCTGCCCTGGCGACCGTGATCATGGGGCACAAGCGCCTCTACGAGATCATGCGGGAAAAAGAGGCGCTCTATGCCAAGCCCGAGTTCAGCGAGGCTGACGGCACACGAGCGGGCGAGCTCGAGGCGGCCTTCGCCGATCTCGACGGTTGGAACGCCGAATCCGAGGCCGCCAAGCTGCTGAGTGAACTTGGCCTCGCAGCCGACAAACACGGCAGCCTGGTCAAGGAGCTCTCGGACGGCGAAAAAGTGCGGGTGCTGATGGCGCAAGCTCTCTTCGGCAACCCCGACATTCTCCTGCTCGACGAGCCCACGAACCACCTGGACGTGGACTCGATCCTGTGGCTCGAGGAGTTCTTGCTGAACTTCAAAAACACGGTCGTGGTGGTCTCCCACGATCGCCACTTCCTCGACAAGGTGTGCACCCACATCGCCGACATCGACTTCGGCAAGGTCACGCTGTACACGGGTAACTACACGTTCTGGTACGAGACCAGCCAGATGGCGCTCGGACAGCGTGCAGCGGCCAACAAAAAGAAGGAAGAGCAGATCAAGGAGCTCAAGACCTTCATCCAGCGGTTCAGCGCCAACGCCTCGAAGTCACGTCAGGCGTCGTCGCGCAAAAACCTCCTGGACAAGATCACCCTGGAAGACATCAGGCCTTCGTCACGCAAGTACCCCTTCATCCAATTCAAGACCGAACGGCAGCTGGGCAAGGAGGTTCTTACGGTCGAACGCCTGACCCGGAGCGTGGGGGGCGAGGTGATGTTCAAGAACCTCAGCTTTTCGCTCGGACGCGGAGAGCGGATGGCGCTGGTCGGCGACGATCGCGCCGTCTCGAGCCTGCTCGAGGTGCTGTCGGGCGAAGCAGCGCCCGATTCTGGCAGTGTCACCTGGGGGCGTTCGGTGCACCGCGGGTACTTCCCCAAGGACAGCAACGCGTACTTTACCAGCGGAAAATCCGTGATCGACTGGCTGCGCCAGTACGCCCCGAACGTGCAAGACGAGACGTTCATTCGTTCGTTTCTGGGGCGCATGTTGTTCTCGGGCGACGATGCGCACAAGAAGGTGAGCGTGCTCTCCGGCGGCGAGCGCGTCAGGTGCATGTTCTCACGGCTGATGCTGCAAGATCCCAACTGCCTGCTGCTGGATCAGCCCACAAATCACCTGGATCTGGAATCGATCACCGCCCTCAACAACGGACTCCTCAAAACGGAGGCATCCATGGTCTTTGCGTGCCACGACGTACAGTTCGTCGAGTCCCTCGCGCAGAGGGTGCTCGAGCTGGCAGGCGAAAAACACTACGACATGTACATGACGTTCCCGGAGTACCTTGCCCACCCCGACCGCCTGGCGCGCGTGGGGCGGGCCGTGAACCGGACCTGATCGACACCGTGGCCACGGCCGCCGCGGTCAAAGGCGACCGCTCAACCGCTCCGCGGCGCCCACCTCCTTCAAGGTGGCCTCGAACAGCTGCAGGGAGCGCGGCGTAAAGCAGGTGCTTTCGACCTGCGCCTGCGTGATGCGATCCATGCGAAACGTGCGGGCGGCGCCCTTGTCGATGTCGAAGGCCAAAAGGTACCAGGCCGGCGTCTGCAAGAGCAGCCCGTGTGGCTCTACACGTCGGGTGCTGGTTTTTCCGGCCTGGTCGCAATAGCGGAAACGGAGACGGTGGTTCCCGAAGAACGCCTGCTCGAACGCGTCCAGCGTGCGCGCGTCGACCGGCGTCAGCGTGGCGACCACCCGCGGGGAAGCCCCCTGCCCCACGACCACCCGCGACAGCAGGCGAGAGAGCTCCCGGGACCGGGCCTTCGGCAACGTGGCCACGAGCTTTGCGAGCGCCGCACGCGCCGGCTTGCCGAGCGGCAACAGGGTGTCCTGCTGCGCCAGGGACACGGCAACCACGAGCGCCATCACCTCTGTCAAGTCGAGCCGAACCGGTGGCAAAGACAGTTCGGGGTCGAGGTGAAGGCCTCCCCCGCGGCCCGGCTCGGTCACGACGGCGACGCCGTGCGCCCGCAACCGGGCGAGGTCGCGGTGGATCGTGCGCGCGGAGACCTCGAAACGCCGGGCCGCCGCGCCCACGGTCGTGAACCCCTGCCCTCGAAGCCAGCCCGCGAGGGCGTCCTGCCGCGAACGCGTGTCCATGCGCGGCCAGCGTACCAGCAAACCCGCAGCACGCGCCGCTTTGGCGGCCCCCCCCGGGGGATCCGGCGTCTCAGCCCGTGCTTCCCGGGCGTCTGCCCCGGGGAACGGGCGGCGCGGCCCCACGCTCGCTCGCCGGACGGTCGTGGGCCATGGGCGCCCGCGGAGCCCGTTCGGAAGGGTGACGCCCCTGCGACGGGCGCGACGCGTGCTCGATCGTCGCATGAGCGGGGCGCTCGAGCCGCACGCGGGGTGCCCGTTCTACAGGCGGGCGCGCGGGGCGCCCCTCGGAGGCCCGCGGGGCACGCTCGGCTTGGGGGCGCATCGCGCGGTCGGCCCGCGCAGCACGATCCACCTGGGGGCGGGCGGGCCGCTCGCTGTGCCGATCGCCTTGTGGGCGCGCGGGGTGATGTCGTTCGGCGGGATCGCGGGGCGCGCGCGGGCGATCATGCGAGCGCTCGCCGGCGGGCCTTGGCCCCGCCTGAGCGGCGTCGGAAGACCCGTGGGACACCACCGGCGCACGTCCGCCCGATTTGTCTCGGCCGGCACGCCCCCGCTCGGCATCGCGCGCCCGGCGGCCGCCGCTTCGCCACTGCGGCGCGCGGGCTTCGGGACCTGTCACCATATCGAGCGTGCCGCGCTCGTAGTGCTCGAAGAGCGCGAGCCCACAATCGGAGAAGCGCTGCAAACGAGCGTCATAGCGCGCCAGATGCTCTGTCACGTTCTTCAGATCGCGAGCCAAAATATGCTTCGCGTTGGTGTTGCCGGCAGCGTCCACCACCTGGGGAATGTCGATCAATGTGGCCCCCCGCGCCGACATCAGGATGTTGTAAGCAGAAAGATCGCCGTGAATCATGCCCGCGGCCAACATGGCCCTGACTTGCATGAACACCTCGTGATGCAGCAGCGTGGCCTGCTCCGGCGAGTAGGGAAAGTCCGCCAACCGCGAGGCGGGGGCGCCGGTGTTGTCGACCACGAGCTCCATCAGCAACACGCTGGGGAACACGAAGAACGGCTCCGGGACGAGCACGCCGGCGTCGAACGCCCGGCGCAGAGCCCGAAACTCCATGTCCTGCCAACCTTCTTCCATGAGCTCGCGGCCGTAGCCGCTTTTCTTCGCCATGGCCCGGCGGTCCCGCGAGTTGCGCGTTTGCTTGCGGCCTTCGACGTAGCTGGCCACGTTCTTGAACGTGCGATCGTTGCGGCTCTTGTAGACCTTCGCAGCGCCCAGATGCCCGCCCCGCTCGACCACGAACACGGTGGCTTCTTTGCCACTCATCAGGCGGGTGTGCACGGCATCGATGACCCCATCTTCCAGGAGCTCTGCCAAAGGATCAGGTTTCCGCATTCAGCCTCAGCCTGCCACAGTTCGAGGGCGCCGGGCGGAAATACGGGCGCCACGTCGGGGGTTTGCAAGGCTCGAGGTGCAGCGGCACAGGTGCGCCGCTTGACTTCACGCGGGGGCGATGACATCGAAAACGGAAGCCATGCTGGGCATCCCTGCTAGGAGGTTCACGATGTCTGCTCGTTCGTCGCGCGCCCTCGCCGTGTTGGCCCTCTGCGGCTCTGCGAGCCTCGGAGGTGCGGGCTGTGAAAGCCAGGCCCCGCCGGCTGCACCCCCACCAGCGCCCCCGACGCCTGTGGAGGAAGCGCCACCGCCCCAAACCCGGCCCTGGTACGCCGCGGGCAAAAAGGCCGCCGTGTCCACCGGACGCCGGGAAGCCACGAACGCCGCGCTCGAGGTCATGCGCAAGGGCGGCAACGCCGCGGACGGGGCGGCGGCGGCCCTGCTCGCGCTCAGCGTGGCCGACCACGCGCGCTTCCCGTTCGGGGGCGAGGTGTCGATCTTGGTCTACAGCGCCAGGGACGGCTCCGTCGAGGCGATCGCGGGCCAAGGCGCCGCGCCCCTGCTCGCCACACGCGAGCGCTTCGCCAAAAAAGGCCTGCCCACCGTGGGGGCCCAGGCGGCCACCGTGCCGGCCGCGCCCGACGCGATCGTGACGTTGCTCGAGCGGCACGGCACCACGACGCTCAAGGAGGCCGCAGCGCCCACGCACGAGCTGCTCAAGAAAAACGACCAGCCCTGGCATTGGCGGCTCGCAAAGACCTTGCGAAAGATGACGGACGCCGAGAAGAAGGCCGACGGGGCCCGGTCCGAAGGTCTGTTGCGTGCCCGGGAAGAATTTTATCGCGGCAGCGTGGCCCGCGAGATCGACGAATGGTCGCGCAAAGGGGGAGCGCTGCTGCGCTTTGTGGATCTGGCCGCCCACACGACGCGCATCGAGGCGCCTGCGTCCCTCGCCTACCGCGGCCATCGCTTGGTGAAGGCGGGAGCAGGGACGCAGGGTCCTGTCCTCCTGGCCGCCCTCGGCACGCTCGAGCACTTTGGTCTGCATGGGCTCGGGCCGCACAACCCGCGCGCCGTGCACGTCGGGGTCGAATCACTGAAGCTGGCGTTTGCCGATCGCGACGCCTACCTGGGGGACCCGAGCCACGTCGACGTGCCTCTCGAGGCCTTGATCTACCCTTACTATCTTTCATTGCGGAGCAAGACCATAGACCTTGGGAAGGCTGCGCCGGTGGGGCGCACCGGCGATCCGGTGAACAAGAAGCCCCTGCTCGAACCCGAGCCCCGGTGGTCCCCCGGCGCCCTGGCCACCGCCCTCGGGTCCACCACGTGCGTGGTGGCCGACCAGCAAGGCAACGTGGTGGCCGCCACGGCCAGCGGCTCGGCAGGCGTGGAAGCAGGCGAGACAGGTGTGTGGCTCGGCACACGCCTCGCAAGCTTCAACCTTGCGGCCGAGCACCCCAACGCGCTCGCCCCGGGCAAGCGGCCCCGCAGCCCCGCGAGCCCCACGCTGGTGTTCAAGGACAAGCAACCGATCTACGCGCTCTCGGTGGCGGGCGACGACGAACAGGAACAGGTGACACTGCAGCTGCTGACGGACCTCATCGACTTTCAAATGCTGCCTGAAGAGGCCATTGTCGCTCCGCGTTGGGCGACGCGGCCGCGCGAGGGCGTGGGTCACTCCGCAGCGCAGGCCCACGTGCTGAGAGCGAACCCTGCCTTGATCGAAGCCGCCGGGCCCGCGCTCGAGACCATGGGACATCGCCTCGAAGCCCACGAAGCGCCCATCGGCGCCCCCAGCCTGGTGGTGATCGATCCCCGCTTCAAGATCCTCGTGGCCACCGGCGACCCTGCCGCGGGGCAGGAAGCGGGCGCACTCTAGCGCACGTTCGGAGCTCGTAAAGGCGGCAAACGCGCCAAAAGCGCCCGCGTGCGTCTTTACATTTCGGCCCTTTCCCTGCCCCCGCACTTCGCGCTAGGAAGGTTGACGTTCATGACCGACGTTGCCCTCGACCTGGAAGCCGTACGCGAGTTCCGCTCGCAGCTGCTCTCCGATCTCACCAAGTACGTCTCCAGCGCGACGATCCAGGCCGCGGCCAAGCGCCTCAAGCTCTGGCAACACGGCAGCGTGTATCTGGACGAAGAGGACGCGACCGCGGGGCTCACGTTCCTGCAGTACTGCATGCTCGACTTCGCCCGCAACGGCACCACGGCGCTCGAACGGTACATGGTGCAGCACCCGCCCGAGACCGGGTCGATCGAAGAGCGTTTCCTCGACAGCTTGGCGCAGTCCTCGTTCACCATCCACAAGGTGCTCCAGCAGCTCTCGGAGGACGAGGTCGAGCTGGAAGACGTATCGAATGGCCAAACGGCCCGTGTGCGCGAGAAGGGATTCTGGAGCAAGGCCAAGCCGGGCATTCTCATCGCCACGAGGCTCGTGCCCTTGGGCGACGTGGTGTTGACCTCCGGTGTTTTCTTCGGCCTCACCGCCGCCAGTGGCGACGACGATAGCCCTCCCCGCATCCCCCCGGTCAGCAACCGCTTGCAAGCCGTGGCCCGCACGGAGGCCCTGCTCCAGTCGTTGCTTCACCACGACCCCGGCCCCGCCTCTGCCGCGCCCGCCCCCGTCGAGGGCCACGACCTGGCCTGACGGCACCGTTTACGCCACCAGCGATTCGGCCACGGCCCGCAGGGCTGCCAACCGTCGATGGGCCCGCCCCGGCCCTGCCGGAGGGCCCGGAAGCACCCCGACCTGCGCAGGGGTGTCCTCGACCTGTGCCAGCTTCTGCTTGAGGTGCTGCGAGAGCGCGTTTCGAAGATCAATGAACCCTGCGTCCAGCCCCTCTCCGGAAGCGGGCAGCGCCTGCCCTCGCGGCAGCTGTACGATCCCTTGCTCCATGCCCACGCCCAGGTGATAGACGCCGAACGCACATAGAACATCATCGGGGCGCACAAAGCGCGTCCAGGCGGCGGCCACTTGATGGGGCGGCGTCCCGGTTCCAAGGCTCGTTTCAGGCAGCTCGACGTAGCGGGCGGTGGAGGGCGCAAGCGCATGCGCGGGGGCGATGATGGCCTCGAAGCGCTCGCCGGGCGAAGCCGCCCTCTGGGCCACCCAGTGCACGAGGTCCGCAGGCGGGCGGTCAGGGTGACGGGCGGGCCACGCGTTGGCCTCCCCTTGGACGAACACCAGACGAGGCCAGAGCTCCCGCAAGGTCTCAGGCAACGTGGGACGGCGCTTGTCGCGGGGGCGCTTGCGGCCCCGATGCCGGGAGACCCCCATCGCCTCGCGAAAGCCCACCTGCAGATCCACCATCGCGCGGAAGGGGTCGAGCAAACGCTCGAAACGGGCGCCCTGGGGCTCGCGGCACGACAGCACCTCCGCCAGGGCTTCAATGGTGGACACGCAATGCGCGGCCGGCTGCCTGCGAATGCGATAGTCGCTTGGACGGCGCGGCGAGAACGCCACACGCGGCAGGGCCACCAGCCAGGGGTTCAGTGTGATGAGCTTCTTGGCTTGCCACCACGTTCCGTCCACCACCACGAGCGTGAGCGGCTCGCCCTGCGGAAGCGCGTCGATGGCGATCGCGTCCGGGCCCGGAAACAACACGTACGCCGGGTGCGCCGCGACCGCAGCCTGGACCTCGGGATCCTGCGAGAAATCGAGCCCGGCCTTGAGCAACGACCCCGGCAGCGACAAATGCGCCAGGCGGGCCGTACCGATGCCGGTGCGGCTCTCGCGGGGATGCTGCAGCAACAGCACGCGTGTCAACGCGGTGGTCAAGGAAGGCAGCTGCAGGCACACGCAGACGCGGGCGGGCCGCAAGCAGTTTGGGCAGGTGGGGCGCCGGGGAGGGGGCGAGGCGGCAGCCGAGGGCTCTTCGAGATCCATGCGGGAAAAGGCTCCCAGCATGAGATGTTGCGCCTTGGCCCGCAAGGGAAAGCCGGACGCCGGAAGACCAAGGCAGGTCCAACCTGCGGCGCGCTTCAGCAAAAGAGCGCGTCGAGGCTCTCGAAGCGCAAAGTGCGGGCGCGGCGGCACTTGCGCGCGCTCAGCTCGACACCCAAGCCGTGAAGCCCCACGAGGTTCGCCACCGCCAGCGCGGTGCCGTGGCCGCAAAAGGGATCGAGCACCGTATGGCAGCGGGTCTCACGCTGGACGAAACGGCACGCATCGAGGCACGCCGCCGCGCCCATGGCCCGGCTCCAGGGCATGTGCCCGGCGGCGGGAATCACGTCCGCCGTGCTGAGCGCAGCGTCGTGCCGCACGCCACGGGAAAAGCACAGCATGTGCGAGTAGCTCGCCCGGCCATGGGTCACCGTACCCGCGGGCTTGCGGCATACGATCTTGTGCCAGAGCAAAGGCAGCTGGGCGTCTTCGAGCGCGCGCTGCACCCAGTAGCCCTTGTCGATCCACCGCCCCTCCACCTTGATGTCGCTTTGAAAGAAGATGGCTACGCCCTCGTCGGGCACCCAGGCCGCCACCGCCGCGGCGGCCTGAAAGAAAAACGCACGCCACCCCTCGAAGCCTCGCTCGGGCACCTCGGAGACGTCCGGCAACGAGGTCACCACGCTCACCCCGGGCTGCGTGGGTGTGGACGCCAGCCAGGCCAGAGCATCGCCCTGCACGATGGTGCGGGTGACCCGCGGAGCCTCTGCGACCACGATCGGCTCGGTGACGCTCAGGCCGCGGGGGCCAGCTTGCCCAGCACGCGCGCCAGGTTGGCCTGCGCGAGGTAGTAGTCGTACCGGGCCTGGGCGTACGTGTTGCGCGCCCGCGACACGTCCGATTCCACGTCGATGAGGTCCGTCGTGGTAGCGGCGCCTTCCTTGAAGCGCAGGTTCTGGATGCGGTAAGCCTCTTCGGCCGCCGCAAGCGCCGATTGGGCAACCTCGAGCGACTCGAACGCGTTCGTGGTCTCGAGCAGAGCCCGGCGCACCTCGAAGGCGATCTGGTCTCGCAGCGCCTCGCGGGCCAGCTGGGCCTGCTGCACCTGGGCCTCGGCGGCCTTGGCGTCTTTCCAGTTTTTGCCCCAGTCCCAGATGTCCCAGCTGAGGTTGAGGCCCACGTACCAGGCGTTCTCGGGCACGAAAGGCCCCTGCCCCTGCGTGTTCTGGTAGGTGCCGAGCGCGTTGACGGTGGGAATGAGGTTCGACACCGCGATCTGGCGCGCCGCCTGTGCCTGGACCTGCTGAACCTCGGCCACAGCCAGTTCGGGTCGGTTTTCGACCGCCGTGTTCACGGCAGCGTCGAGCTCGAGCCGGGTCAAGACAGGCTTTTCGGGAAGATCGTCGAGAGGGGCGAAGCGCGTATCGAGAGGAAGGTTCAAGGACAAAGCCAGGCCCGCTTGGGCTACCTCCTCGCCCGTGTGGGCCCTCAGCTGATTTTGGCGAGCGTTGTCGCGCGCGGAGGTCAGGCGCAGCACGTCAACGTGGGCCAGGGCACCCGCGCTCTCGAGGGTCTGCGCCAGCTTGAGCTGCGCCTCGGTCTGCGTGAGGCTCTGCGCGGCGACCGCGGCCAAGGCCTTGGCTTGCAGCAGACGCAGGTAGGATTCGGCGGCACGCTGGGCCGCATCGAGCCGCGCTTGCACCCACGTCGACCGGGCGCCGGTGAGCGCCGCGTTTTGCACCTGCACGTTGCGGTTCAGCGCGAGCAGGCCGGTGAGCGGCTGTGCCAGGGTGAGCGATACGCTGGAGGTCAGTCTGTCGCGCACCACGATCGTTGGTGCAGGCATGCCGGGCGTGCTGGGCATGCCGCCCCCGAAGGAGGCTTCGAGGGCTCGGTCCCAGTAAAGAAGGTTGGCGTCGGCCCGCAGCTTCGGCAGCCGCTGCGCCTTGGCCGCGCCCAGGCGCTTTTCGGCCGCGGTCACCCCGAATCCCGCCGATGCCACCGGACGGCCGCGCTCGAGCGCGGTCTTGACGGCGGCCTCGAGCGTCAGGGGCTGGGGCGCCGGCTGGGCCTTGGCCACGGCAGGGACCAAAACCACGGACAGGGCCAGGGCCCCGAGCGCGCGCTTCATGTGAGGGACCTTGTCGTTCATGTTCGTTTGTCGCTTTTTACGCGGAGAGAGCCACGCGCCCTTTGGATGCCACGGAGCGCCGCAGGACGCGGGGCGATCGGGCCAAAGCGCACGCGACGAATCGAAGGGGGGAGTCGTTCATGGGCATGAACTGGCCTTCACCTACCGGCTGGGCGTGTCGCCGTCAACACGGGCGGCGAAGCCAAGCGGGCCCAAGGGGCGCGCGGAGCGGGTGAATTTCCGCGGCAGCCATGGGACACTTCCCCGATGCCCCACTCGGAAGACAAACGGTCGCTGCGGGGAAAGACCCTGTTCATCACCGGCGCGAGCCGCGGCATCGGCCTGGCCATAGGCTTGCGGGCCGCCCAGGACGGGGCCAACGTGGTGGTGGCGGCCAAGACCACCGAAGCACACCCGAAGCTGCCGGGCACCATTTACACCGCCGCCGCCGCGATCGAGGCCGCCGGCGGACACGCCCTGCCCGTGATCCTGGACGTACGAGACGAGGCCCAGATTGCGTCCGCCGTGAAGGCGGCCGTGGACACCTTTGGCGGCATCGACATTCTGGTGAACAACGCCAGCGCCATCTCCCTCGGCCGCACCCCCGAAACACCGCTCAAGCGCTTCGACCTGATGCATACGATCAACGTGCGCGGCACCTACGCGTGCACCCAGGCCTGCTTGCCTCACCTGGCGCGCGCCGAGAACCCCCACGTCCTGATGATGTCGCCCCCGCTTCACCTCGAACCCCGTCACTTCGGCCCCCACGTGGCGTACTCCCTGTCGAAGTTCGGCATGAGCCTGTGCGTGCTGGGCTTCGCAGAGGAGTTCCGGGCCCGAGGCATCGGCGTCAACGCTCTGTGGCCGCGCACCACGATCGCCACCGCGGCCGTGCGCAACCTGCTGGGGGGCGACGAGGCGATCAAGGGCTCGCGGCATCCAGCCATCGTGGCCGACGCCGCTCACGCGATTTTCCTGCGCGAGGGTCGCACCTGCACGGGCAACTTCTTCATCGACGAGGACGTGTTGCGCGAGGCAGGCGTCGACGACTTCGCGTCCTACGCGGTGGACCCCACGGCGGACCTCCTGCCCGATCTCTTCCTGTGATTAAGATTAGAGCAGGAGCCAGGAGAGGAGCGAGATCAGCACCACCCCCATGAGGTTCAGCACGAGGCCCGCGCGCGCCATGTCTTTGACGGTCACGTAACCAGCCCCGAACACCACGGCGTTCGGGGGCGTGGCTACGGGCAGCATGAAGGCGCAGCTACACGAAAGCGCCGCGGGCACCATGAGCAAGGGGGCCTTCACGTCGGCCGCAAGCGCCGCGGCCATGAGGATCGGCATGATGACGTTCGCGGTGGCGGTGTTGCTGGTGACCTCGGTGAGGAAGGTCACCACCAGACAGACGCCTGCGATCATCACCAGGGGGGGCAGACGGGTCAGGCCGTCGAGCGCGCCCCCCAGGGCGGCCGAGAGCCCGGAGGCCGAGAAGGCTTGTGCAATCGCGATGCCCCCGCCGAAGAGCAAGAGAATGCCCCAGGGGATCCGCTCGGCCGTGGGCCAGTCCAAAAGCCGGGCGCCCTGGCCGTCCGGGATGAGAAACAGCACGAACGCCCCGGCGAGCGCCACCGTGCTGTCACCCACGAGCTCCCCTTTGCCTTGGTACGCAAACAGGACCTCGAGCCACCCGTTCCAGCCCCCGGCCGGGGAGGTGCGGGTGATCCACAAAACGGCGGCCGCGACGAACACCCCGAGCACCCGCTTTTGCCCCACCGACCAGGCGCCCGGGCGCGGGGGAGGCACAACGGGCACGGGGCCCACGTGACGGGTGAGCCACCACCAGGCGAGCGGCGTAAACACCAACACCACGGGCACGCCCACCCTCATCCAGTCGACAAAGCTGAACGTGGCGCCCGACTGGGCGTTGTAAATCGCCATGAAAACGATGTTGGGGGGCGAGCCGATGGGCGTGCCCAGCCCCCCGATGCTGGAGGCGTAAGCAATGCCCAACATGAGAGCCCGCGACACGCCTGGATCGCCCACGCGCGCCGCCGCCGCGGCCGCCATGGGCAGGAGCATCAACGTCGTGGCCGTATTGGAGATCCACATACTGGTGGCCGCGGCCGCCACCATGAACCCCAACACCAAACGCCGGCCCCCTCCCCCCACCGCACGGACCATGAGCATCGCCACGCGTTCGTGGGCCCCCGAACGTTCCATACCCGCCGAGAGCAGAAACCCACCGAGAAAGAGCAGCACGAGCGTGTGCCCGTAGGCCGCCGCCACCTGCTCGTGGGAGAGCACGCCGGCGGCTGGAAACACCACGAAAGGCAGGAGCGAGGTGGCGGCAAGAGGCAGAGGCTCGAAGATCCACCAGGCGGCACACAGTGCCGTCACGCCCGCGGTGACCACGGCCGCCGAGGAAAGCCCTGCGCGATGCGCCATGCCAGCGGCCAGTAGCCCCGCCACGGGTCCGGACAGGAAGAAAAAGGCCCGTACGGCCGAGGAAGGCGGCACGGGGGCGGCGGGGCCGTTGGACATGGGGCGGTCACTTTCCCCCCGTCCCCGCGGCCATGCAACCCGCAAGGGACCGAGGCGCCCCCGGGGCGGGCGGTCCCGCACCGACACACGGCCCGGACGGCAAACGCAATCATTCGTGCAAAGCCCGTGAAGATCCTTCGCAGGACCCTACATTTGAGAGAGGTCGGTTGTGTTTTCGGGCCTGCGGGCCCACCGCCCCACCCTCGAGGGAACGTCTGGATGAAGTTCGAACCACGCCTGCGATGGTCTCCCCGTTCAATTTCGGGCCCGCGACACCCGGGCTACCTCGTCACCTGGGCCTGTCTCGCCGCCACGTTTCCGGCAGGGTGTTCGGGCTCCATCAGCTCGGGCGTGGATGAGGGTGACGGGGCCACCGACGAGTCACCTACCGGAGGGGCCCCTCTGGGCGGCGGCGGAGGGGGCGGTCGGGCCAACCCGGGCGCCGGCGGAGACGGCACGCCGCCCGGGACGGGTCGTGGCGGCGGCGCGAGCCCCACCCCCAGCGCCGAGCCCCTGCAGCTTTTCAGGCTCACCCGTGCCGAATACGACAACACGGTCCGCGATCTTTTGGGCACCGCCCAGCGCCCCGGCGCCACGTTCGCGAGCGACCGGGACCAGACGTTCGCCTTCGCACGCCCCGGCGTCGTGTCGACCCACGACACCACCTTGTTCCGCGACGCGGCCGAGAGCCTGGCCAAAGAGGCCGCCGGGAAAATGGCGAGCCTTTTGCCCTGCCAGCCCCAGACGGGCGCGGAGACCTCCTGTGCCCGCACCTTCATCGAGACCTTCGGCCGCCGTGCCTTCCGCCGCCCCGTGAGCCCCGAGGAGGCCGGGCGCTTCGCCGCGCTTTACGAAACGGCGCGGGCCACCTGGACGCTCAGCTTCCACGAGTCGGTCGCGGTCGTCATCGAAGCCGTGCTTCAATCGCCGCACTTCCTTTACCACTGGGAAGAAGAGGACGTGAGCCAGGCGGCCGGCGAACTCACGCCCCTCGGGCCCTACCATCTGGCTTCGCGGCTATCCTACTTTCTGTGGGGCTCGATGCCCGACGACGAGCTGCTCACTGCGGCCGCCGAGGGCAATCTGGCCACCGACGCGGGCCTGCAAACCCAGGTCAAGCGTATGCTGGAGTCACCCAAGGCGCGTTCCCAGTTCTCCGGATTCGTGGCGGACTGGCTCGACTTCGATCTGCTGCCCACCCGTGACAAACAGGCCAGCATCTACCCCGCATGGTCCGCGCAGACGCTCGCGGCCGTGGTGGACGAGACCGCCCGCTTCGCCGAGCACGCTGCGTTCGACACCGGGGGGCATCTCACCGAGCTTTACGGAAGCCGCAAAGCTTTTCTCGAAGACCGCACCCGCCCGCTCTACGGAGCCGCCCAGGCGGGTTCCCTCGAGCTCGACCCAGGCCAGCGGCGGGGTCTCTTCACACGCGCCGCGTTTTTGGCCCTCAATGGCGCAAGCGATGGCTCCCACCCCGTGCGCCGCGGGCACGCGGTGTTTGCCAAGGCGCTCTGCGGGCACCTTCCCATGACCCCCCCGAACGTGCCCGAGGCGCGCTCGGCCGATACGGGTGGCACCACCCGTGAGCGCTTTGCCGACCACGCCACCAATCCCTGTGCCACCACCTGTCACGGCATTCTCGACCCGCTCGGCTTTCTCTTCGAGCACTACGACGGCATCGGACAGTACCGCACGCAAGACGCCAACCAGCCCGTGGACGCCACGGCCACCGTGAACCTCGACGGTGAGCCCCAGCCTTTCGAAAGCGCGCTTCCCTTCTTGGAAGCCCTGGGGCGCAGCAAAGCCGGCGAGGACTGCTTCGCCCGTCAACTCTTCCGCTTCGGCCTGCGCCGGAATGAAACAGAGGCCGACGAGGCCGCTTTGGCAGGCGTCGTCGCGCGCTTTACGGGCGACGACGCCCGGATCCCTGCCCTGATGGAGCAGATCGCGCTGTCCAAGCCCTTCCGTTTCCGCAAACCCACGCCTTGAGGTTGCCCATGCCACTCATTCGCTCCTCGAAAACCAAGCTCAAGTTCTCCCGGCGGGCCTTCCTTGCGCAGACCGGCGTGGGCGCAGCCTTTGTACCGATGTTGCTCGACGAACGCGCCCGCGCGCAGGGCGGCCGCATCCAGCGTCTCATCACGATCGCTTGGCCGAACGGCGTGGCTCAACCCGAGTTTTATGCGGGCAACACCGACCCGACCTCGCGGCCGATCCTGGCCCCCCTGGCGCCCGTCAAGGCGAAGGTGTCCTTGATCGCAGGCCTCGACGTGCAAGTGATGATGGACGACAGGCGCCAGTGGGACGGGCATTTTTCGTACCCCTCCTTGTTCACGGGCACGTACCGCAACGTGGGCGGCAGCACCGGACAATCGGCCACGGCCACGGGCCCCTCGCTCGACCACGTGGTGGCGAACAGCTTCGCAAAAACCGTGAACCTGCCAGAGCCGCTGATGACCATCGTGGCCGCGGGGGGTGAATCCACGAGCTACCGCGGCAACGATCAGCGCAACGCGGGCGAATCCGATCCCAAGCGCCTCTTCACGAAGCTGTTCGGCGATGGCAAAGCCAGCCCTTCACAGCCGGATGCGTTCGACCTTACGCGCGCCCGACGCAGCCGAGTGCTGGACGTCGTGAACGAAGATCTCAAGGCCTTCAAAAACCGCCTGGGCGCAGAGGACAAGCTTCAGATCGACGCGCACCTCGACAGCGTCTCGACCTTGAAAAAACAGCTCGAGGCGCAAGCCGCGCAGCCGGTCTGCGAGACGCCCTCGCTAGGCAATCCTGGTGACTACCCGGCGCGGGTCAAGGCGTTCATGGACCTCATCGCCATGGCGTTGCGCTGTGACGTGACCCGCACGGTGTCGTTCACCTTCGGCGCCAACACCGGCAGTGATCCCACCACCATGCCGTACGCGGGCGTGAGCGGGGACGTGCACAACATCGCCCACGAGGGGCCCGGCGGTTATGCGAAGAAGGTGAAGATTGACACCTGGTATGTGAGCCAAATCGCCCATCTGGCCCTGGCGCTCGAAGCCGTGAAAGAGGGATCGGGCAGCCTGCTCGACAACAGCGTGATCGTAGCGGCCAGCGACATGTGCGAAGGCAGCATGCACGACATCTCCCAGGGCATCCCCGTGGTGCTCATCGGGACGGCGGGCGGCAAATTGAAAGGAGGCCAGGTGCTCAAGGTAGGCTCGTGGGCGGGCAAGACGGGCACCTACTGGAAATCGGGGGCCACCCGGGTGCCGCACAACCACTTGTTGACGACAATCGGCAACGCGCTGGGCGTGGCCACGGACGGCTTCGGTGACGCCCGCTACAAGGGACGGCTCTCGGGTCTCGAGGCCTGACGAAGCCTCACCTGGGCGAGACCGCGGGCCCCTGACATACTGGGAGGCACGTGTGATGGTTTCCCTGGCCCCGCCCCGCGCCTACTTGCCCTTCGTGCTCATCGCGGGGATCTGCACGGCAGGGCTCGGGGGCTGCGCAGACTTGGACCTGGGGGGGGGAGATCACTTCGCCTCGAGCTTCGAGCCCGCCAGCGACGCAGAATGGACGGCGGTGACGACGACGGGCTTTTCGGGGACCTCCTATACGAAAGAGGGTGGCACGCTGTCGTTCGTGAACGAGCCGGTGCGTACGGGCCAGGTGGCGGTCCGCCTGAGCAACCCCGGCGTGCCCGGGGTCGAGGAACACGCCGGCCTGGCCCGGCGAAGCCCCGTGCCGGAAGAGGCCTACTTCAGCGCGTACTACTACTTTCCGCGTGCCTACGATGTAGCCGGTTATTGGTACGTGCTGCAGTTCCGCAGCGCCACCACCGACCAGCCCGACAGTCCAGAGACTGACGTTCACTGGGGGCTCAACGTGCACCGGGATCCCCAGGGGGGGATGGTCTTGGGCCTCGCCCAACAGGTACCGGTGGACACATGGACGAACTTTTTGCCTGTGCAGGCCCTCACGCTTCCCATCGGCCGCTGGGTTCACCTGGAAGTGCGATTCGTCCGCAGCGCCACAGCGGGAGCCGTGAGGGTGTGGCAAGACGGACGCCTGCTCTTCGACATTGCGGGCGAGCGCACCGAGGGCACGGGTGTGTTGATCTGGTTCGTCACGAACATCGCCAAGGACGTGGCTCCCGGGCCCGTGGAGGTCTTCGTGGACGACGCCGCCATTACGTCGTTGTCCACGCGGCGAAGGTAGAAACCCAGGGGTCGTCGCAGGCAAGGAGATTTTCTCCTCGATTCCGTTGACAGGATCCGGCTTTTGCCGTATCACCTTCCTCCCGTTGCGGGAGTAACTCAGTGGTAGAGTGCCACCTTGCCAAGGTGGACGTCGAGGGTTCGAACCCCTTCTCCCGCTCCAACGAAGTTCAGGCCTTGCGCGCGCCGCGGGCGCCCCCTGTAGAAGCACCTGGAATAAGAAGACGCGGAGCGTCTTCAAAGGCTGCCTCGATTCAAGCCCAAAGAGGTTCCGGACGAATGACCAACCGTCATGGGAGGGATTCGGCGGGGACGCACGAGCGACGGCATCAAAACACGCCCATGGGGCTTGGTCGTCCTCGGGGTCTGGTTCGTGGTGTGTCTCGGGGTGGTGGGTTCTCTGATGGTGGGGCACTGGGTGTCTTTGCCCGTGCCCAACGCCGCAGCGGCCCAGCGGCTCGAGACCCTGGGCGCGAGCCCCCCGGGCGCCAAGCGCCCCTGGTTGGTGGTTCACGCACTTTATGGAAAGTGCACCTGCTCGCAGCGCATCTTCGAATCCCTGGTGTCGACGACGAGGCCCAGGGGTGTTCGAGAGATCTTGCTCCTGGCTGACGCAGCGCCAACGTGGCGCGCACAAGCCCATGCCGCTGGCCTCGAGATCCGCGGCCTCACGGCGCCCGAACTCAAGGAGCGCTACGGCATCGAAGCAGCACCCCTGTTCATGGTGTTCGATCCCCAAGGCCGTCTCGTTCATACGGGCGGCTACACCGAGCGCAAACAAGGCCTTGCGATTGTCGACCGCGCCATCGTCGAAGCGCTCATGGCCGAGCCCAACGCCCCGAGGCCGCCCCTGCCCGTGTTTGGGTGCGGCGTGAGTCGCCAACTCCAACAACTCTTGGATCCCCTGGGGATCAAGTCGTGAAAAGAGAGGTCGTCATGTTTTCTCAGCTGCGAGCTGCCCTCGGCGGGCTTCGCCTGCCCACCACCATCAGCCCCTTCGAGCACGCGTATCTGCAGCGCATGAACCACAAAGCGGTGTGGTTTTATCTGCTGCACATCCCGGCATTTTTCCTGGTGGCGGCGCTCAACGGCACGGGTATGGGCCTGGCCGTGGTGCTCACCACCTTGGTGTCGCTCGGTCCCGTGATGGCCGCGCGCGTGCTGACCAACCCCCGGCACGTATCCCTCGTCCACGGTGTAACCGCCATGATGATGGGAGGCCTCCTCGTTCACTTCGGGCAAGGCCCCGTGCAGATCGAGATGCACTTTTACTTCTTTGCCTTGCTCGCAATGCTGGCGATGTTCGGCAACCCGGCCGTGATCCTGGCGGCGGCCGCTACGGTGGCTCTTCACCACCTTGTGTTGTGGGCCTTGCTTCCCAAGAGCGTGTTCAACTACGACGCTCCGTTCTGGGTGGTGGCAGTGCATGCCGCCTTCGTGGTGCTCGAGTCGGTTGGCACCTGCTTCATCGCACGCACCTTCTTCGACAATGTCATCGGCCTCGAGAAGATCGTACATCAAAGAACATCCGACCTCGACAGGCGCAACCAGCAGATGCGCGCCATGTTCGACGCCGTCGACGAAGGCATCTTGACCTTGGACGGACAAGGCCGCGTGGCCCCTGAGTACGCCCGTATCCTCGAGAGCTGGTTCGGTCAGAATTTGACCGGAAAGACCTTTGCCGACCTGCTGGCGGCGTCCGACCCTGTGGCAGGAACACGCTTTGCTCTCGGTTACGAACAACTTCAAGAGCAATGGATGCCGGTGGAGGTGGCGCTTGGCCAGCTACCGCATGAGACGAAACACGCGGGCCGTCTGCTGCAGATGCGTTACCTCCTGCTCGATGACAAGGCGAGCGCCCAGGCGACGCCCCAAGAGGGCGGCAGTCCGCTCGAGATCATGGTGATGGTGTCTGACGTGACGGCCGCCCGTGAGGGTGAGCGCCTGGCCGAGGCCCAGCGAGAGCTCACCGCGCTCGTCCACCTCTTGGTCCACGACAGGACGGGACTCACCGAGTTCCTCGACGAGGCCGACGCCCTCGTCAAAACGATTCGAGAAGGCCATGCCTCCGCGTCGTCCGCGCTCATGCGCGCGCTGCACACGCTCAAGGGCAACGCCGGCATGTACGGCCTCACGAAGCTGAGCACGCTGTGCCACGAACTCGAGACCTTGCTCGCCGAGGGCGCGTTCGACGAGGTGCCAGCCCACCGCGCGGCGTTGGAAGAGCACTGGAACCGCCTGCGCACGTCGATGGCGCCGCTTTTGGGCGAGGGGGCCTCACTCACCGTGCCCGTGTCGAAAGAACGCTTCGCCGAGCTGCTCGAGGCTGTCCTGGACAAGCAGGATCACCAGTTGCTTGCGCCCATGGTGGCGGGCTTGCCGGCCGAACCTACTGCCACCTGGCTCTCGCGGCTCGCGGAGCAAGCGCGCCGCATTGCCAAACGCCTTGGCAAAGGCAACGTGGACGTGCGCGTGGAAGACAACGGTCTTCGGGTGGATCCCAGCCTGTGGGGCGGGTTCTGGTCGTCGCTCATTCACGTGGTGCGCAACGCCGTGGACCATGGGCTTCCCGAGGCGGACGAACAGCGCGCCCGCGGTCATGCGTCTGAGGTGCTTTTGCGCACCGTCCTCGAGGCAGACACGTTCGTGGTGGAGGTCGCAGACAACGGACGCGGCATCGACTGGGCCGCGATCGCCACCCGTGCGAAGAGCTTGGGTCTCCCGGCCGAGACGGACGAGCAGCTGCACGAAGCCGTCTTCGCCGATGGCCTGAGCACCGCCCGAAACGTCACCGAGATCTCGGGCCGAGGCGTGGGGCTCGGCGCGCTTCGGGCGGTGGCTGTGGAGCGGGGCGGCACGATGGAGCTTCTGCCAGGCCTGGGTGGGCAAGGCACCTGCGTCCGCTTCACCTTCCCGAAGCACCTCATGACTCTGCCTCCGAGCCGACACGTGCGGCAACGGGCAGCCTAGGGGGCACAGACTCTCCCGCAGAAATCTTTGATGAGCCCCAGGCGGGCGGCTCCCCAACTCTAGCCATGGTGGAAACACGAGGTCGTTCAGTCATGCCGCAACGCCTCTTGGGGCGAAGCGGCGCCACCCTTCTCTTCACGGCGCTCTCAGTCGGGCTCGCAAGCGCTTGCGATGGCTCGCAGGAGGTGGAGCCCCCCTTCGAGGCGGTGCCTCCCGAGGTCCCCAAAACGCTGTGGGTTTCGCTGCCCGCCGAGACCCTGAACCACGCCCTCTCCACCGGCGCGGTGAGCCCTGAGCGGCTTGCGCTCCTCCGGGGGGGCAAGAGGTTCAAGGCGCTCGAACCCGGCCCCTGGCAAAATCCCAGCGACGTGGTTGCGGTGCCGGTGACCGAGAGCGAGATCACCCATCTGGGTGAGCTGGTGCATGGGCTTTACCGTAAATGTGGCGGCTTCATCGCCCACGAAAGCGAAGCCGCTGCCCGCGAGGCCCTGGAGCCTCGGGAGGTCTCGTCGGACGTGGCCGCAGACCTGGTCATCGACCAGCAAGCGGTGGCCGAGCCCTGGATCGCCGAGGTGCAAGAGGCAGAGATTCTCGCCACGATTGAGAAACTCTCGAGCTTTCGTAACCGCTTTCACGGCACGGAGCACGGGCGCGCGGCGGCGTTGTGGCTACGGGACCGGTGGACGGAGCTGGCGGGTGGGCGCAGTGACGTGAAGGTAGAGCTGTTCACGCATTCGTTCACGAACCAGCCTTCGGTGGTCATGACGATCGCGGGGCGTTCGTCCCCAGGTGAAATCGTGGTCATGGGCGCACACCTCGACTCGATCACGGGCGGCGGCGGCGATACGGTGGCCCCCGGGGCCGATGACGATGCCTCCGGCGTGGCCGCGCTCACCGAAGTGATACGCACCGCCATGAAGCTGGGCATTGCGCCGGGAAGAACGCTGAAGTTCATGGGCTACGCCGCGGAGGAAGTGGGCCTGCGCGGCTCACAAGACATCGCCCGCTCCTTCAAAAACGCCAACGAAAACGTCGTGGGGGTGATGCAGCT
Organism: Myxococcales bacterium; assembly: GCA_022184915.1. Taxonomy (NCBI): domain Bacteria; kingdom Pseudomonadati; phylum Myxococcota; class Myxococcia; order Myxococcales; species Myxococcales bacterium. The sequence goes on along the minus strand of JAGTJU010000002.1, from coordinate 269,677 downwards.
CGATATGGTGGGCTACGCGGGCTCGGGCAAAAAAATCGCTTTCATCGAGGACTACACCGATTCCACCCTCACGGCCTTTGCGAAGAAACTGGTCGAGACCTACGTGAAGGTGCCCTGGGTCAGCACCGCGTGTGGCTACGCCTGTTCGGACCACGCTTCGTGGGACGCCCGGAGCTATCCCGCCGTGTTTCCGGTGGAGTCGACCTTCCAGGAGTCGAACGGGCGCATCCACACGCGGGACGACACGATCGCCACCTTCGGGGGCAACGCGGCCCACGCCGCACTCTTCGTGCGCCTGGCGGCGGCGTTTGCGGCCGAGATGGCCGAAGCTCAAACAGGCGCCCCGCCTGTCATGCCGGGTCCCGGCGGCAGTGGGGGGGCGGGGGGGGCCCCCGGGGGCGGGTGGAGGCAGTGGCGGCATGCCGAGCGGGGCGGGTGGAGGCAGTGACGGCATGCCGAGCGGGGCGGGTGGAGCCTCAGGGCCGGTCGCCCAGGGAGGCGCTTCAGGAGATTCCGGCACGGGTGGCCGCTCGTCGGCGGGCAACCAGGCCGGCGCAGGGGGCAGCCCGCCGCGCGGGGGCAACGCGCCGTCCGACGAAGGCCCGGCGCCCAACGAGGGCTCTGGAGGCGCTGCCGCGGGCGAAGAGCTCGATGACGACGAAGCCGTGAGCGGCGGCTGCCGTTACGGGCGCGGGGGCACAGGGAGCGGCGACGCGGGCCAAGCGCTGGGCTTGACGGCGTTGGCCCTGCTGTTCGTAAGGCGCGCGCAGCGGCGTGCCTCACGGCGAAGCGTCTGAGGTCCTCGCAGGCGCGACGACGAGCCGCCCCGCAAAACAGCAGGATGGCTCGGCCGCTCAGAGCACAAGGCCCATGGAGACGGCGATCTGCCGAACCGTGGCCTCGTCGAGCGCGAGCACGGGGGCCAGGCGACGGAGGAAGGCACGCTCGTCGTCGGAGACGAGCCGGTCGACCGTCATCATCTTGGCGGCGGCCCGAAACACGCCCATGCGCTCGTCGGGCCCCAGCCGTTCCACGCGGGCGTCCTCGAGCTTGACCGGGGCATCCAGGAAGCTTCGGGCCGTATCCCGGGTGGCGTCGCTGACTTCGGTCTCTTCGATGAGGCCGCAGAGGAGGCGCCGCTCGTTGGGCGCCAGGACGCCATCGGCCCAGGCCGCCCCGGCCCATATCTGCATCACGTCCAAAAACAGCTGCTCGTCCTTCATGGGTGCTCCTGGCAAAGGCGCAATCTTCGGTGAGGCGCGCGCAGCTGTAAAGCGGACGCGGGTTTTGCCTCACACCGCCGAGGCGACCGAGGACGCACCGCCAGAGGCCGCCCCCGAAGAGGCGGGGCGCGCCTTGGCGGCGAGCACGCCGCGGAAGGCGTTGCGGTAGGCCCACCCCAGGTAGAGGTGCAGCACGACCACCAGCACGGGAACCGCCATGCCCGCGGGCGCGAGCATGAGGTGGAAGGCGAAGATGTTCACCGAGATCGGGGCCAAAACCACGAGCGCCAGGGGCACGAAGGTGCCCGTCAGCAGGGCCAGCCCGGTCACCACCTCGACCGCCTTGACCAGGGGGAAGAAGTAGCCAGAGGCCGCCAGAGCGCCCATGAACGCCCCCGCAGCGTCCGGCAGAGGGGGCATGGGAAGGAACTGCAAGAACCCATTGAGCCCAAAAACGAACATGATCGTTCCGAGCAGCAGCCGGGCGCCGAGAGCGAGCTTGTTGGTGGTACGCGACATGACACTTTCCCTTCAGTTGGCTTGAGAGGGCCGGGCGCTGCCCGGCTTTCGGCTCTGATCTACGACTGTCTCACCAACGGGACTAGCGGTGGTCTATCGAACATACTGTTCCACCAGTGGGACAAATAGATCTCAATGAGGTGGGCATTTTCGTCAAGGTGGTGGAGGCCGGGGGCTTTTCGGCCGCGGCGCGCCTGGCCAACCTGCCCAAATCCACGGTCAGTCGCAAAGTGGCCCGCCTGGAGGCTTCGTTGGGGGGCCGCCTGCTCCAGCGCACCACGCGCAAGTTGCACCTGACGGAGCAGGGCGCGGCGTTTTTCGACCGGGTACGGGTGGCGCTGGCGCAGGTCAACGATGCCGCCACCCTGATGGCTGAGCTCCAGAACGAACCCACGGGGCACTTGAAAGTCACCACGCCCAACGACTTCGCCTCCTTGTTCATGGGCAAGATCGCGCAGCAGTTCTGCGCCCTTCATCCCGGCATCACCTTGGAGGTCGTGGCCACGGCCCGCACGATGGACCTGGTGGGTGAAGGCATCGACGTGGCCATCCGCGCGGGCGCCCTGCGCGATTCGAGTTTGGTGGCGCGCCAGCTGCTGGTGGAAAACTGGTACCTGTTCGCCAGCCCGGCTTACCTGGACACGCACGGCATACCAAAAACGCTCGAAGAGCTGGCCCACCACGACTGTGTGGTGTTCACCGGGGGCCACCGGGGCGCGCGCTGGCAGCTCATCGGGCCCGACGGCGTGGAGACGGTGATTCACGCCAAGGGCACCGTGTTCGGAAACGAGTTCGGCTTCGTCAGGGACGCGCTGATCGCGGGCGCGGGCATTGGCTTCATGCCAGCCTTCCTGTGCGCGCAGCACGTGCGGTCGGGAAGGCTTTCACCGGTGCTGCCGGATCATCACCTGCGGGCAGGCGCCATGCACCTGGTGTACCCGTCGTCGCGGTATCTGCCTGCGAAAGTGAAGCTGTTTCGCGACTTCATGCTGGCGTGGGTCGCGAAGGGCGGGTGGGAAGAAACCTGAGAAAAACACGCGGACTGCGGTGTGCCCAAAGTCCTCGCCTCACGCGGCCCGCTCGGTGTCCGTCCCCGATCGTCTGCGTCCTGCCTCCCCGCTGCGGATGAGCGCGAGCCGGAAGAACACGGGCGCGATGAGCTCGTTCAGGGCTACCACCCCCAACGTCAACGCCCCTGCGTCGGAACCAAACTCGGGGAAGGTGCGGGCAAACAGCAACGACAGCGCCAGGGCCAAGCCCGCCTGAGGCAGCAAGCCAAAGCCCGCAAAGCGCTGGACAGCGGGGCTCGCCCCGGCGATCCGCGCTGCCACGCGGGTGCCCTGGTAAAGGCCAACTCCCCTCACCAACACGAAGACGATTGCGGCCGGGCCTACTGCGCTGAGAACGTCGAGATGAAGATTCGCGCCCGCCACCGCGAAGAAGAGCGTGTAGATGGGCAGGCTGTAGGCCTCGACGCTATGTTGCACTTTCTCAGCAGCGCTCGTCACATTGCGAATGAACACGCCGGCCGCCAGCGCCACCAGCAAAGCATCCAGATGCAGCCGCTGCCCACCCTCCGCAACCGCAAACATCACAACCAACAGGAAAAGGCCCAGTCCGCTGACGACCCGCCGTGCAAAGAGCGCGAGAAGTCCTCCGACCAAGAGCCCCAAGCCAAGCGACCCGAAAAGCTCCCAAGCCAGAGCAGACGCTGCCTCGGTGACCCGCGTCCCCCCCCCCATCGCCGCCTTGGCAAGCGCAGAGGTGACCGCGAACATTACGATCACCAGGAGGTCTGCGAGCACCACGACGCCCAGAACCGTTTGCGATACGGGACCGTCTGACTCTGTCTCATCTCGAAGGGCCATGACCACCGCAGGGGACTGGGCCACCATGACCACGCCCAAAACCGAAGCGATCATCCCGGATTCAAAGAGCGATAAGGATGCCATGAACGGGAGCAGACCTCGCAAGGCCATGACCGCGCCCGTGAGCAGCACTGTGGTACCCACCACTGCCACGCCCGAGATCCACAGAATCGCACGAAGGGTTCCGCGCATCTGGCGGAAGGACAGTTCCGTACCCGCTGTCAGGGCGATGAGGGCAACGGCAACTCCGTTGACGAGCTTCAGGTTCTCGACCATCGACTCGTTGAGGTACCCAAGAGCCGACGGCCCCACCACGATGCCTGCGGCGATGTATCCGGTGAGTTTCGGCAAGCGCAAGGTCTTGAAGAGCCGCCCAGCGAAGTGCCCCGTAAGCAGGAGATAACCGAGCGCAAGCGTGGGTACCGGGCGCGCCTCCTGACTCGACGCTGTCGAACGACCGAATCGCCTGCATGAGCGCGGCGAAGATCGCGAGCAGCAGCAGATTCACGTTGAACCCTCCACATCCCCAACGCGAGATCGTCGGTTCACGAAGCCCACGTACAGCTCCGTCAGCAAGGCGCCTCCCAGCACGGCCGACACGATGAGCGGCAAAGAACCGCCAGGATACAGAAGCTTGGTATTGATCACCACGGCCACTGCCAGCGTTCCCAGCGGCGTCACGGCCAGCGCCTCTCGACTTGCCGCCGCAGGGAGCTCGCTGAGCAACCCTCGGCTGGCCCTCGCCGCGAGGCGTTTGCCCAGGTGCCTCGCCCCGGCGAATACGGGCATCAGCAACCAGCCCCGCCAATCATCGGGCCGCCACAACGCGCCCACGATGACCAACGACAAGAGCACGATGGGGCGCTCGAGCCGGCGGAGGGTATGGCGCAGTTTCGTATGGTACCCTCCGGGCAGGTTTGCCACCAACGCGCCCGCGATGAATGTGACGACCACCGAGGACAGGTGGAGGTATCCGGCCGCCCCTGCCGCGAAGCTGATGGTACCCAGCGACACCGCGAGCAATTCCGGCCCCTTTTGCGCCGTCTGCAACACGGCGTAGATGACTGCGCCCATCACGGCGCCAAGACCAATGGTCAAGAGGAGCCAGGCTGCACCGGGTAATTGCCACATGGTGCCCGCGGCATGCGGCCGAAAGTAGGCGGCGATCAGCATCAGGCCGGCGATTCCGAACAACTCCTCCAAGCGCCCCACGATGGCCATGAGTCTGCGGCCCGCGTACAGGTGAGCGGGCCGGTTCGACAACGCCGCCGCCGTACCCAAACAGAGTGCGTCCCTCAGGACGGAGGGCCCCGAGAACGATGGGGCCTCCCCGTCGGCGGCGACGGCGGTCAACGCCAGCGCTGATGTTGCGACCACCAGCACGAAGGGCAGCATCGTGGAAAGTCCGACGAGACGACCGCCTCCGGAAGGCAGTGACTTGACGAGGCGTAAGTCGAAGCGAAATCCGTAAAAGAACCCGATACAGCCAAGGCCCAGCCGAAGCAACGGGCTCAACTCGTCGAGCACACCATCGTTCAGGATCCCGATGACGGGCCAGCGAGCCAAAAGCCCCAGAACGACGAAGAGCAACCCCGATGCGAGTGCACGAGATAGCCCCAAGCGCGTCTCGAACCGAAGCACGCGTGGATGCCCGCCGAGATATGCCGCGGACAACAGAAACAGGATTCCAAAGAGAGTTCGCACGCGTGCCCGTTAGATGACGCGGCCGGAGCCTACCAGGCGTGGCAGGTCTCCACCACGCCCCCGCCCCCACCCGATGCCGCGGAAAAATGTTTTTTCGTTCTGCGATTCATCGGCATTTACAGAGAGAACTGGGGACACGCGCGCACGGCTGCCACTGCGAGAGGGCCAGCGTCCGCAGGCAGGCGCACGTCGGGGCGCTCCACCCGGGATAGCCACACGCGATCGAGCGGTTGCTCCAGGTCCGGAAAATGAACCGCGGCGGCCGTGGTGGCGGCCTTGTCGCCGATGGCGGCCCCTACCCCCACGTGCCAGCCGGCCAGCAACAGGGCCATACGCACGGTCGTCGAAGCGCTGTACGTGAACAACGTGGCCCGGGGTCCAGCGGCCTTGCGAACCGCGCTGAAGGCCGCCACCGTCCACAGCGTGGGGTTGGCCTTGGCAGAGAAGGGATCCCAGAACACCACGTCGGCTCGCGAGGTCTCGGCAGCGAGGCAGGCGAGCAAGTCCCCGTAACGCAGGTGCCACGAGGTGCGTGCGCTCGTGGAAGCCCCCTGAGCCAGCAGCGTGCGCGCCGCCTCGCGCGCCGGATCCGAAAACCCGAAGCGCTCACCATGCGCCAGCGCCAGGGCAAGCGCCGAAAGGTCCCGCTCGAAGCTGAGCAGCGTGAGCCGCGCCGCCTCGCTGGGCGCATCCGCCGAGGCCTGCCACGCCGCGAGCGCGTTCGACCCTGCGCCAAGTCCCACGTCGAAGAGCACGAAGGTTTTGCCGGACGCGTCCCGCAGCCGCTGCGGCAAGCGAGACTGCTGCACGTAGAGCCGTTCGGCCTCCTCGCGCGGTCCCACACCTGGGTGCATCACCTCACCGGCCTCGAGATCGCGCACCACCCAGGCGCCCTGCCGGGTTTGCTCGAGCGTGCACGTCACGCGGCGGGCCTTTCGCCCCCCGGGGCCGGCGCGTGTTCGTAGCGATCCATTTCGGCCAGGCGCTGCCGCGCGAACGCGGCGTAGGTGCCTTCAACGATGGCCTCCCGCGCATCGTGCATCAGGCGCTGGTAGTAAAACAGGTTGTGCACCGACAGCAGCCGAGGTCCCAGCGGCTCGCTGCATTTGACGAGGTGATGCAGGTAGGCCCGGCTGTACTGTGCACAGGTCGCGCAGGCGCAGCGTTCATCGAGCGGCGCATCGTCTTGCGCATGGGCCCCGCGGTTGATCTTCACACGCCCCGTGGACGTGAACGCCGAACCCTGCCACGCCATGTGGGTCGGTAGCACGCAATCGAACATGTCCACGCCACAGCCGATGGCATGGAGCAGGTCCGGGGGTGTGCCCACGCCCATCAAATAGCGGGCCTTCTCGACGGGCAAGAGCTCTGCGGCGTAGGCGGTCACGTCTTCTCTTTGTGCCCGAGAATCCCCTACCGCGAGACCGCCGATCGCGAAGCCATCGAAGGCATGCTGCGTGAGGAACGCCGCAGACTCGCGCCGCAGCGCGGGCACCAAGCCTCCCTGCATGATCGCGAACAGGGCCTGCGCGGGGTTGGTCCTTGCCGCGAGGCTTCGCAGGGCCCACCGGTGCGTGCGATGCATGGCCGCGCGCACCGCCCCTTCATCGAGGGTGGAGGGCACGCATTCGTCGAGCACCATCATGACGTCTGAGCCGATCGCGGTTTGTGTGGCGATGGACTCCTCGGGAGAAAAAGCATAGACGCGGCCATCGATGTAGCTCGAAAACCGCGCGCCCTCTTCCGTGATCGTGCGGGCCCCGGGCAGCGAAAAGATCTGATATCCGCCCGAATCCGTCAGCACCGGCCCCGGCCAGCGCATGAACGCGTGAATGCCACCCACGCGGCGAAATGTCTCCGGCCCGGGCCGCAACAGCAGGTGGTAGGTGTTGGCCAGCAGCACCGGCGCCCCCACGTGCGCAAGGTCCTGCGGCGTCAGCCCCGTCACGGTGGCCCTCGTTCCCACCGGCATGAAGGCCGGCGTTTGCACCAGGCCGCGGGCCGTGTGAAGCACGCCCCGGCGCGCCCGCGACGCGACATCGCGGGCCAAAACGGTGAATGCAGCCGGCATGCGCGCACCGTACCAAGCCCGGTGCCCCCTGGCCAGAGGGAGGGCAAATGCGGGCGTTACGCGCCCCGTGGCTGACGCTTCGCCACGATGAAGGCGCCCCGGCACTGCAGGTCATGGGGCGCGAGCACGCGAAACGGATCGGCCAGTCGGTGACGGGGGCTGCCGATGGGCTTGAGGTCGCGCGTGAGCCAGAGGATCTGGCAGCGCTGCGCCTCGATGAGCGCGAGGTGCTGCCCGCAGGGGGCTCTATTGATGACGTAGGGCCTCGTGCCGAGGATCTGGGCCCATTGGGCCTCCGTATACGTCCAGTGCCCGTTCCATTCCAGCGCCAGATTGTGACTGGCAAAATCGATCTGGTGGCTCATGGTGCCTGACGGGGCAAGAAGCTCCACGTAGAGCGCGTAAGCTGCGGGCAGGTCCATCACGTGCTCGAGCGCGGCGTGCGAGAACAGCATCTGCACGCGCCCGCGAAGCGCCGCCAGCTCCGGGGCATCCGGGCGGCAAAAGCGAATCACGATCTCCTCACAGCGACCGTCGGGCGCCACCAGGGCCCGTTCAATCCGGGCGATGCGCTCCGGGTCGAGCGCGCGGGCCAGCACGTCTTCGCTCAGAAGATGCGAGGGGAAGCCGAAGGCATCCAGGTAGGGGTCGCCTTTTCCGGGGTGCTCGCGGATGCGCTCCGTGCGGGCGCGATAGTAGCCGACGATGGCCGCCAGCGCGCGTTTGTTGGCTTCGGGGTTTGGGTAGGCGACCACGTCCAGCCCATAGTACTCGTTGGCCCCGCAAAGAAGCGCGGCGAGCCCGGAGGCCAACGAATCGCCAGGACCCACCTCGACCACCACGCGAGGCAAGGATTCGTGCGCGCCGTGAGCCTGCTGAAGCACGAGGTGTTTGAGCCACACGCTATAGCCGTAAAGCGGAGAGACCGTTCCAAACCGGGCGACGTAGGACGCAAGCGCCGGCCAGCGGTGCGCCCGTCGCAGCAGATGCCCCCGCAAACCCGCAAGCACGCCGAACGAGCCGTAGGAGCTGCTGCGACGGAGCAGCTTGCCGAGGCGGCTCGAGCGCGTCCAGGCGCCAAGCGCAAAGTGGTAGGATCGCCACAGCGCCGCGAGCCCAGGGGCACGCGCGGCGAGGTGCATGACTTTATCGTGCAGGGTTGCTTGGGCCACGTTGGTTGTTCCTGGGCGTGGCATTCAGCAAAGATGCTGCCAACACAAAAGCCGATGAAAACGCCTGCTTTTTCTGTGTGAGGGGCTGGTGAAGCCGGTGAAGTGCGGTGAAGGTTCACCGCGCAGCGCCCCTCGCGTTCATCGCTGGACACACAACTCATCGCATTATCTCAAGTGATCAGGGGGCGCGAGCCCTCGCCCAGGCGGATGGATGGATGTCAAGCCAGCGAAGCCAAGGATTAGGGAATAGCAACTGTGAAACGCAGGCTAGGCTCGCTAGCCCCTTCTTGAGAAAAGCAGCTCCCAGTTGTCTCGTCGGTATGGAGCCAACCCTCGGGACTGACTCGAACACGGAATTGCACTTTGCTTGATGAAGCGTTCATGGCCGATTGAACTTCTCGAGTTACAAACGCCGTCTTCGCACCGGTCTCCACAAGTGCTCCGGCCACCTCAGTACTGCCGTACACCGTCAGACCGGACGAGACCGCAACCTCAGTAGCCAAAGGAATACTCCCGTTGTCCAGGCCGAAGCTTTGAACACCGTACGCGACAGTGTCGACCGCAAGCTTGCGTCCAGGTAACGGCATTGATGGTGCAGAGTATTGGTTCAGCGTCAGCTGTGCCGAGGTCACGATCGGGGCCGGAGGCACTTGCCGGATGAGGAATGAAATCAAAACTTCCTCCCACCAATTGTTGAATGCTGGCTGAATGAAGACAGGACCCACGCAGAATGCCCCGGGCCTCGACATATCTCCGTAGCCAACTCCGATGTCACGCAGCTCCCCTCGATATGTGGCGGTAGCTGAGCTGCACCCTTGGCACGACCAAGAAAGCGTGCGCGAAAGATGCGACTGAAACAATCCTTCGCCGACAAGCAGTCGCTTGGTCTTGAAGATTGAGCTGAACGGGAGCAGGGGCCTCCCCCTCGCGTCTCTGGCGGATGAAGCCACCGTCACGGTGTAACTCTTTGCAATCACGGTCGCCCCCAGAATGCCTTCAGCGTACTCGAGTGGCTGGATTGGCGTAGCGGTCATCGTTGTACTCTCCCGGTTCCAGGTGAACTCGAATGACGAGGGGTTGCGGCCCGAAACCGAGAAGGCTGCTTCGGTGATCACGCGGTCCATGGGGCTGTCGAATGAGATGGTGATGTTTGAAGTCGCATCGACTCCGACCCCTTGGTCAGCAGGAACGACACCGGTCACCGATGCGCTCCCTGGCGGAGTCGGGACGTCGTGCGAGTCTCCGCCATCCGAATTCTCCGATCCTCCCATGTCAGATTCGGGCTGAACGCCGCCCTGGTCCTGACCCTGGCGTGCTCCAGCGTCGTCACCCTCCGCTCCGGCCCCGGAGTCTCTTCCCTCTGCGCCAGACGCATTGTTTCCGGTGCCGACGTTGGTGTCCCCAGGAAGCTCTTGTTGACTCACGCAGGACGAAACAAAGAGCAAGGCCAGGGGCATGAGCCCGGTCGATCGTTGCATTGCGCACCTCGCAGCGTGTGGGTTAAAACGTTCGAGCGCAGGTCACGCCTGCAACGTCTAGGCGGGGCAAGCAGGCGAGTGAATCCGGCTCTTTTGTGCCATTTCGCTCTTTGGACCACAGAATGAATCCGAGCGACGTCAACGCCGCACCCGCAGTGAATCCGACCACGGAAGCGGTCGTCATGGAGCCAACCCTCGAGTGGAGGTCTTGGCAGCGGGAATCTGGAACTCCCCCGGAAGATCCAACCACCTTTCCGTTCAGCAGAAAGCAACTCCGCTCTCCCTTTTCGTTCGTCTCGCTGTTGAAGTCATTCGCAGCTTGGTTCCGCGACTGCAATCCGTATATCCCAGTGCCAAGCCCGAAGACTCCGAGCCCCAGCGAGACCCATTTTGCCGAAGAGAGGACAGTCCCTGATGCAGATGACGCTTCGGAGCGGGCCACCGGAGCTTGGGACGACGTAGGGGTTCGCACACGCAAGCCTGTCGCTGCGGGCTGATGAGCGTCAGCTTCACGGTACTTGATCTTCCGGGTTTCGCCGGCCTTCAGGTCAGATGCCGTTGTTTCGAACCTGCTGTCGGGCGCGACGACGGAGATCTCAGCGTCGCCTGTGATGACGAAGAACGGCCCTTCGCTGGCTTTACCACGGGGCAGGCCTGCGATAACGACGAGGGCACTCGAAGGGGCGTTCTGGATCTCGATGCTGGCCATATGGCTGCGCGTATCAGACAGCGAATTCTCCAGGACCTGCCTATTACTGGCCACCCATGGATCCGTCTGCACCACGAGCGCCTCGGACAGATGAAACTCTGCTTGGGACCACATCTCCAGCGCCTGCTCACACAGGCCTAGCTGAGCTGCCGCCCTAGGGGTTCTCGAGATGTCGTACGCCTCCTGAAAGAGAGGAAGAGCGGCCCGATCGTTGCCCCCTCGTCTTTTGTCGACTCCTTTGCGGATGAGCGTCTCAGCGGCGTCGGCGGCGTAGGTCTCCCGTGCCAAGTCGGTCGTCGAGGCAAACAGCCCCACGAGCACCACCACGACGGTCCGGCACATGAAAACGCATGATGTCATGGGCTCCCGCCGCTGTCGAGGGGCCTGCGCGCCGCGCGCGTCTCATGCGGCGCAAGACCGCACCCAGGGAGAAGCACGCCGCGGAAGGGGCCTCCCTTCTGCCTTCACGTTAGGGCAGTCCCGGCACCGCCAAGTCCACCGCGTACAGGCCCGTACCCGCAGTGATGAAAAGCGTTTTGCCCTCAACGCCTCCGAAGGAGGCGTTGGAAGGCTGCGCCGGAACACTGATTTCCCCCAACTTGCTTCCGTCTGGCCGGAAAACGACAATCTGTCGCAGGGCGGAGTTGCTCGCCACGTACAGGTTGCCCGCCCTGTCGATGGCGATACCATCGGGCTTCTGGGTGGTCGTAAGAATCCGCGGATTGCTTGTCACCCCGTCGGCATTGACGTCGTACTTCCATATCCCTCCCCCATCTCCGTCGTCCCCCACGTAGAGCGCCGTTTCGTCTGGCGACAGCGCAATACCATTCGGATTCGCAGGCTTCGCGGTACCTGTCGTGATTCTGTGAAGCATGCCTTGAGTGTCGATCCTGTAAGCGCTTTCGGGTAGGTCCGAACCAGAGTCCCACCGCGGGTCCGTGAAATAGATGTTCCCGTTCTTTCCGGCAACGATGTCGTTCGGGGCCTTCAATCGCTTGCCATCGAACTCTTCTGCCACGTAGGAAATCGGGCCATCCGGAAGTTTTCGCTTCCCCACCTTCCCGGTCGTGCGCTCGCAGACCAAGAGGTTGCCTTCGGGATCGAGCGCAAGACCGTTCGTCCTGGTGTTCTTGTAAGCAAACTGGCTAAACCGCATTGCGTCCGGCTTGTCAGGTTCGACCTTCCAGATACGGCTGTCGTTCACCGCCGAGAAGAGGAGGTAGGCGCCTTCTTCGATCCACAAGGGTCCTTCAGGCTGTCCGAAACTCCGGTTGCCGGATATCAGCCGAACCTGCGGGTTGCCAGCGAGTGGATTTCCGTAGACAACCATGCCACCAGACCCGCCGCTCGCCGTGGCGCCGCCGGATCCACCAAGCGCCAAGCCGCCACCGCTACCACCACTGCCGCCCATGCTGCCTCCCGTACCGACTCCCCCAACACCGCCGCTCGCCGTGCCACTGCTCCCAGCTTCCCCTTGAGGCACCCCCTCCGTTTCGGAGCTACCACCACTGCCTCCTGCCCCGCCTCGCCCACCCCCCCCCGAACCGCCCACGGCGCCCTGGTTACCACCCATCTCGTCATCCTCGGAGTTGCCTCCGCCGGCGTCGTTGTCACCTTCGCTCTCGTCACCCGGCTCACCAAGGGAGCCGCCACAACCTACCCCACTTGGCGAGAGCAGGAGCGCCACCAGGACTGAGAGAATGCCAAACGATGCCCAAACGTCAGGGGCCCTTTTCATGATTGGTCCTTTCCAAAAAAGACGAGTCACTCACGTGGATTCGACTGCGGAGCTTACCCCCCGCTCCGCGGCTTCGGCCAACGTGAACCAAGCACTCTCATACGATTTCTTTCGCATGCAGCGCCATCCATCGGGCAAACCTTCATGATCCATCCGACAAAGGATATCGACCGAGTTCAACCGGTGGAAATGGGCGAATCCGACGCAAAGCCCTTGGATTTTCCGAGGCCGCCCTCTACCATCGCGTCATGCTACGTCTGGTTGGGGCTTCGCTGAACTACTCCTCGTGGACTGTACGGGTCTGGCTGGCCCTCGAGCAGACGGGAGCGGCCTATCGATTTTTCGACGTGGGAATGAAAACGGACCCGGGTTGGAAAGAAAAGATTCTCTCGTTCTCGGGAGCCGGACGGGTTCCGATTTTGATCGATGGGCCCTCCAGCGTTCACGAATCACTTGCCATCTGTGAAACTCTGGCGGAGCGCTTCCCGCACGCGCAGCTGTGGCCAACCGACCCCCAGCTACGCGCGCGCGGCCGCGCCCTCGCCTGCGAGATGGTGAGTGGGTTCCCCCTCATCCGAAATCACATGCCCATGAACCTCCGGGCGCGCGCGACGAAGACGCCCAGCGCCCCCGGCCTGGCGCACGAGATCGCGCGGATTCAAGACATCTGGGAGGCGTGCATGGCCACCACCTCGGGGGACTACCTGCTGGGCGGCTTTTCCATCGCCGACTGCATGTACATGCCCGTGGTCTCCCGCTTCCGCACCTATGGCGTCCCCTTGAGCCCGGGCGCCGCTCGCTTCAGCGAAGCCATTTGGGAGCATCCGCTGGTGAAGAAGCTCGAAACCCTGGCCGCCCCGGCGCCGCCCATCCCCGAGTACGACGCCGCTTTGGCAGAGCCACCGTCAAATCCATGACGGGCGGTGGGGCCGCTTCCGCCCTCCGAACCTGTCCGCCAGCGCCAGGATCCTGACGTTTTCTCGCCGATTCACCGGCATACCCGTTGCATTCGACCTTCGCGAGGTCGCGCGGGGCCAGTTCGGGCCACACCTCGGGAAAAAAACGCCGGAGAACCCGAATGAAACTTGGTGGAAAGTTGAAAGTGGCGCAGCTGGGGGTCGGGTATTGGGGTCCGAACCTTCTTCGCAACCTGGTGCAGAACGACCGCTGCGAGGTGGCCCTCGTCGTGGACGTGTCCGCGGAACGTCGTTCGTACGTCGAGACGACGCATCCGGGAGTCGCCGTCTGCCACGACCCCAACCAGGTGTTCGAGCGCAACGACATCGACGCCGTCGTCGTCGCCACGCCCGCCGCCACGCACTTCGAGCTTGGTCGCAAGGCCCTCCTGTCGGGCAAACACATTCTCGTCGAAAAGCCCATGGCCACTTCCGTTGCGGAAGTTGAGGAGCTCGGCGGGCTGGCCGCCCAAAAGCGGCTCACGGCCATGGTGGGGCACACCTTCATCTACGAGAACGCCGTCCGCTTCATCAAGCAGTCAATCGAAGAAGGCGTCCTTGGCCAGGTTCGGTACATGTATAGCCAGCGACTCAACCTCGGCCGCATCCGCTCGGATGTCGACGCTCTATGGAACTTTGCTCCCCACGATGTGAGCATCATGCAGTTTCTTCTCGGCGACCCCACCCCGCTCAGTGTCTCCCGCAACGGAATGGCCTACGTACAAAAGGGCGTTGAAGATGTCAGCTTCCTAAGCATCACCTATCCGAACAAGGTGATCGCCAACATTCACGTGAGCTGGCTCGACCCCCAGCGCGTGAGAAAGCTCGTCATCGTGGGCTCTGATGCCATGGCTGTCTACGACGACACGCAGGCCAACAAGATCCAGATTCACGACAAGGGAATCGATCGCTTTCACGTCCTGGGCGAAGGCATGGCTTACGACGGATCGACGGGAAACATGCACTTCGGAAACAGAGCCGGGAAGGTGCACACCCCAGAAATTCCCCAATCGGAACCCCTCGCACAGGAACTCGATCACTTCTTCGACTGCATCGAAGGGCGAAGCGAGTGCTTGACGGGCCCTCTTCATGCGGCCCGCGTCCTGCGGATTCTGTCATGGGTCGCAGCAAAATCGCCCACGCAGAGGCTTGAAAGAAGCTTGACACCTGTTGACGCACCGGCCCTCGCACAGAAGTCGGCTTCCTGAGGAGTCCTTCATGCACGTTCCCTTCAACGATCTCTACGAGCAGTACCTGACGATCAAGCCTGAGGTGGACGCCGCCTTGGCCGCCGTCATCCGCGAAAGCGCCTATATCAAGGGCCCCTTCGTGGAGCGCTTCGAACGAGAGTTTGCTGCCTGGAACGAAAGCAAGCACTTCGTTGGTTGTGCAAACGGTACCGACGCCATCGAAATGGCCCTCGAGTCACTGGAAATCGGCCCCGGCGACGAGGTTCTCGTACCCGCAAACACCTGGATCTCCACAGCTGAAGCGGTGACCTCCGTAGGGGCCACCGTGGTATTCGTGGACAACCACCCGCATCTGTATACGCTCGACCCGAGCAAGATCGAAGCGAAGATTACGCAAAGAACGAAGGCCATCATAGCCGTACACCTATACGGCCTTCCTGCTCAGATGGATGAGCTCGCAGCCCTCGCGAAGAAGCATGGGCTGTACCTACTAGAAGACTGCGCGCAGGCTCACGGCGCCCGCCATCGTGGCCGGCCGGTGGGCACCATGGGCGACGCTGCGACCTTCAGCTTCTTTCCAGGAAAGAACCTGGGCGCCTATGGGGATGCGGGGGGCATTGCGTGCAGCGACGACGCGCTCGCCTTGCGTCTGAGGCAGCTTGGAAACCACGGGCGCACTGGAAAGTTCGACCATGCGTTCCAGGGACGCAACAGCCGTCTTGACGGCCTGCAAGCAGCAGTTCTGAGCGCCAAGCTGCCCCACCTCAAGGAGTGGACGCGTCGACGCATCTCGCTTGCCGAAGCCTATACGGAGCGTCTGCGTGGCTTACCAGGGATACAGCTGCCGTCGACGCCCGCCGAATCCACTCACGTCTTCCATCTCTACGTCATTCAGGTGCGCGACAGGGAGCGGGTGCGCGAGGGGCTCGAGCAGAAGGGAATCCACACGGGGATTCAGTACCCCATCGCCTTGCCATTCTTGGCGGCATTCAAGCATCTCGAGCACACTCCTGAGGATTTTCCGAATGCGTACACCGCGATGGGGCGTCTGCTCTCCTTGCCGCTCTACCCCGAAATGACACTCGACCAGCTCGACCACGTCTGTAGGTGCCTCAAGGAGCTCCTGTGATCACGGTTCTGGCAACCGCTTCGGGCGGCCCCTCCACACTCAGCTTTACGCGAAGTCTTCGAGACGCCGACCCGCAAGGACGATTTTACAGACTGATCGGAACGGATTGCGATCCTCATAACCTGCATCGCTCCGAGGTAGACACCGCTTACCTTTGTCCCAAAGCGGGCGACCCGCGGTATTTGCCCTTCCTGCTCGAGCTCATCAAGCGCGAGAAGGTTGACGTCTTGCATTCACAGCCGGAGGTGGAAGCCTACACGATCGGAAAGTTTCGGACTCAGATCGAGGCGACAGGTTGTCGTCTGTTCATGCCGTCACAGACAACCATCGAGCGCTTACGTGACAAGTGGTCTTCCTACTGCATCTGGCGTGACGCAGGGATCAAAGTACCGAAAAACGTACTCCTCAACGACCCCTCAGACCTCAAGGAGGCATTCTCCGCATTCGGCGAAGACATATGGATTCGCGAAACGATTGGCGCCGCCGGAAAAGGCTCCTTGTCACGCCCCACCTTCGAGACAGCCCGCGCACACCTCGACCATAGTCAAGCGTGGGGTCGGGCCGTCGCGGCCGAGCACCTGAGCCGAGAGACGGTGACCTGGCAATCCATCTGGCAGGAAGGTCGCCTGGTAGTAGCTCAGGGACGACGGCGACACTCCTGGGCATTTGGGAACCGCGCCCAGTCCGGAGTCACTGGGCTGACGGGGGTGGGAGAGACGATCTCGGAACCCTCGCTCGATGCCCTTGCGATCGCGTGTATCCGCGCCGCGGACACAAATCCCAATGGAATCTTCAGCGTAGACTTTACGTATGACCTGAAACGCATTCCCAACCCTACCGAGATCAACATCGCGAAGTTCTTCACAACCCATCACTTTCTCACCAGAACTGGCTGCAACATGCCCGAAATTCTGGTTCAACTGGCAATGGGACGTTACGAGGGACCCTACGAGGTGTTGAACCCCTGCAAGCCTGGCATGTTGTGGATACGTGGAATCGACGTGAACCCCGTACTGATCGACAAGGCCGAGTTCGAGGACAAGTTGCGACAATACGAGGAGCTATGTCGCGCGTTCTCGTAACGGGGTCACGCGGATTCATTGGAAGCCGGATCGTGGCGGCTTTGAACGCCTCCAACGCCACGACCGTTCCCTTCGTGGGAGACCTGCGCACCCTGGGATTCGACCGGCTCCCGGGGCAAGCACCACGTGACATCGACACGGTAATACATGCCGCCGCCCTGATTACCCACCGAGGTGACGTATCGCCAGATGATTACTGGGCCGTAAACGTCGAGGGCACCCGCCGTCTTCTCGCTGCCTACGGCACACAGAAGATTGTCTTCGTATCGACCACCGACGTTTGCCGGGAAGACCTGAGCACTTACGCGAAGTCCAAGCGTGAGGCCGAAGCCCTCGTAAGGGAGCGCGATGACTTTTGCATCGTGCGCCTCCCGAGCGTATTTGGTCCGCGCCAGCCTCAAACGTCGAAGTTGATTCCGAAGCTCCTTCGCCACTACATGCTGGGCGAGCCGCGTTTCGACGTGAGGGACGACGTCCGCACTTACTGTCATGTCGATGAGGCCGCAGCTGCGGTTGTTCGCGCGGTCAGACTCCGAGGCGTAGTCGACAGCCCAAAGATTCAAGTCTCGAATGCGGAGCTCGTGAGTCTCATCCGCATGCTCTCCGAGGGGGCGCCCTGGTCTGCCGTCCCGCCAGAACACCGCACGCTGTACGAACAGCTTGCAGACTGCGCGGCAGCCCTCACGACGGAGACGCCCCTCATGACCAAGGTGGCAAGATGAACGTTTCCGACTTGGAGAGCAGCGCCGAGTTCTACTCTAGCGCCATCGGACAGGTGAACATGAGCAGCGTCGTGAGCGCCTGTGCTCGCCTGAACGCCGATATCATCGAGCGCATGGGGCGGCCTACTTCCGGACTCTTCCTCGGACTCGGAGAGGGTGGCCTAGTCGAGATGATGGCAAGCCGGTTTAAGCGTGCGGTGGTCGTCGAGGCATCCAGATCCCTACTGGAATCAGCTCGCGCTCGACTCTCGCACCTCGAATCGCTCGTTTTGGTCCACGAACGATTCGAGACTTACACGCCGGCTCCCGGGGTATCAACCGCATGCCTGCTTGCGAACCACGTTCTCGAACATCTCGAAGATCCCGTGTCTTTGATTTACCGCAGCAGGACGTGGGTAGACGATGACGGCTTCGCGGTCTTCACAGTTCCGAACGCCACCTCACTTCACCGCCGCATTGGGGTAGCCATGGGCCTACTCAGCGACGTTTACGCGCTCGGCCCTCAAGACCTCCGCGTCGGACACAAGCGCGTTTACGACCTTGCCTCGTTACGTCACGACGTGATGGCGGGCCACTACGAAATCGCGGAGTCAGGGGGATTCAACGTCAAACTCGTGTCCCAAGAGCAAATGGTGGGGTGGCCGGCGTCTCTGCATGAAGCGATCTATGCGATCAGCCGTGACGTCCCTGCAGAGCTCTGCTCGAACGTCTACGTCGTGGGCCGGCCATGCAGAGACTGAACGCGTTCATCGACCTCGACGGGCCTCTCCTGGACGTGTCGCGGCGTCACCACCTGGTCTACGCAAGCATCGTCGAGGCTCTTGGAGGGACACCTGTTTCCATCGAAGCGTACTGGGCCGCAAAGCGCAGTCGTCAAGGCGACGCCACGCTCCTGGCTCTGAGCGGAATTCCTGCCGCCCTCGAGGAGTATGAGGCACGAAAGCTTGCGTTGATCGAATCGCCCACGTATCTGGAACACGACAGGCTTCAACCCGAGATTCACTCAACGCTGAGCTGGCTCTGCGGCGACTACAATCTCTACCTCGTCACGCTAAGGCGTTCAAGCCGCTCCGTTAAGAAGCAGCTCCTTGAACTCAGCATAGATGGATACTTTCGCAGCGTTCTGGTGGGCCAGGATAACAGCACGGCTCTGCCAGGATGGAAGGTCAAGTGCAACCTCGTCTATTCGGCCTGCATCACCTGCACTGCGCAGGACATCTTTGTCGGCGACACGGAAACGGACATACAGGCAGGGAAAACCCTCGGCGTACGCACGATAGCGGTAAGCAACGGCATTCGCGATGCCGAGCTTCTATCGAAGCTCCATCCCTGGCTCATGCTTCCGGGACTTGGCAGCCTCCAGACCTCCCACTTGAGGGACTAGAATTCATGTGCGGCATAGCAGGAATCATAGACTTCAAGCGAGCCGTTGCGCCTTCGGCTCTGAATCGGTTCACCGACTCCTTGGCTCATCGCGGCCCCGACGGACGCGGCATCTACATCGACGGAAACGTTGGACTAGGGCATCGGCGCTTATCGGTCCTCGACCCGTCGAACGCAGGGACCTGTCCCATGTCGTTCGTGACGAAAGAGGGACACCGTCTGTGGATCACGTTCAACGGCGAAGTCTACAACTTCGTCGAGCTTCAGCGTGAATTGTCGAGGCGCGGCCACACCTTCCGCACCCGAACGGACACAGAGGTCGTTTTGGCCGCATATGCGGAATGGGGCTCATCTTGTCTCGGTCGCTTCAACGGCATGTTTGCGTTCGCGATCTGGGACGAGCATGACAAGACGCTGTTTCTTGCCCGTGATCGTTTTGGAGTCAAGCCTCTCTACGTTTCAGTCCAGGACGCACGGTTCGCCTTCGCTTCGGAGCTCAAGGCTTTCGTGGCATTGGAAGGTTTCAAGCGCGCCTGTGACGAAGAGGTTGCATCAGCCACTCTGACTTCAGGCCAGGCGATCGAGGGAACGACCGATCGGACTTTGATGCGCGATGTGACCAGACTCATGCCTGGTCACTGGCTCAAGATCGATCTCTCCGGGAACGTCAAGTCTGCCAAATGGTGGGATACGAAGGAGAACCTCGTGTACACCCCATCGGAATTCGGAGAGCGGGTGGAGGCATTTCGGGAACTCTTCCTTGACGCCGTTCGCCTTCGCACCCGTAGCGACATCCCCATCGGAACGAGCCTGAGCGGCGGCCTGGATTCATCCTCTGTGGTCGGTGCGCTGAGCTGGCTCCAAGCGCACGCGGGAGAACCAAGCGAACGAGCACCACCGGACTGGCGAAGGGCATTCATTGCAGGATTCCCCGACACGAATATCGATGAGGTCGACCATGCCATGGCTGTCGTACGGCATAGTGGCGTCAGGGAAACGCTCTGGCGATTCGACCCCGTCGCCGCCCTGTCTGACCTGGAAGCATCTGTTTGGTCGATGGAGGACGTCTATCCAGGCATTGCGCTTCCCCCATGGTCCCTTTACCGTCTCATGAGGCAAAATGGCGTCTTTGTCTCGCTAGATGGGCACGGCTGCGACGAGCTCCTGGCAGGTTATCCGTGGTACCTCGATCTGCCCTATTCTGACTTGGGCCCTGCCCTACACCGAGACTTCCACCATACGCTTCTGCCATCGATCTTGCGAAACTTCGATCGATGCTCCATGGCTCACGGCATCGAGGTGCGCATGCCATTCATGGATTACCGACTTGTCTGTTTCGCCTTCTCTCTTCCCCCAGAGGACAAATTGGGGGGCGGATTTACGAAGCGTATCCTCCGAGACGCCGTGACGGGTCTCGTTCCTGAGGAGATCCGGACTCGCCGCACGAAAGTTGGGTTCAACGCTCCCATGATCGACTGGTTCAACGGGGATTTGGGACCGGTCCTGCGCTCCTGCGTGAACCATAAATACTGGAGGGACAACCCTTGGTGGCGGGGTCCAGAAATCGGCAACGCCCTTCTCGAGAAGTGTGAGCGTCGCGGCTGGACCGCATCGGACTGGGACGACAGCCTCAAAACATGGTCACGCATGAACCTCGTCATGTGGCTTCGCATGTTCATAGACGGTGACCGCCCCTCGGGAGGGGTGCAATGAAGTTCCTGCAGGTGACAGCGGTGTACGAAGGTTACCTCCGTGAGTTTTTTCGGACCTGCCCTGCTTCTCCGGACGCCACGTGGCGCACGAGCGTCGACTCTCTGCTCCAGGGCGGATTCAGTGCCTCTCACGTGGTTGCGCCTCATCTCAATCAACTCGGATGGGATGCCTGCACCATCGTAACAAACGACGGGCGTTCCCAGGCGCTTTGGCTGCAAGAGAAAGGTTTCGACCCATCCTTGCTCTCCCGTCCTGACAATCTGGTCCGGATACAGATCGAGCGCATGAAGCCTGATGTTCTCTATTTCCAGGATCCCATCACTTACGACTCGACGTTCATTCGGGGACTCTCGTTCCGGCCTCGTTTGGTTTTTGGATGGAGAGCGGCTGCCATACCTGAATCCACGGACTTTTCAGCCTTTGATCTCATGTTGACGAATTCGTCGTACTGCCGGCGTACGATGCTGGCGCAGGGCGCTCGCCGCGTGGAGAGGCACCACCCGGGGTTTCCGGTCGAGCTGTACGCGCGGTGTGGAGACGTCCAGCCCACGTGGGACTTGGTCTTCTCTGGCCAGTGGACCGCCGAGCACAAGGCCCGCAATGCGCTCCTTCTCGAGCTTTCGAAGGCTCAGCTCCGCTGCCCTCACACCTTCACCCTCGCCTACTTTCTGTCGACGAACGGCCGCCATCCGATGCCTGCTGGCGTAGCCATGCACGACCAAGGCCCCCGCTGGGGATTGGAAATGTACAAGGCTCTCCGGCTTGGCCGTGCCACATTGCACCATCCCATCGACCTGAGCGAGACGGAAGCCCCCGCGATGCGCCTGTTTGAAGCGACGGGTATGGGGGTCCCCCTCTTCGTTCAGGAAACACCCGGAATCCGCGAATACTTCGAGCCAAACGAGGAAGTCATCACCTACAGGGACGCCTCGGAGCTCGTCGACAAGCTCGTCTACTTCCTGAGGGCTCCGACCGAGCTTGCGGCACTGGGAAGACGCGGCCAGGCGCGGTGCTTCCGGGATCATTCCATGGAGGTTCGGGCCAAAGCTCTCGACTCCGTCCTGCGCGCCTCGCTCGGATCGGAGAGTCCTCGCCACGCGCCAGGCCAGCAGAGAAAGACAGGGCTATCTGCGCCGAGTTCATCGAAGACGAACCCGAATCTCGTATCGTGGCAGCAAGACTGTGCCGTGACTGTGGGCGAGCAAAGCGACGTGCAAGCTGTGACAATTGCGTTCGATCGCCCCGGAGCAGAGGTAGAAATTGGAGCGCGAACCTTCATCGGGAGGTCCCTCATCGTCTCCGCAGAGTCGGTCTCGATAGGTAGCGACGTATTGATCTCCTGGGGGTGCACCATCACGGATCATGACTCGCATTCAACTGACTTCCGCCTTCGAAGGAACGACGTCGTTGACTGGCTTTCCGGGAACAAGGACTGGACTCACGTGCGTCGTTCACCTGTCAGAATCTGCGACAAAGTCTGGATGGGATTCAACACGATTGTCCTCAAGGGCGTCACCATAGGCGAAGGAGCCGTGGTTGCGGCGGGCAGCGTGGTGACACGCGATGTTCCCCCTTGGACGATGGTCGCTGGGAACCCGGCCCGCATCGTCAAGGAGGTACCTCGACCCGAAAGTTAGTTCAGGCGCAGATGTCCATGAACTTGCGTCCGAACCCCATGACTCTTTCCAAGGATGCACGGGCACACTCGAGCTCGCTGCGGAGCTGCGGGCCGGGCTCTAGATGAGGGAGTTGGGCCTGGATCAGGTGAGCGAGCGCCAAAGCGTCTTCGCGGGGGAAGTAGTGAGCTCGGTCAGGTGATTGCTCGCGATGAACATCTATGTCTGAGAGGAACATGACCTTTCCAAGAGCGCGGGCGTCCTCTACCACGGTACTCCATCCCTCGAATAACGAGGGCTGAATGACTCCCAAGGATCGCCTCATGAGCTGGATCTGATCGATACGAGGAATGTTCCCTAGCACATGAACTTGCTCCTCGATTCCCAGAGCTCCCGGCATCCTCATCAGCGTCTCGAAGTAGGTTTTGTGTCGATAGTCGCTTTTGCTCCCGGTGAGGACGAGCGACACGGGGCAGCCCATCAGTTTCATGTATCCCAGCGCCTCGAACACTCTGCAGTGGTTCTTGTGTGCCCAGAACTGATTGCTACAAAGCAAGAAGCGGTCCGGAAGTCCGTACTTGCGTTGGACCTGGACCGCATCGGATCGCAACCAGAGCGACTCCGGCAGAGTATGGAAGCACAAGGTGGCAATTCTCGAAGAGGACTGCGGATAGAGGCGCCGAAAGTCGGCAGCTGCGCTCTGACTGCTGAATACCACAGTCTGTGACCGAGAGGATTTCCATAGAAAAGAACGATCCCTTTCCTGTATCTCCGTCGATGAGAAGAATTGCGGCAGGTGAACGTGTTGAAAATCGGGAATCCAGGACGCAGCCGCGATCTTCCCCAACATGAAATCAGCAGCGGGAAACACGAAGTCTACAAGTCCGCCCAGCTCCACCTCTGAGGAATAGACCGCGACAGCTCGCCCGAACAGCGACTCGACGGCAGTCCGCTGTGTCCCCCGATGGAGCACACCGTCAAACAGATGAAGGAAGTGTGCGTGGAGCGGCAGCGCTTCGAGATCTTTGTCTGACACAAGCAACGTCAGCTCAGGCTGCTCCTCATCCGGAAGCAAACGCACGGCTTTCACGAGGTTTTCTACATAGGAAACGCCACCTATCCATTCGGCGCTACCAATCACGGGAATGCCGATTCTCTTTGCCATCAGTGGGCTCCGAGGCAGTGCTGCCGGTACCAGTCGGCGTACTCGGCCAATCCTTGTCTCAGCGGGACGGCGGGCCGAAATCCCATCGCACGAAGTCTCCCGATGTCTGCCTTCCATCCCACGGGATCCCCCTTTCTGCGGGTTCCTGTAAACACGATGGGTTTTCGCGAGTCGAGGGCGTGTGAGATCTCGGCAGCAAGCGAGGAGATCGAGATCGATTCACCGGAGGCCAGGTTGAACACTCCCGTGGCCCTCTCCTTGGCGATGAGTTCGACCGACGTGGCAACGTCTCGTGCGTGGATGAAGTCCCTGGTTTCGTTACCTGTACCCATGAGCTCGACATCTCCTTCACCCGCACCACAAAGCTTCATGAACAGATCATGAATGACCTGCTTTCTCTGACGAATGCCATAAGCCGAGAAGATTCTAAGGATGGCGACCTCGACCCCGTGCAACTCCGCGGACTCTCGCGCCAGGAGTTCACACAGGAGCTTGTGGTATCCGTAGGGAGAGACGGGCTTCGTGGGCGTCGACTCCACGATCGGCTGGGTTTCCGGGTTTCCGTATACGGCGGCACTCGAGAGCAGAATGAAGAGGCTCCTGGGACTTTCCGTTCGAAGAGACTCGAGCACGAATGCGCACACATCAACCGTGCGCTGAAAGTCGGCGTAAGGGTGCGCGACTGAATCAGGAACCGACGCGGTTCCCGCACAGTGGACCAGGATGTCTGGTTTGCTCCGTTTGACGGCGTCCACGAATCTCCGATCAGGAAGGGTCATCCCTACGAATCGTCTCACGCCGGGCGGCGTCCGTGTGAACTCGGTCGCAAATCGTCCCACGGCCGTGACGTCGTACGAGGAGGAAGCAAAGCGCTCCGCAATGTGGGATCCCAGGAATCCTCCGGCACCCGTGACCATGACACTTGGCATCATCAACGTCCTGAGGCACCCAAACGGGCTTGGAAGTCGTTGAACCTACGAATGGCACCCTCCACGAGGGCCGTCACATCATCACCGGGCATCCTCGTACGAGGTTTTCTGTAGAAGAAGGAGAACAGGTCGTAACCCGTACGCCTTGTTCGTGAGGAAGCTTCGTCGAACCTCTGCATCGGGTTGCAAGGGCCTGGGAAGGTGTTGATGGGAGACTCGACGGGGTTGAGCTCGCGCTCGCAGGAGAACCCTGCGTCGCGGAAGGCTCTCCTATACTCATCCAGGTAGTACGCACCTTCGTCCTTGGTTATGTGGTAGAAGGGATGCTTTTCAAAGAAGTCCTTTCGCTGTTCTTCGTTCCAGATGACGGTATCCCGAAAGCAGCAGATGAGGCCGCCAGGACGTAGAACTCGGTGAGCTTCGCCCAGGAACGCTGGAAGGTCCTTGATGTGATGAAGGACTTCGCGCATCCAGATGACGTCGAAGTGACCATCGGGAAAGTGAAGACCGGGCGGGTCGGCGCGGCCCACCTTGAAAGTCACGCCATCCAAGCCTTGGAGCTTCTCGGCCGCTCTCACGCCAGCGAGCGTCCCATTCGACGAGTCGATTGCCGTCACCTGATAGCCGGCTCGGGCCAAAGCATAACTTGCAACGCCGTTTCCACATCCAACATCGAGAACGCGTACTCCGGTCCCTGGTCCTTGGCCGAGATCGCGAAGAAGTTGGCATTCCGACTTGAACTCGTCGCTCTCGTAGAATCGTCTGGCATTTTCGCTGAGATTCGGGGTCTTGTAGCACAAATACACGATGTCTTTGAGGGCCGGATTCGCCCAACCCCAGGCGTAAGCTTTATCGTAGACATCGACCTCTGGCTCCGGCGCTGGAAGGGGCGCCGTTGCTTCATAGAACTTGGCTTGATCCGCCAAAAGGTCAGGTCGCTCGGCAATCAAATGATGGTACCGAGTGTGAATCAGCTTCAGCGTTCTCAGAAAGTCGCTGCGGTGGGCGCTCGTCGTGCTTGACCCATCGTTGCGCATCGACACGTCTGCCGTGATGCTGGCGACGTGCACGAAGCGGTAACGGTTTGCGAACCGGATGAAGAGATCCCAGTCCTCGTGAGTCGCAAGAGATTCGTCGAACATCCCCACCTCGTCCATGCAGGTTCTTTCGTGCATGACTGAGAGAATCGGAATGTAGTTCTGAACCATCAGGCGATCGCGACTGAAGGTAGCGTCGCGAGCCCGCGAGCTCTTCACCGCACGATATCCGGTAGCGATTCGTTCTTCCTCGACCCACTCTGCCTCGGTGTAGGCCACGCATGCACCTTGTGCCCGCAGGGCATGCACCAGAAGCTCGAGGTGTTCTGCCCTGTAAGCGTCGTCGTCGTCCAGGTAGGCGATGTATTTCCCGCGAGACGCACGGATTCCGGTGTTGCGCGCCGCCGACCTGTCTCGATTGCGCGCGTGACAAACGTAGGTGATCTGTAGGCGGTCGGCAAAAGACTGAACGATCCCCTCGACGGGCTCTCCGCAGTCGTTGACCACCACCACCTCGAAGTCAGTGAACGTCTGCATACAGAGCGATGAGAGGGCGCGGCCGAGGAAATCTGGGCGGTTGTAGGTGGGCATGATCACCGAGACGAGGGGCTCACCCGAAGATGGCCTCATCGGATTTTCAGCGGCGACCGGCGAGGGCTCCTTCGTCACGACAAAGGTCGCTGCCGGAGCGTATCGGCGTTGAATTGCACTTGTTTCGTCACTTGTCGCGCCAGAACCGTGCTCGAGACCTCCCGGATTGCGATAGTAGAGGCCCAGCGTCCCCGGGTAGCGATCGATGCGCTCGATTTTTCCGATCCGGAGCCAGAACTCGTAGTCGCCCGCGACGCGAAAGGCGGGGTCGAACGGTCCCCAACGTGCATGAAGAGCTTTGCGCCACATGGGCTGCGGGCCTACGATGCAGCGGCGCTGAAGCTCGGCGTACGAGAACGTCGGCCAATCGAGTCGTGACTCGGCCGTGTTGGTGTCCCAGGTCTCATTTGCCACCGTCGTCACGAGGGAGTCGGCGTACACCACGGCCGTATCAGGACTTCCATCGAGGTGGCTTGCCAGCAGCTCGAGGGCGTCGGGGCGATGGCGGTCGTCCGTGTTGGCGTTCGTGAGATAGGCGCCTGTGGCGAGGTCGATGGCCCTGTTCCAGGATGCATAGAGGGTCTCGCGTTCGGTCCGCTCGAGCCGAATGTGGGCAAATCGACGCTGATACTCCCTGACGATGTCGCTCTCGTCTTCGGGGGATCCACTGTCGATGACGAGGATCTCGAGGTTCCCCTGCGCGTAAAGGGTTTGCGCCAAGAGGTCGTCGAGACAGCCCCGAAGAAACCGGGCCGACGCGTAGGTGGAGACGATGGCGGTGACTTTGGGCGAGGGGGCAACGGGGCTGGAGGCCATGGCAAGCCGATTGAGCAAGTGACGTGCCACGCCAGTAGTAGGCTTACAGCGCTCGAAGGGATTAGAATCATTATCGTATTTGCGGGAGGAGGGCCGGGGCCTCGTCAGAAAGATGGCTGCGTCACAGAGGTGACGCCCGGTCGGCGCCCGGCGCGTCCCGTTTTTGCGTGATGCGAGCAAAGCACGTAGCATCGGCCCCATGGACGAGTTGTCGCAGCTCCTCGAAGCATTGGTTCAGTCTCCTGCCGCGGCCGCGCAGAGGGGTTTCCAGGTCGTCAGACTGGCCTACGACAGCCCCATCCCCGACTACGACAAGCTCGAGCTCTACCGTAGGCCTTACAGCGACATCCCCAGCGGTCACATCGCTTGGCGCTACGAGGATCAACTCGCGCTTTGGAGCAAGCTCAAGACATATGTCTCCGAGTTCGACTTCCCGGAGAACCCGGTGTCCGATGATCGGGTTTACCACCGCCGCAACGACTACTTCTGTGACGTGGACGGTTTCACCCTCTACTCCCTCTTGCGCGAGCTGAATCCAAAGCGGGTCATCGAAGTCGGAAGTGGGTTTTCGACCAAGCTGATGAGCGCGGCTATGGTAAGGAACGCGCGACCAGGGTCGAGCGTGACGTGTATCGAGCCCTTTCGGGCGGACGTCATCAAGAGCCTGCAAGTCGATGCTTACGTGGCGCCGCTGCAAGAGGTCGATCTAGGGCTCTTCGACACGCTCTCCTACGGAGACGTACTTTTCATCGATTCGAGCCACGTCGTGAAGCCCTACGGGGATGTAAACATGATTTTCTCGCATGTTCTTCCACGCATCCCCACGGGGGTGTGGGTCCACTTTCACGACATCTTCTTGCCCTTCGACTACCCCGAGTCATGGATGGTGAAGCAGCGCCACGTATACAGCGAGCAGTACATGCTCTCTGCGTTCCTGGCCCACAACAGTGAGTGGGAAGTCAAGTTTGCCGTGAACTACTTTGCACACCGCTACGGGGTGAATGCGATCCAACGGGAGCTGGGGCTTCTACATGAATCGGGTGGTTCGTTCTGGATGCGACGCCGCTAGGCGTCGTCGGCAGAGTTACCCGGTCGGTCGCGGGATTGAACCCGGGCTCCGGAGCGAACACCTTGGACAGTCCGTCGGTGTCTGAGTCCGCCGGGTCATGATGCCAGCGTTCGCAGAATCGAAGCCACCCACGTGGGTGTGCGCGACGCGGATGAAGATCGAGCCAGCGTGCAGGAAGGCGCCCGAGGTGTTCGACGTAGGCTTCTCGCGCCATCGCCACCAAAAAGCCTCTTCGGGTGGCCCGCAAGCAGTAGTCTTCTACGTCGCCATCTTGGGGATAACTCGGGTCAAAGCCACCGATCGCATCAACGAGCTCCCTGCGCAGGAGGAGACAGACGCCGGAGACCCGCGGCATGCCTCCGAACTCGCCCAGGTACTTGGCTCTGCGCTCGGCAGCAAAGTCATCTAGCTCCATGGGCGGATGGAGCGCATTGGGCATGTCGCAGCGCTGTGGACGGGGCCCCGTGTTCGCGGTAGGCGCCACAATACCGATGTCAGGGCTCAGCCTCAACACCGCGCTCATGCGCACTAGCCATTGCGGGGTGACCAGCACGTCCCCGTTCATCACGACGAGCTCCGCTGCCGTGCTATGGGCCAACCCTTGATTGATCGCGAATGGCAGGCCCATCGGCCCTTCGTTGCGAATCCAAGAGGTGCTGACGAAAGCACGCGTGCGGAGGGTGGCAAGGCGCTGCTCGGCTCGGACCCTCAGGGGCGTCGAAGAGCCATCGTCCACGATGATGAGCTCCATGGCTTTCTGCGTGTGAGCCACGAGCGCGCTGAGGCAAGCCCAAAGCGCGTCCTCGTGGTCGCGCGCCACCACGATTACAGAGACTTTCTCGCCTGGCAACCCACCGTCCAGGGCTGCGGCCACGTGCTCGAAGTAGAGGCTTCGTGTAGCCTCGTTGCACGCGGGAAAGACCTGCGTGAGGGGAAAGGCTTCGACATCCGGGGCAACGGCCGACCGGCGCCCCTCCTCCCGCAGCGCGGTCGTCCAGAGTTTTGGATGCTGCCCCGGTACCCCGTGCGGCATCTCCTCGACCAGCCTGCGCAGTCCCGCCGTGGGCCCGGCCACGAGCGCGGTCGTGAGATGAGTCGAAGACGGCGCCGCCCCAGCACCGACACGAGGGACGCGGCCGGGGTCTACGCCTTCCATGTAGAGCCGCCAGCGACCTTCGTAGTGGGTACCGTCGGCTGTACGGGTGCCGAGAAGGCCGATCTGGGGATCGGCTTCCAGGTGACGCATCAAACGATCGACCGCGTCGGGCAACACACAAACCGTGCACGTGCAGGCGACGGCGCGTTCATACGTCGCCACGGCAAGCCCGCTCGTCCAGGCCCGCGCCAGACCCCTGTGCGTCTCGTGGCGAAGGACGCGCGTGGGCACGGTCTGCCGGTCAGCGAAGAGGCGCAAGAATTTCGATGTGGCGCCGACCGAACCGTCATCGACCAGGATGAGCTCATCATCGGGCGCCATTGCGCAGGTCAGGCTGTGAAGAGCCGGCGCGACGGCCGATAGTTCATCGTGCACGCTGACCACGACGGAGCAAGGTTGCCGCCGAAGCCCGCTACGAGGCGGTATCACTTTTCGGTAGTCAGCGTCGTAGGCCTCGAAGCGCCCCAGCCAGTTTTCATGCAATCTCTCGATATTGCGTCGCCCCGACTCAAACCGTCCCGGGCTGAGCGATTCGTAGTGCGTGACCAACGAGTCTGGCGTGTAGATGATCTTCCACCCAGCTTCTCGAATGCGTAGACAGAGATCCACGTCCTCGTAGCCCATGCGAAAGCCCTCGTCGAATCCCCCGAGGGAGACGAAGAGTGAGCGCGGCATGAGTGCACAGGCCGCGGTGACCGCTTGCAGCGACCTTCGCTCTGTGCTTGTCGCGGAGGGCTTCTGATAGTCGAGGTGATAGGGTGAGATCGGGTCGGGCGAACCGTAAGAAAAGCCAACGCCCCCGTGTTGAATGGTCCCGTCCGGGAACAGCAGCTTGCAGCCGACCATCCCCACGGAGGGATCGGACTTCATGACGTCGAGCATTTTATCCAACCAACGAGGGTGGACCTCGGTATCGTTGTTCAGGAACACGAGGTACTGGCCTCTCGCCATCTGCGCGGCGATGTTGTTGTTGTGAGAGAACCCTTGGTTCACGTCGTTTCTGTGGAACCGAACTCCTTCCAGCAGCGGCAAGGCCGCGGCGGTCTCGTCGGTCGAGGCGTCGTCGATCACGATCACCTCGTGGGGGATGTGGGACGTGTGCCTGACCACCGAAAGCAGGCACCGGAGGGTGTACTCCCACAGGTTGAACACCGGCACGATGATCGAAACGAGCGGCGCTGGAGACGGCGACACATTCATGGCGCAACCCGCAACAGCAAGGACCAAGCCAAGCTGGACGGGGTGCCCCGCTCACGTCAAGCGCTGGCGGAATGCCCCGTACGCGGCCGCGTGACGAGCCCTTGTCACAAACCTGACGGCGGCCCTTGACCCGGGGGCGTCGCTTTGCAGGATCGCCGCATGGCCACCCCCCTCGACATCGACCTGCCCGCGCTGGCGGAGGCCCTGGACGCAGGCCCCTCCGTCTCGTGCGCCTACTACCTCGACCGCCTCACCGGCGGCGTGGAGATGGTGCTGCAGGAGGCGTTCGACGAGCAGGCCCTGTTCGCAGACGTGCGCAACGACCCGGCGCGCTATCGCCCCTTGCCTTTGGCGCCGGCCTGGCTCCGTCGGGACCTGCGCCGGCGTTTCGTCGAAGCGCAGGTCGAAGCCCCCCACGTGCGGGTGCAGCTCCTGGAAGCCCTCGAAGCCCGCCAGGCGCTCGGGGGGTTCGCCCGTCTCCTGCGGTTGCACCCGACTTTGCAGGAAGGTTTCAGCGCTTACAGAGCCCAGGCGCTGGCCCCCCTGGCGCGGGAGTGGCTAGCGTCAGAGAAAATACGCGCGCGCCTTTTGGGGGCCGACCAGGAGGAATGAATTCGCCCGGTGTGCGCAGGCGCACTCCGCCCGAGTTTCGGGTTCGCTGTGCTAAACTTTTGGGTCTCCCTTTGTCGATCGGGCCCCGCGCCCTCGGCCATAGCCCTCTAGACCTCCTCTAGACCCGCTCCCACGAGGCTCCATGTCCGCACCCTTGTTCCGCTCGACCGCGATCTTTTTTGGCCTGGGGGTGGCAGCGCTCGGCGTTGCGCTCGCCGGCTGCGGCAGCCCGGAGAGCCGCGACGACGGCAAGCGCCCCGGGGACGGAGATGCTGGTCCGGGGGACGCGGTGCCAGGAACCGGTGGCGCCTCGGGCGGCGCCGGCGGTAAGGGCGGTAGCGGCGGTGCCTTGGGCACCGGCGGAAAAGGCGGCACCGGTGGCACCAGCCCCGGCACCGGTGGCATGAACCCCGGCACCGGTGGCAACCCGGGTACGGGCGGCACGAGCCCCGGCACCGGTGGCATGAACCCCGGCACCGGCGGCATGAACCCTGGCACCGGCGGCAACCCGGGTACGGGCGGCACGCCGGCCGAGCCCCCCACCCCCACCGTCGCGATCACCGCGCCGACACCGGGTAGCAAGCTGCCGGCGGCGTCGCCCGTACAGGTCTCGGTGAACGCCGCTGTGAGCGCACCCGGCCAGATCGCCCGCGTAGAGATTCTCGAAGGCGACGCAATCCGCGGCACGTCGTCCGCCGCGCCCTTCACCGTGGCCG
Organism: Myxococcales bacterium; assembly: GCA_022184915.1. Taxonomy (NCBI): domain Bacteria; kingdom Pseudomonadati; phylum Myxococcota; class Myxococcia; order Myxococcales; species Myxococcales bacterium. The sequence goes on along the minus strand of JAGTJU010000002.1, from coordinate 238,113 downwards.
TCTCGGGGCTTTCGCCGGGCATGCACACGCTGGTCGCACGGGCCGTCACGAACGCCGACAAAACCGCCACCTCCGGCCCCGTGTCCCTCACGCTCGTGGCCGCCCCCACGGTGACTCTGACCCGGCCCCTGGCAAACACCAGCATCAGCACAGGCGCAGCGATCACCGTGGAAGCCTCGGCGGCCTCTGCAGGAGGCACCATCCAAAAGGTCGACTTCTTCGACGGCCCTCAGCTCCTGGGCAGCGACACCACGGCGCCCTACGCCCTAGCCAACGTCCGGCCCCAGGCAGGCGCCCGCGTGCTCACGGCCGTGGCCGAAGATGACATTGGCCAGCGCACCACGTCGGCGGGTGTGCCTCTCAACGTCACGTGGCCGCAAAACACCTACCTCGAGCAGGGCGGCACGGTTACCTTTGACGCCGAGGGCTTCCAGAGCGCCAACGCCAACGGTGATCAGGCCTGGGTGGTGGAGAACGTGAGCCCTGGCGCGCTTGGCACCGGCTACGTGGTGGTGCCCACGATGTCGTTCAACGTCAAGGAGGCCGACGTGGCCTCGGCAGAGCTGACGTACGCGCTGTTTTTCAACCAAACGGGCACGTACAAAATCTTCTCCCGCAACCTCTTCCCCGATAACGGCGCCAATTCGGCCTATTACCGCATCGATGGGGGCCCCCCCGTGGAGATGGGCGCCGCCAGCCAGGCCGCCTTCGCGTGGTCGGAGCTGGGCTCGTTCCAGGTGGCCACGGCGGGCGCAAAGACCTTCACGCTCAAACGACGCGAGTCGAACGCCAAGTTCGATCGCTTCGTGATTTCGCAGGGGGCGCTGCCCACTGGGCAGGGTCCCGCCCTGAGCCCCAAGCAGCCCTGACGGCCCGCGCTCAAGGCGCCGCCCGCGCGCCCACGCGGGCGGCCACCACCGCAAAACGGCCCGCGGGGTAAAGCGCAAGGTAGCTGCGTGCCAGCGCGGGTGCGTCCGCATCTCCCGCCTCGGCGGCGGCCTGAAACGCGAGCGCACGGGCCTCCTCGAGCAACGCTCCCTGCGGGAACTCGGCCTCGTAGCGCTGAGCCAGGGCCCGCGCCTGCCGGGGCTGGGCCTGCCGCTTGAGCGCGCGCACCGCCGCGAGCAACAGGCGTGACTCGGCGGCGCTCGGTGCGGGGGCCGGAGCTTCGGACACCTTCGCGGCCGCGGGCGGGACCTCCGTGCGCACAGCCGGCGCGCGGCGGGGCGGACGGCGCGGCGGAGACGCGAGGCGGACGGGAAGCTCGGGAGGGCTCTCGGTGAGCACCTCGGCGGGAGCGAGCGGACGGGTCACCGGAGGGGAGGACCCGCGCGCGGGAGACCGGGGGCGATCCGCGTCCCGAAGAGACGGGGCAGGTGCGGGTGCGCGCAGCAGACCTACGGCCGCCGCGGCTGCCCCCCCGGCCACGAACAGGCTGAAAAGCACCAGCGCTGGCCGCAGCCGCCGGCCTCTTCGCGGAGCGCCCACCGCAAGCTGGCGGCGGAGCGCACGATGCAGGGAACGGGCCCGCACGCCATCGTCGCCAAAGGCTGCTCGTAAAGCCAACAAGCACCGCTGCAGCGCGGGGCTCGGGGGCGACCCCAGATCGCATTCGGACCGCTCGTGTGTCATGGCCACTCTCCGCCTTGCTGCGCCTGCCGCGCGCTCTCGACCAGTTTGGCGAGGTCCTGGCGGGCCAGCCGCAACCGTGACCACACGGTGTTGAGCGGCACGCCCTGAACCTCGGCGATCTCCTCGCCGCTCGCGCCTTCCACCTCGAACATCCACAAGGCAGCCCGGCGCTTCGGCTCCATGCGATCCAACAAAACCTGCAGCGCGCGCAGACGTTCGGCCTCCTCGTGCGCCGCGGACGTGGTGCGCTCGTCTACGAAGGGAAGCTCCGGATCGGACGTGTCCATGAACACGAGCCGCTTGAGCCAGGCGGCGCGCCGATGATTCCGCACCACGTTGTGCGCCACCCGGTAAAGCCACGCGGCCGGATGCCGGCCATCGAAGCGGGGAAGGCGCCGATGCACCACGAGGAACACGTCCTGCGCCACGTCGTCGAGCTCGGCGGGGCGCACGCCCTGGGCGCGCAGCCACGCGAACACCTTGCTCACCCACTGAGCATAGAAGGCGTCGAACGCGTCCCCGGCTTTGCCGCCGTCCGTGACGTCGTGCGGCTCTGGCGCGTGGGGGCGTTCTTTGAAACTCGAGATCAAGGATCCTCGAGGAATGTATCGGCGGCCCCGAAACCTTCACGGAATCGAAATGGCCAGCCCGAGTTGAGGCTGCCAGCGCAACCCGGGTGTGCGGAACCGCAGCCCAGGGTCGAGCCGTACCCGGGGCGGCGCGGGCAGCCATTCGACCCCCAAGGCCACAAAAGGGCGAAAACGTCCGAGGCGCCACCCGAGCCGCGCCTCCGCCTGCACGGAGCCTACGAGGACCGCGTCGGGCTGCGCGCGGGGCAAGGGAGCAAGCTCCCAGCGGGTCCACGTGAGGGCACCCAGCGCCGATACCGCTCCCTCCCAGACCGGCCCCCCGAACAGAAACCGCCCGCCTCCCCGCGCGAACACGCGCAGCTCTTCGGCCTCGAGGCCCTCGAACCGGGCCCCCAGCGTGTGGGTTGCGCCCCCCACCGTGGCCAGCTGCCAGGGTCCCCACGCGGGGGGCGACAGGGCCACGTGAGCGCCTGCCGCTGCCCCCAAGCCGGGCACGAACTCACCCACCGCGGCGCCCTCGAGCTGCCAGGGGGAGACTGTCTCCGCGACGCGCGTCGGGGGCGGTTGCGGGGCGGTGGTCGCCTCCAACGAAAGGGCCAAAACCAGAAAGACGGCCGCGTTGCGGGCCCGGGCGGCGCAATCCCGCTCTGGATCTTCCAGTACCCGGCGCTGGGTGCCCCTTTGCACCACGAAGGTGGTCCCCTCGTCGAAGGCCATGGCGAGCGGTGCGGGCTCGGCCAGCAACCGCGCCAGCTCTGCAGCCGGTAGCGCCGACGCGAGGGCCCGCTCGATCGCCGGGCTTTCCGGGCAGGTGCCCACCGCCTCGGGCGCCGCCGCCCGCGCACGGCCCCATCCCAGGCCCAGCCCCAGCAGGAGCACGAGCGCGCGGGCGCCCCCGAAACCAAGGTGATGCCAGCCACCTGCCATGCGCAGCCATCATAGCGTGCGCGCCGAAGGCCTCTATGGGGTGGCCCGTCTCGAACGCGAAGGTATGGTTAGGCCCATGCCCCCCTTCGATCAGCCTGGCGCCCCCTGGGAGCCGAAGCGCATCGTGGTGATCGACGACAACGTCGACGGCGCCGAGAGCCTCAAAGACGTGCTCGAAGCGGGTGGGCACGACGTGAGGGTGGCGTTCGACGGGCCCGAAGGCCTGGCAGCGCTCCGCAGCTTCGTGCCCGACGTGGTCCTGTGTGACATCGGGTTGCCAGGCATGGACGGCTACGACGTGGCGCGGGCCGTGCGCGCCGATCCCACCCTGGCATCGGCCTTTCTGGTGGCGCTCAGCGGATACGCAGCGGCGGAGGATATCGAGAGGGCCAAGCGGGCTGGCTTCGACAGGCACATGGCAAAGCCGCCGGACCTCAGCGCGCTCGACAGGCTGCTCGCCACCGTGCCGTCGGCCCGGTCGACGCGACCCTGAGGCTGTACACGCGCCCGCGGCTCAGCCGAAGCGCCCGCGAGAAGACCGTTTGCGGCGCGCCCGGCTCCCGCGGGATGCGGCGTCAGAGGGCCGGTTCGGCTCCGGGGCCTGCCCCGCGCCCCGGGGCGGGCGCGGAGGTGGGGGGGGGCCCCAGCTGCGGGCGCGCACCGCCCACCCCGCCACGAGCTGCCGCCCTCCGTTCGCGTCGTTCCACTCCCAGCGCAGGGTGCCGGCGCGCAAGGGCACACCCCGGACCCCGGGGGCACGCCCGAGGGTCAGGTGGCGCCAGCGTCTCGCTTCGCCTCCCCGGGTGCCCCCGCCTCCTTTGGCCTCACCGTGCCGGGGTGTGCCGGAGCCCGTACCGCCCCTCCCCCCGGAGGGCGTCAGCAAACGCTCGAGCAGACGGTCGAGTTCCTCCAGGCCGAACGGCTTGACCAGGACATGCGGAACCCCGTGCTCACGAGCGACGCGGCCCGCGTCCCAGCCCGCCGACATGATGATCACCGGAACACCTCGTTGCACCGCCGTCCGGGCGGCGAGAAACCCAGCGCCGTCGAGCACCGGCAGCATGAGATCCAGGAGCACGAGATCTGGGCAGTAAAGCGACAGGGCCTCCAGGCCCTCTCTTCCATTGCGTGCGAGCGCCACATCGTACCGATCCTCGAGCGCCCCGAGCAGTGAATCGGCGATGCCTTCGTCGTCCTCGACGATGAGAATCCTGTGGCGGGTATGCGCGGATCTCATGCGACCACCTCGGCAAGCGGGTGGGCAGACAGATCGAGCGTTTTCGTGATCTGGTCCCACGCGCGCTCCGTTACGATCTCGTACTCGTCGGTAGAGAGTCGTGTTTCCATGGGCGGGATACTACCCGCAGGCTTGCCGGATGGCCCCTTACACTTGTCGATTCGTCGTGCAGCACAAGCACGTTTATGTCGGTACCGATCGATCCCCAAAAGCCCCAGTGAGGTCGATGTTCCCTTGACGAAACGCTGCCTCACAAACCCGCGTCCGTGCAGCGCTACGGTGGCGCAAAATTGTCGCACCGTTGCCACCCGAGAGTCACCAACGGTCGCCAGGGTGTCTGGCAGGTGGCTACGGCCGTCCAGGAGACACCCACATGACACGAACGATCTTTCTGGGAACGGGGCACGCGGTGCCCGACAAGGTGGTTACGAATGACGAACTCGCGCAGGTGATGACCACCTCCGACGAGTGGATTCGCCAGCGCACAGGCATCGAAGAGCGCCGCCATGTCGACTTCGCACGCGCGCCGATGGGGGCATCGGATCTGGGCGCCCAGGCGGGGCGGGCGGCCCTCGCCAACGCCGGGGTGAGCCCCGACGACGTCGACCTCATCATCTACGCCACGCTCAGCCCCGATCGCGCGTTCCCCGGCGACGGCGTGCTCGTTCAGGCCAAACTGAACATCCCTGCGGGGGTGCCCGCGCTGGACATTCGCAACCAGTGCTCCGGGTTCCTCTACGGCTTGTCCATCGCTGATGCGTTCATCCGCATCGGCACCTACCGGCGCGTGTTGCTGATTGGCTCCGAGGTGCACTCGACGGGGCTCGACTTTTCGGATCGGGGCCGAGACGTGTCCGTCATCTTCGGCGACGGCGCGGCCGCCGTGGTGCTAGGCCCAACCGAGGATCCCGCGCGCGGTGTGCTCTCGGTTCATCTGCACGCCGATGGGCGCTTCGCTGACGAGCTTTGCTGCAACTATCCTTCGAGCGCCACCATGCCCCGCATCGACACCGCTCATCTGCACGATGGGGCTCAGTTTCCCCACATGAACGGCCGCAACGTGTTCAAGCACGCCTCGGTACGCATGCCGGAGGTGATCGAGGAAGCGCTCGCGGCGAACCAGCTCACCCCAAGCGACATCGATCTGCTCATCCCGCATCAAGCCAACTTGCGGATCAGCGAAATGGTCCAGCAGCGCATGGGTCTGCCCGGGAGCAAGGTCTGGAACAACATCCAGCGCTACGGCAACACCACCGCCGCTTCGATTCCCCTGGCCCTCGACGAAGCGCGCGCCGCGGGGCGATGCCAACCGGGCGACCTCGTTTGTTTCGCCGCCTTCGGCGCCGGGTTTACCTGGGGCGCCGCCCTCGTCCGCTGGTGAGTGAGGAGGCGGCGCCCGTCCGTCACAAAGACGCAGCGTGATCGGTCTGGGAGGACAGCTGCTTTCCCACGTTCTTTTTGGTGCGTCCCAGCTTGGAGGCGAGCATACGCATCTCGTCACCGAGCTCTGCCAGCCGCTCCTTACCGAGCAGCTTGCGCACCTTGGGGAAGAGTTCTTTTTCCTCCTCCTTGACGTGATGGAGGACCTGCTCCTTGAGCACGGCGACCTTCGCCCTGAATTGCGGATCCTTGGGCTTCATCGCCAGGAGATCGGCCAGCGTGCGCTTGGCGGCCAGATGCTCCTCGACACCCTCGCGGAGCTGCCCCTCGGTTTCATCTTCGTTGCTCGCGGGATAAAAGATCCGCTCTTCGAGCGTCATGTGCAAGGCCAAGGAGTTGGCCAGCTTCTTCATCGTGGACATTTTCGGGTTTCCGTCTTCGAGCTCCTCGAAGAACGCCTCGACCTCCCGGTGCTGGGTCATCAGAATCTTGGTTGCGTCCTCGGTCTTCTCGTCTTTGCTCGTCTTTGCCATCTGGACCTCGGGCGATGCAGGCCTTCAAGAACCATGCCCGATGCGATGGACCCGGGACACACAGCCTGCACGCAAGGAAGCCGAAAATACGGCCTTTTTGTGTGGGCATGCGGTAACGCGTCCACACGGGACGGGGCGTGTCGGAAACGACAGGCTAGCCCAGTGGCGTAAAGGTCTCGTGCGCAAGAATGCTCTTGGCGGCATCGCCCAGCACGTCTCGCTGTAGGCGCCGTTCATCCCCGAAAAAGGCGCGCGCTATGGCCCTGTCGACGCGCCGAACGCCCACCAATGCGAGCGCTTCTTCCAAGGTGGTGACGTTCTCGGCGTAAGCCACGTTCACCTCGGCGCCCTTCGGCTCCTGGAAGCGCTTGCGGAAGTACTGCATGGCGCTGCTCCGCTCCCGCGCTTGATGGTCCCCCGCCACCACCACCTCGAGCCCGCGGCGCTCGGCGGGAGAAAGCTCACCGTAGGCGGTTTCGACCTGTCGATGAAGGGCTGCGAGTTGGGCGCGGGTGGCCGCCTCGGTCAGGATCAGGAGGCGGGGGCCAAGGGCGCGCGCAAAGCGCTCGAGCGCGGAACGCTGGAGCAGGTCTGCCGCCAGCAACGCCCGCAGAAAATCGCGGGTGGCCTTCGTGACGTCCTTGACCAATGCCACCTCATCACCCCTCACGGCGCCCCGCGGCCCGGTGCTGGCCGCGCGTTCGAGGCGGGCGAGGTACGCCCGCAAAGTCTCCCTTGCGTCGCTGGGCAGGGGGCCGTCGGCAAGGCCGCACAGGGCGGCGTAAAGCCCCACGGGTCCGTGGGCGGCCGCCTTGAGCAGTCGGAACACAGGCGGGGTGACCGGCAGGGACAAACGCGACGCCCCCCGCACGACCCAGAGCACATCGTCCAGGAAAACGAAGACGGCGCTCTCGCGCTCCGCCCTGGCACGCACCTGGCCGTAAGCGCCATGAAACGCCTCGTTGACACCCTCGAACGTGCGCTCGGCCTCTCTGCACCCGTCAACCTCTCCGCAGCCCGTCATCCCCCCCACGCCGTGCAAGGGTCCTGCCGGTCTCGAGAGTGCGTCGCGGCGCAGTTCGCCCTTTGCGACTCGGACCTACCTATTCAGCAGGAGATGCCCCACAGCGTAGCGGCCGTCTCCTGTGATTGGGAATACGTACACCTCATTTAGCCTGCCATCCGGGATGCGAAACCGGTGATTTCTGATCCCGGGAGCTCCCACCGGAGAGACGATGTGTTCCTCCCGACTTTGGTCGGTCCTCAGGGACACTCTATACTCGTCGTTGCCATCGAGACCGATTTCTAGAGAATCGAGCCGAACCTTCGACTGCGCAACAAAAACCGTGACTCGGTCGTCTCCGAAGACGTAGTTGCCGTTTGCGTCCCAGGGCTCTCCTTCAGGGGAACGTGTGGATAACCCCGATCTTTCACTAAGGTGAACGCGCTCGAAACTTGCGTGGGAATTCATCGAATCTCTCCAGTGGTTTGCCGTCGACCAGGCCAACAAGAGGGCCACAAGGGAACCAGCTGCGACATCGGCCTGCCTTGCACCTCTTGTCAAAGTTCGCAATGACACGGCGCCAATAGATTCGGGATGACGAGAGACGAGAACACAAGCGAGAACAGAACCTACACCATAAAGCTCACCATACTGCCGAACTTCATCGATCACGCCCACGGTCGCACCCGCCAGCAACTGCAAACCAAACATGATCGACGCGCCTTGAAAAAGACCTCCCAGTCGATTCCAGGATCTCATGCCGACCAGGTAGTAGACGACAACGACAAGCGTCATTCTAGGCAAATACGACATGACCGCATGAAATGACAGCGTCGTATTCATGAGATGGAATTCGAGCGCGTCTCCCATGGCATCTCGATACACGAGTCGAGTGGAGACCTGCCGAATCGCAACCCCCAACAGAGATGCAGCCAGCAACCCCAGGATAGCCATGCGCGACTTGGCGGGCGCCTTTCCTTTCAGGATACCGGCAAAACTCGACAACTTCTCGCGAACGCTTTGTCCAGGGATCAAAGCGAAGCTTGCCACCAAGGGCAACAGGGCACCCGTCTCTCGATTCAGTGTTGAGGCGACGAATCCGGAGAACGCAAGCACCCAGCGCCGGCTGTAGAACGCAATGAACGTCCACAGAACCAACGTGGGCGTAAAGGGATCGTACATGAAGTAGATGCCGCGCTCTTCACACTTTAGAAGCGGCCAAAGAAGCACGGCACATATCGCCGTCCACCAGGGCGCCGTCGAGACATGTCCGAGACTCCTGAGAAACGCCACGATGCCGACTCCCAGAAGCACGAGGGAGAGCCAAACCATCGCCAAGAAGACCGCGGCTCTATCCTCGGACCCCATCCGGTGCGCCACCGAAAAACCATGGAGCATCCCTCTAGTGATATCGGCCTCGTTAAGCATAGAACGAAGGGGAGATACCAGCGACTCGGCGGCGGCTGCGATGGGTTTGTAAACACTGGGAACCAGCGTTCGGCTCACGAACGGCTGCCGCGCCGTTCCGTCCAGCATGCCTCCGATGCGCATGTCTGGCCAATGCAGGTATGCGTAGCCTCTGGCCCAGTTCAGGGTCGAGTAGGCGGAGACGATGAGCAGCATTGCCAGCAGAACCGCGGGTGTGGCCCTACCGAACAGGCGTTGGCTTTTGGTCGGCTTTTCGGCTTTCGAGGCATTCTCTTGGACGGCGTTCATGGAAAGCGGGTCGAAGCTACGACAAGAGGACACCCGTGGACAGGTCAAACACTGGTCTCGCGATTTATCCCCCCACGACTCCAGCAAATCCTTAAACGCGTCGCGTGATTTCGCTGCGAATCTGATTGCGCTCACACAAATTTCGCATGTAAATGACGTGGCCTACCCATGCGACCCTCATTCCTTCTTCGTTGGGCCGGCGTGACGCTGGCTGGGATTGTCTTGATGTTGCCGGCCCCGGCGCGGGCAAAGCCGGGCGTGAAAGTGGGGCAGGGTCCGCACCGTTACGAGTGGGTCGAGGGCTGGCCGAAGCTCCCACCCGGCATGAACGTCGGGCAAACGCATGGCGACGTGGTGATCGACAGCAAGGATCGCGTCTTCTTCAGTGTCGATACGGGCAACGCCCTCTTCATGGCCGATCCTGAGGGTCGGATCCTGCGCGTGTTCGGGCAAGACCTGGCCGCCGGCATACACGGTATGCGCCTCGTGAAGGAGGCGAACGGTCGCGAAGTCATTTGGCTGGCTCATCTCGGGCGCCACGAGGTGATCAAGATCTCCCTTACGGGTGAAACGTTGTTGACCATCCCCTTCCCCGACCGCCGAGGCATTTACCGGACGGCCGAGGAATACAGGCCCACCGCCGTCGACGTGGCCCCGAATGGAGACGTCTACGTGGTGGATGGCTACGGCCGCTATTGGCTTCACCGCTTCGACAACGAAGGCAACTACGTGCAGTCGTGGAACGGCAGCGAGGGGCAGGCCGGTCCCTTCCGCGAGCCGCACGGTGTGGGCATCGACCTCCGAGGCGCCACACCTCAAGTGGTGGTTGCCGATCGCGCCAACCACCGCTTGCAGCGCTTCGCACTCGACGGCACGTATCTCGGGCAGGTCGAAGAGGGCCTACGGAGGCCGTCGAAGATCGTAGCGCGGGGTCGCGATCTGCTGGTCGTCGACCTCGAAGGCCGGGTGACCCTGTTCGACGAGAGCTACCGGGTGACCGCTCACCTGGGCGACAACAGCAACCCCGAGCTGCGGGGAAAGTACGCGGTGCCACCCGCGGAATGGAGGCCGGGTGAGTTCAACGCCCCCCACGGAGCGGCCTGGGACTCGCAGGGGAACCTGTATGTGGCCGAGTGGAACGCGTACGGGCGCATCAACAAGCTGCTACGCAAGCCCGCGGAGCCAGCCGCCCCACGTTGAGCGCGTGTGTCGCCGCTCAGCTCACGAGTTTGTGAACGACCTCTCCGTGCACGTCGGTGAGCCGATAGTCCCTGCCCTGAAACTTGAACACCAGCTTGGTGTGGTCGATGCCCAGCTGGTGAAGCGCGGTGGCATGCAGATCATGAACGTGCACGGGATCGTTGGCCACGCGGTAGCCGAAGTTGTCGGTGGAGCCGATCTCGATTCCGGGTTTCGTGCCGCCTCCGGCCACCCACATCGTAAAGGCCTTCGGATTGTGATCACGGCCTAGCAGCTTTGATCCGCCTCGCTCCTCGTTCATGGGCGTGCGGCCAAACTCTCCGCCCCAGACCACGAGCGTGCTGTCCAAGAGCCCCCGCTGTTTGAGGTCGGTGATCAACGCCGTCATCGCCTGGTCGACCTCTTTGCACCGCGCGGGCAGTCCGTGCACGAGGTCACCTCCCTTTTTGTTTCCATGATGGTCCCAGCCGCGGTGAAACAGCTGAACGAAGCGCACGCCCCGTTCGACCAGGCGGCGTGCCAGCAGACAGTTGTTCGCGAACGACTCCTTGCCGGGTTCTGTGCCGTACATCGCATGGGTCGCAGGCGTCTCGCGGGAGATGTCCATCAATTCGGGCACGCTCGCCTGCATGCGGAAAGCCATTTCGTAGGCGGCGATCCGCGTATCCACTTCAGGGTCGCCGATGCGGAGCTTGTGCTCGGCGTTGAGCGCGTTGAGGGCGCGAATCGAGTTCTTGCGCGCCAACTCGGAAACACCCGGCGGGTTCGAGAGAAACAACACCGGATCCCCCTTGCTGCGAAACTCTACACCTTGATAGTTCGTGGGAAGGAACCCCGACCCCCAACACGACTTGCCGCCATCCGGAGCCGCGTCGCCCGAAAGCAAGACGACGAAACCGGGTAAGTCTTTACTTTCAGAGCCAAGCCCATAGGTAAGCCAGGCGCCCATGCTCGGACGCCCTACGATCTGGTGGCCCGTGTTCATGAAGACCTGAGCGGGCGCGTGGTTGAACTGCGTGGTGTGCATGGATTTGATGAGCGCGACGTCGTCGACCACCGCACGAAAGTGCGGAAGCAGCTCCGAGACCTCGGCCCCCGTTTGCCCACAGCGCGCGAAGCGGTAGGGAGAGCCCAACAAGCGCGGCCGCCCCTTGATGAACGCAAAGCGCTCCCCCTTGATCAACTCGTCGGGGCAGGGTTTGCCATTCCAGCGCTGCAGATCCGGTTTGTGGTCGAAGAGATCGAGCTGCGACGGCGCCCCGGCCATGAACAAAAAGATCACGCTCTTGGCCTTGGCAGGCCCCTGCACCGGCACGCCCGTGCGGGCCTCGGCCTCCCGGCCCAAGAGGTCCGCCAAAGCCAGGCTCCCAAGTCCCGCGCCCGTGAGCACGTGCCTGCGGGTCAGTCGACCGCCAGTCAGCCTTATCGTCACGAGTCGCTATTCCTTGGTCTGCGTGGCATCCATGTTCAGCAAGACGTTGGCCACCAACGTCCAGGCCGCTTGCTCGTGCGGCGCGCCCACCCGCGCAGCGTCTTCGGCCGACCGTGAGCCCGCCCGTGTCTGTTCGAGCAAAGCCACGGCGCCGGCCCTGGCGAAGCGCTTCTCTTCGTTGTGCAGCAACGTTGTCAGAATTCCAAGCGTCTTTGCACTGGCACGCCTGCCGGTCGCCAGGCGATGTCCGTGCTGGAGGCGCGCCGTGGGGTGGCTACCTGCCTCTTTGGCCATGCGCTCGGAAAGCCCACGCGCCATCTCGAGAAACGCTTGGTCGTTGAGCAGCGTCAGCGCCTGCAGAGGTGTGTTCGTGCGTATGCGCCGCACGGTGCAGACCTGCCGGCTGTTGCCGTCGAAGGTCGTGAGCACGGGATAGGTGGCCGAGCGCCGGATGAACGTGTAGACGCCCCGGCGAAACCGATCCTCTCCGGAGGCGGTCGTCCAGCGCGGCGAATCCACGGCGTCGTTGTACGGGATCTCCCAAACGCCCTCGGGTTGGGGGGGGAACACGCTGGGGCCTCCCCTCTTGAGGGACAGAAGTCCGCTGGCAGCAAGCGCGATGTCGCGCACCATCTCGGCTTCGACCCGGAAGCGAGGCCCTCGCGCCAGATAAACGTTGTACGGGTCCAGCGCCTGCAAGCGCGGGGAGGTGCGCGCGCTCTGTTGGTACGTGGCCGAGCTGACGATGAGCTCGAGCATCGCTTTGGCATCCCAGCCCTTATCCATGAAGGTCACCGCGAGCCAATCGAGCAGCTTGGGGTGTGAGGGGGGGGAGCCTTGCGTGCCGAAGTCCTCCGCCGTCTCCACGAGCCCTCGCCCAAACAGTGTTTCCCACATGCGGTTCATGGTCACGCGGGCGATGAGGGGGTTGTCACGCGACGCCAGCCATTGCGCCAAGCCCAGTCGGTTGCGGGGCAACGCGGGGTTCATGGGCGGCAACACGGCAGGGGTGCCGGCCGCCAGCGGCTCTCCAGGGCTGGTGAAGGCGCCCTTGTCGCGGAAGGGTGTCGAGGGGGGTGCTGGGCCTGCCTTCTCCTTCATGACCAGAGTGCTGGGGATCCCGAGCGCTTCGATGGATCGTCCGAGGGACTCGATACGCTCCCGCACGGGCGCTAGCACCTTCGATACGCTGCGGTGAAACGCTGCCACGGCAGCGGGCGCGTCGGCGGCACGGGCGGCGGGCTTCTGCACGAAGGTGCGCACCTCGGCGGGCATACCCAAGAAGACCAACGCCTCGGCATTTTCGCTCACGGAGAGACGAAAGCAGCCGAGCGTGTGCTCCGGATGGATGGACTGGTGCTCGAGCGTGACGGTGAGCTCGACGCCGTCATCGAAGAAAAGAGGCGTGGCGAACTCCACGGCAGCCAGCTGCGCCGTCCCCATCTGCGCGCCGATCGACCAGCCAGTGTGGGGGTCGTCGTCGAGCATGTCTTCCGCGGGCGACGTCTTGTTGGCCACGGAATCGATGGCCCGCGCGAGGCGCACCTCCACGCGTTCGGCCGGCCGGCCCCGCGGAGCCGCAAACACCCGCAGCCGCGAGATCATGAAGGAGCCGTTGGGGGCCCGCCCAGGTCCCCCTTCGGGCAGCGACGCATCCGGAAGCACCTCGATCTGCAACGCGGTGACCCGCTTCGCGGGTGAGCTGACACGAAGCGTGTAGTCGTCGGTGGGCGAGCTTGGACCGCTCACCAACACGGCACGATCGGGGCGCAGGGAGAAGCGTGCCCCGTGCGCGGACTGTCCCCGCACCTCTTCCACCGTCTTCCAGGCGCGTGCCTGGCCCAGGGCGCTTTGCATCCATGCCGCGCGCTCGGACACCACGGCAGGTGTATCGGTATCGAGCTGCCGTTGGGCGTCCTGCAAGGCGCGGCTCAGCTGCTGGAGCGCCCTGGCCTGCGCTTCGTTCGGCACGAGCAGCTTGGGATCGCCCATGGGGCGCCCGTTTCCCGCGAAGTCTCCGGTGGTGATGGTCTCCGTGTTGTCGAAGAACGCCAGGAACCGGTAGTAGTCGCGTGCCGAGAAGGGATCGTACTTGTGGTTGTGGCACTGCGCGCAGCCGAGCGTGGATCCCATCCACACGGACGCCGTGGTGTTGGTACGGTCGACCATCACCTCGAAGCGCGCCTCCAGAGGGTCCACGCCTCCTTCTTCGTTGAGCAGCGTGTTCGCGTGAAAACCCGACGCGATCTTCTGAGCGGTCGTCGCGTTCGGCAACATGTCGCCGGCGAGCTGTTCGATGGTGAAGCGATCGAAGGGCATGTTGGCGTTGAGGCTTTCGATGACCCAGTCGCGAAACATCCACATCGATCGCAGACGATCTTTTTCGTAGCCGTTCGAGTCCCCGTAACGGGCCAGATCCAGCCAGGGGCGGGCCCACCTCTCGCCGTACTGCGGAGACGCCAAAAGCCGCTTGACCAAGCGCTCCCAGGCATCAGGCGACGCGTCTTGCGTGAAGGCATCGATTTCGTCCGGGCTCGGGGGCAGCCCGGTGAGGTCCAGGCTCACCCGGCGCATCAGCACCTCAGGCTCCGCGCGCGGCGAGGGGCGCAGGCCTTTGGCCCGCATGACCTCCCGCACGAACGCATCGATCGGGTTATTGATCCAGGGATCGTCGAGCGCAGGAAGCGTGGGCAGTACGGGCGCCTGATACGCCCAGTGCGTGGTGGCCTTGTCGTCAGGATCGTGCGCGGGCCACGGCGCTCCTTCCGCAATCCAGCGGGAAACCAACGCAGCCTCGTCGGGCATCAGGGCGGGCGCGTCTTGCGGCATGCGATCGTCGGCATCACCCGTCACGAGCAGAAGATAAAGCGTGCTTTTGTCGGGACGGCCCGGCGTGATGATCCCGTCATCGAAGGCCGCGGCGGGGCGCCGGTCGAGGCGCAGGCCCGCGCGCTGTTTGCCGCTGCCGTGGCAACGCGTGCAATGCTTTTCCAACAAGGGCCGGATGTGCTCGTCGAAGCTGACCGGGCTGGGCTTGTCCGCTGCGCGCGCAGAAGCGCAGCACAACGTGAGCGAGATCACAGAGGCCAGGGCCAAGCAGACCACGCCGAGGGGGCGTGTGCAGCGGGTGGCAGCAGGGCCTGCGGGTCGACTCGTTACCACGGGGGCATTTGGTCTTGGTGCCCTGAGGAGAGGCAACGAAAATGAATGCTCGAGGCTCGAATGCTTGACGTTCGACAGGGCCCGCAACGAAGCGCCGCCCCGGGTCTGGACGTTACGTGTCCCTGCCCCCGCGCCCGCTGCCTGAAAGCTGAAGTCGTGCCGCCGTCAGCCCGGCGAGCGTCACGCCCAGTAAGGCGGGCAAAACGAACCCCAAGAGCGCATTGACGAGGGTCAAGAAGACGAGGTTCGCAGCCCAGGTGCCGAGCAGCGTGGGGTGGGCCACAAGACCCACCCTTGCGATCCGTAGACACGCGAGCAAAAGCAGACTGGCCGCCAGGGACGATACGATCCACCCCAGAAAGTTGGACAGCGGTACGTCGTAAAACCGCAGCGTCTCGATGACGCGAGCCCCGGCCGCGGGGTCTTGCCAGCTCCAGAAACCCAAGCGGGTGGCAGCGGGATCGAGAACCAGGTCGAAGGCCACGAGGTAAGCGGTGGCGATGAAGGCCACAACGAGCGGGTGCCGCACCTTGCGCCCGGACGACGCGAGGGCCACGGCCGCGAGCACGAGAGGCACCCAAGAAAAGGGCAAGGTCCAGGGCACGAGGCCCAGCAGCTTCGGGCCCAGCGCGTCGCCGTAACGAAAGGCGCCGTAAGGCCAGCCCGTGGCCACGCCCGTGCCTTCGATGGCGAAGCCGAAGACGGAGAGCAGCGCCAGGATGGCAAGCCCGCGGCGGGCCCCGAGACGCTGGAGGAACGCCGCGCCCGCAGGCACCGCCATGAGCACGGTGAAGACCGCGCTCAGCGCGGCCTGCCCGGGTTGCTGCGGAAAATGCACCACCCCCACCGCCCCCACGCCGAGGACGAGCAGCGCGCCGAGGAACGCGAGCTTTATGCGGTGGCTGCGCCCAAGGGCCGATGGACGGCCCCAGCTCATGCGGCCTCGCCCGGTGACCGCTGGTGTTGCGTGCGGACCGCGGGCCGCGTCGGGAGGGCATCCGCCCCGAGATGAGCATGCACGGCCGCAGCCACGCCGCGTGCCCCCGCAAGCACCGCCGGAATGCCTCCCCCCGGATGAATTCCGGCCCCCACGCGAAAGAGCAACGGGTGCCGAGGATGCCGCGTAGGCACCGGGTGGAAGGGCCCCGCCCGGTGCGGCGGATGAAGCTGTCCATACAGCGCACCGCTCGGGTGACCGAACGCCCCGTAGTACGCCGGGGTGAGGGCCAGCGGAGGCGCCACCCAGGCGCGCCCGGGTCGGTGGGGGTCGAGCGCGGCCACGTCAAGGCCCGTGAGGCGCTCGATGCGGCGGAGCTGCCGCGCCACGAAGGCCTCCGCTTCGGGTGGCGGGGGGCCCGCCGGGACCGTCAACAACACCGCCAGGGTCGCGTGGTGCGGGTCGGGGTTGGCGGGATGGCCAAGCGGGTGATGATGGAGAAATGCCATCGTGGTGGCAGGCCACAGCCCCGCCCCGAGGGCCGCAAAGAAAGAGGGGGAATCGGCGGGCATGATGACTTGATGAAGCGGCCAGCCTGCTGTCTTGGCGGGGTCGACGGCGCCATGGAAGGCCATGACCGAACAGCTGAGCTTTTCCCGATGCGGCCGTTGCGAGGGTGATGCCGGCTCCGACAAAAGCCGCTCGGTACACACCGGATCCAGGTTGCTCACGATGGCGTCAGCGCGCAGGGTCTGCCCGCCGTCGAGGGTCACCCGCTCTCCGTCGATGCGCGTGGCCGCGCAGCCGGTGCGGATCTGCACCCCACCCGCCTCCAACAGGGAGACCAGAGTTTGCACCAATCGGTACACCCCGCCTTCGGGCACGAAGACGCCTGCATCGGCCATGACGGCCGGCAGGGCGCCGTAGAGCGAGGGCACGTCGCGCGGCCCGGCCCCGGCATTGAGCGCGTGGATGGCGATGAGCTCTCCGAGGGGCGGAGGCAGGGGCTGGTTTCGCCGCATCCACGCGTGCATCGAGCTGGCAAAGCGAAGCCTCTGCATCATGCGCAACGCGGGCCCGATGGCCCGGCGATCACGAGGATCAACCTGCAAAAGACGCGACAACAGGGGGCCGAGCGGGGCGTACCGCGCGGCGTACGCAGCGAAGGCTTCGGCTCCGGGGTCGGCGGGACTTGGGGGCAATGTGAGGGCGTAGTGTTCGTGGCGGTAAAGGCCGAGCCCGGGCAGGCGCAAGAAGCGCGGCCAGGCGATCTGCGAGGCGAGCTGGGGAAACGCCGCGCGCCAAGTCTGCACCACCCCCTCCCAGACCTCGGGGAAGGTGACGAGCGCGGGCCCCGTGTCGATGACCACACCGTGGTGAGTGAGCCGACGTGACTTGCCGCCCAGCCACGCGTTCTTTTCGACCAGAGTGACGCGATGGCCCCGGGCGCAAAGCAGCGCCGCGGTCGTCAGCCCTCCCAGACCTCCCCCCAGGACCAGAACCTCTTTGCCGCGCACGTCAGTGTCCCCACTGCGCCCGGGCGAGTGAGAGCGCGAGCCCCACGCCCGCGTAGCCGCCGACGACGTAGGGGAACGCCACGGACCAGGCATAGACGCGCTCGTAAGCAGAACGTGTACGGGCCCGGGCCATGCGCACGATCAGCCCCGCAGCGAAGACCCCGTTGAGCAGAGCCAACGTGACGTCGAGTGTGGCGAAACAGAGCGTGGACAAGAGCCACAGGGCGCCGCAGTAGACGAGCGTTCCGGCTTGCCCCAGCACCACCGCGGTGGTCTCGAGGCCGGCGGCGCTGTCCTCGGCGCGGTCCTGGATGGCGTCGAAGCTGTGCTTGGCAGCGCTCCAGACCATCAAGCCGGCAGCCGCCATCCATGACACCGGCGCCTCCAGCGCCACGGGCACGAGCACGAGAGGCAGAGCATAGGCTGCGTTGCTGAGGCTATCCACGAAGGGATGGGCCTTGAAGCGAGGCGGTAACGAATAGCCAATGAAGATGCCTGCGTAGAGCAGCGCAACCGCCACCGCTTGCCAGGGGTACGCTCCTGCGAAATACAGCAGAAATGGAAGGTTCAGGGCGGCCACCCAGCGCAGGATCGAGCCCACGTCGTGGCTGGCAATCCGCGCCCCCTGCCACCCTCCCTTGCGTTCGTTGCGGGCGTCGGTATCGAGGTCGGAGACGTCGTTGACCCCGTAGATCAGCAAATTGAAGGGGAGCGTCAGCCACAGCAGGACGGGCACGAAGCGCCACGTGAACAACGTGCCCGTCATCCACAAGCCCACGAAAGCCGTTCCCACCGTGTTGATCCAGAGCGCGGGGCGCGACACCCGAAGCAACCAGGGCGCCTGTGCCCGCAAGGCGCCCGGGGACAGTCGCTGCGCAACCGTGGTGGCTGTCATGGGCTTCTTTGATGCTCAGGCGCCGCTCTTTGCGCCCGAGCCTCGTGACACCCAGCCCGCCCGCGACCGCCGTCAGAACGGGACGGGCAGCTTCTTGAGCTTGTCCTTGACCTTGTCTTTGGCGCGCGCCTCGGCCTCTTTTTTCGCGGCTGCTTCGGCCTGGCGTCGCACTTCGGCCGCGCGGGCCTCGGCCTCGGCCTTCGCCCGGGCCTCGAGCTCGGCCGTTTTGGCGCGGGCCGCCTGCTCGGCCCGTTGCCGCGCTTCCGCGGCCTCGGCTTCCACCCGCGCGCGGGCTTTTTCCTCTGCGTCCCGCCGCGCCTTGGCCGGATCGGCGACGACATCGGCAAGCTTTCCTTTGGCCCCTGCGGGCAAGGGAGCCTTGTCGAGCGCCCCGCCGAGCGCGCCCTCGAGGAGCGCCCGTCCCTTCGACGACGCGTAGGCCTTGAGCAAGGTCAGCGCGAAGGTGTCCACGTCCGCCAACCGCACCCGGGGCGCCGTGGGCGGCCCCTCCACGCGCACCCCCACCGGCACGCCTTCCTGGATCGTCACCTCGCCACCGGTGAGCTCGGCGATCACGGCGGCAGGGACCTGCCACGTGCCTTCCAGGCCAAGCCGACGCTCCGCGAAGCTCACGCTGCCGCCCATGCGGGCGGCGCCGCCTGCCAGCGAGGTCTCGAGCGGCTCGACCAGCTTCAACACGCCTTCGTCGAAGCGCAAGGTGGTCGCCGCGTCTTTGATCTTCCAGTCGTCCAGCTTCGTCAGCCGGTCCTTCGTTTTCGCCAAGGCCTTCTTGAGCGCCGGTGCCTTGTCGAACCGGGCCTGCAGGGCGCCGCGGAGCTCGCCCAGCGCGTCCCCCACCTCCAATGTGAAGTCGTGGAGGTCGGCGCCCATGATCCCCGTCAACGACTCCGCCAAAATGGCGGGTGCAAGATCCCGTGTGGTCAAGTCCACCTTCGCATCGAAGCGCCCCTTGACGAGGCCACGCTCCTTCGCCAATTGCTGCGTCAGGATCGCCAAGTCGATGTTCTTCAAGGCGCCCTTGATCAAGAAGGGGGTGCCCGTCTCGGCCAGCGGCACCCGCGTGCCCGACCCGGAGAAGCGGCCCCCGAAGACGTCCACCTCGAGGGTCTCGGCAACGGCCAGCCCCTCGCCCACCCTGAGCTTCGCTGCGAGGTCGTCGAAGGTGATCGTGTCGGCGCGCCCCTTGGCGATCGCAACTTGAATACGACCCTTCGCCGCGGTCAGAAGGGGGTTCGGCGGCGCCGCGGCTTCGGGCTTTGCCGCCGGGGCGGGGGCCGAAGCCGCCTCCTTCGTGCCGTCGTCCACCACGAAGTCTTCGACGACGAACCTTTGTGACTGTGCGGTCAGCTCGAACGTGGGGGCCTCCGGATTCGCAAAGGTCAACCTCCCCTCGAGATCCGACTGCCCTGCTTTGACCGAGAACGAGGGAACCGCGAGCGCGAGCGACGATGGCCGATCCGTCCGCCCCGAAGCGCTGATCGTGGCGCCGACGGTCATGGGCTTGATCCCTGCCGTCGCGGCCGGCAGCCAGGCCAACAGCGGCTGCGTAGCGAAGGGCGCAAACGACAGCGACGCCTCGAAGCGCTGCGCGGGAGCCGCCCCTTCGACGTGCGCCCTGGCGCTGAGATCGAGGCCAGCGGCCGCGAGGGACGCCACGATGTCCGCCACCACGTCGGCGCCCTTCAGGTTCTTCGCATCGAACTTCACGTCCAGGACGAGCGGACTGCCTGCGGGCTTTCCCAGCAGCGCGGGATAACGGGCTTCGAGGCGGGTGAAATCCATCTGCAGCCGACCGGACGCCGCCGCCGGGGTTTGTTTCCCTGCCACTGCAAGCGACCCGCCGCCGTGCATCTGCGCCGCGGCGGCATCAACGTCGAGACCGTCCACGTTGACCCGCAGGTCGTAGTCGAGCGCCTCTGCGTGGCCCGCGAGGGCACCCGTCACCTCCACGCGGCCTGCGAGCGGGCGCTTGGGCGAGAGGTTGGTTTTCACGGCAGGCAGGAGCATCATCACACCCGCCACTTCGGGTGAAGGCGTAGACACCTTCAGATCCAGACGCGGCCCTGCCGGCAGCGTGTCCACGTGCCCCGCAAGCTGGGTCGTCCACGTGGCCACCTGGAGCGACGCGCGCTCGATCGTCAGCCTCTCGGGAGTGCTCTTCAAGCGCGCCTCGAGGGCCAGCGCCGTCCCGGGCGGCTTCACGAACACGTCGGGAATGCGGATGGCCGCGCCTGTCAAGCTGAACCGCGCGTCGACATCCGCCGCCTCCGCCCGGCCCGACGCCTTTGCGGAAAGCTCAAAGGGACCGCGCAGCACGGCCGGCGCGGTCGCTTCGTCGAATCCAGGCCACAGGCGGGCCAAAGTGTCGAACGAAAGCGCCTCCGACGCTACATCGAGCGCTTCGATCCGGGGCACCGCATGCAAATGCGTGAGCAGGCCTTGTAAGCGCACCTTCATCGGTCCGAGCGCAAGCTCGAAGGACCGCAGATCGAGACGCCCCTTCTCTGCGCTGAACCCCTGGTCCCAGGACACGTGGGCCGAAAAGGGTTGCCCCCCCGCGAAGGCAACGTCCGCGAGCGAGACCTTGCCGACGGCCTCGGACACCAGGTCCCCGGCCTCACCCGGCCGCGACGCAACCTTGGCCTTTGCCATGAGCGTGCCCTGCTGCAAAGACAGGCCTGCGGCCGTGGCATTCAGAAAGGGCGACAACGGGCCGAGGGGAAGGGGCGAAAGATCGAACGCGAGATGCTCCACGACCGGCACCACCGCACCGTCTTGCCACGGGGCTGTTCGGACCACGAAGGTCAAGTTACGCTCCGCCGCGAACAAAGCGGCTTCGAGCGAAAGTTCGAGCCCCTTGCGCAGCGAAGCCTCGCGCGTCGTGAGGGTGAGACCGCGAATGGCCAGGGGCGCGCTGGCCTCGCCTTGCACCTTCGCCGACATGAGGTCGATGAACTGGATGCGCGCGAAGCTGACGAGCAGCTGCCCGAGGGAGGCATTCTTCGCAACCTCCGGCAACGCGGCCGACTCCGGGGGCGGCTCTTCCTCAGGCCCGGCGAGGCGAGACGTGAGGTGGGTGACGTTGAAGGTGCCATCCGCGCGCTTGACCACGTTCACGTCGAGCCCTTCGAACGTCACCTCCTCGACGCGCGGCCTTTGCCCGAACGACAGCAGCGTGCGCAAGACCCCGACATCCACCACGGCGCGGGGCACCGTGAGCAAAGGCAGATCCGAGGGCTCATCGGCAGCCGCGCCGATCCGCAACCCCTCGAGCTCGACGGACGCGCCCAGAAGCGACACGCGCAGGTCGCCGAGCGTGAAGGGGCGTGCCGCCTGCGCGGAGAGGTCAGCCAAAGCGGCCTCGACCTGTCCCTTCGCCATCGCCGCCACCACCACGTGGGCCACGACCAGGAGCAGCACCCCACTGCCAGCAACGATGGCCAGGACGAGCCCCAGCCTTCCCCGACGACGCGTCTTCATGATGCTTTCTGCTTCTCCTGGAACGGGCGACGCCGGCATCAACGACCGAAGACTTCGACGATCTCAACTTGCTGCCGGGCGGACGTGAGGGCCTAGCTTAAGCGCCGGCCGAGGGGATCGCCACGGGGGCCGGCACGCCGCGCCCCCTGTCGAGGCCCCGCCAAGTGTCCGGGAAAACCGATGGCTCACCGGCCTGCCACGTTGCCGAGAGGGACGCGATCGTCAATAGACACGGCCATGCGAAGCTTGCCGGCCAGCGTCTGGATTTGGAGCGTGGTCACGGTCGTCTTGGGCTCTTCGTGTTCTCCGGACGAAGAGACGGTGCTTCGGCTCGACGTAGAGAACGCGAGCCGCCAGGCCAACGGCCTGCGTGTGAGCCTGGCCTTGACCCCACCGCGCCAATTCGAGGCCCAGCTGGTCGGCCGCTACCAACGATTGTCCTTACCGCTCGGCGACATCCGGACGCAAACCGTCGAACTCGGTCTCGAGGTCCTCGAGGGGAGCACCCTGCTCGGAACCTCGAAGCAAGCGTTCACGCTCGGCGCAGGGTTTTCGCCCCCTGTGCGCATTCGTATTGACGAACGGGGGCAGCCCTCCCTCTGGGGGCCCGAAGGAACTCTCGACGCCGGGGACGACACCGCGCCCCTGGACTCTGGCGCTTCCGACGCGAATCGAAACGATGACGGGGCCATGGAACCCGACGCGCTCCAGCCAGACGTCGTACGGCCCTCGGCTTTGATTTGGTCGATGTCGGGAAGCCGACCGGTGATCGACGGGCACGCGGAGGAGGTTTGGATCAACGCCTTGGCCCGCGGCTACGACTTCCCCCACCTCATCGTGGAGGACGGGGTCGCAGCGCCCACCGCGGCGCCCCGGGCCCGCTGGGCCGGGCTCCGCGACAGCCTGGGCTTGTACCTTTTCGTGCAGGTCGAAGACGACAGCCTCGTGGTCGATGGCAGCAAGGGGCCGTCGGTGCCGGATGATGCGAAGGAACCCTGGGAGGACGACTCGATCGAGATCTTCCTGGACGGCGATCGCATGCCCGCCACCGGCCTTCTCGACAACGTCAACGACGGCATCTTGCAGATTCGTTTCGGCGAAAACTTCGTGCGAAGCCCCGATGCAGACCGGGTGTCGCGGGTGGTGCCCGTGCCCGGGTACCAGGTGGCTTGGCAAGTCGCCAGCAACGGGTACAGCTTCGAGGCGTTTTTTCCCGCCCAGCAGCTGGGTGTGGATCCCAAACCCGGCCGCGCCATCCTCATCGATCTTCACGTCAACGACGACGACGCGGGTGACCTCGAGTTCAAGAGCCGTTGGAAGACGTCGTGGGCCTCCAAGGTCAACCAGACCTTCAACAACAAGGAGCTGTGGGGCCAGGCGACCTTCGTTGCAGAGGCTCTGCAACCCCGCATCGAGATCCCCCGCATGAGCCCACCCACGATCGATGGAAATGCGCAAGACTGGCCTGCCTCTCGCTGGCCGCTCACGCACTTACACCAGCCGGCGTCCGAGCGGGCGGGCCCCCTGTCGCCGGACGACCTTCACGCCACGTTGGCCGTCGGGGGGGACGAGGCGGCCCTTTACTTCGTGGTCGAGGTCACGGACGATGTCGCCAGCATCCAGGACTTCCACCCCTGGTTCGACGACGTCGTGG
Source organism: Myxococcales bacterium (assembly GCA_022184915.1). NCBI lineage: Bacteria > Pseudomonadati > Myxococcota > Myxococcia > Myxococcales > Myxococcales bacterium. The sequence goes on along the minus strand of JAGTJU010000002.1, from coordinate 214,797 downwards.
AAATCGTGATGTCCCCGGAAGACCCGACGGCAAACGCCGCGCCAACCCCGGCCACACGCCTCTTCTTCCGTGCAAACGCGAGCAACGCCGCGCAACCGCCCTACCACAACACCGACGTCGATTTGGCCCGCGTCGCTTTCGCCTGGCAAGTCGTCAGCCCCACGCGCAGGCGGCTCGAGGTCGCGCTGCCCTGGTCGCTGTGGCCCCAAAGCCCCTCTCAAAGCGTGTTCGGAATCGATGTGGTGGTCTGGGACGACGACGAAGGCGACGGGATCGCCAAGCACCGGGCGGGGTGGATGTCGAAGGGGGACGTGCCGGCGGTGGGTCCTTTCCCGCGACGCCTGCTGGGGAGCGCGAAGCTCGCCCTGCCCAAGTGACACACGCCGAGGCGCGCGACGTCTGCGCGAAACCTTCATTCGGATTCAGGTTCCGACTCTCCGCACGCCGGGTCGTTCGGATCCAGGCACAGTTCACAGGCCACGGAAACGGTCGCGCCCTCCGGTGCAGGAGACGAGCGCCGAATCTCCAAGGCGCTGCCGCCTCCTTCGCAAAGGCTCATGGGTCCGGCCGCCGTCACGATCGCCCAGCACGGTGCGTTCGCACCGGAACACGCCGGGAGCGCTGAGTTCTGCGGCCCTGAGGGCCCTGGCCGTACTTCATTGACCACGCAGTGGGGCTGTACGCCGGGCACCCCGGGGTCGGTGTCTGCGAGGGTCCCTGCGAGGCAGCGGGGGCGCAGCTCACCGCCCCAGCCCTTCCCGATGTCTTCGAGAACCGGCGTGAAATCGGCCCGGCAAATGGTATCGAAGCGGCCTCGCCTCCCGAAGGCCTCTGCGAAGGCTTTCAGTCGTAAAGCGGGCGCCGCCTCGATCCCCTCCCCGCTCTTGCATGCGGGCGAAAGCTGCAGAAGTTCGCGGCTCCCCAAGGCCAGCTGATACCGCGCGGTCTCCGGCTCTGGCCAACCGGCGAGCACGGACACGAAGATGCGGTCGGTACGGCCTGCCTTACGGGCAGTCAAGGCCTCCACCAAGGTGGTGATGCCGAAGAGTCTGCCACCTCCGTCGGGCGCGGCCGCACACGAGCCGATGGAGAAAGACGACGCCCGCGAGGGCAAGGACCTTCCCTCACAAAGATGTCCCGCAAGGGCGCACCGCAAGTCTGGTTCCTGTCCCGCGACGAAAGGGGCTGCGAAGAAGTCGCTTTCGGGCGGCGCCGAGCAATCGTCTTCGTCACTCACGATCACCACGCCCAAAAACGCATCCTCACGAAGGAAGCCTGCATTCTCGGGCGTCCGCGACGGGTCGAGTGCCAACGCAAGCGCCAAGAGGGGGTGTTCATACCCACACCCCTTGGTACCGAGATCGGCCACGCACGAGAACGCTTCGGCCAGCGATCCCCCAAAGTTTCTCGTTCCGCCTGGCGATGCCGCCAAGAACGAAGCCCCTGCCTCGAGCCCGCAGTCCGTTCCTGCGTGAAACCGGCCGCGATCTCCGCCCACACGCGCCGAGCACGCGTCATCCGACGAGGCATTGCCGGCCCCCACATCGGTCGAGACCACGGCCACGTGAAGGTCCAGGGCAGCGCCCGCGCCTTGCTCGAAAGCCCGCATCATGTCTTGAAACCCTCGTCTGAGCAGGCTCTGCTCCTTTTCCATCGAACCCGAGTTGTCGATCACGAACAGCAGATCGAGCTTCGGGGCCGCAGCTTCGGAAAAGCGGCCCGTGACCTCTCCGCGCGGAGACGGATCGACGGCCACGAGGGAGTGCGACTGACAGGCGGTGCACACGACGAAGACAACGTGAAAAACATGAACGGCTCGATACATGAGAGCTCCTGCAAAGACGTCGCGCCCAGCGACCCCCGCGGCACGGATATGCCGACGTCTTCGCCTGATCGAGTGTCGGGGACTTACGTCCGCTGCTCAGTAATCGAACAAAATGCCGATCGCAGCGCTCACCATCATGACGCGCATGCCACGTTCGAGAGCGCGCACGGGCGTGGCGGCGTCGAGCCGATGCGCGCCGCCGATCTCCACCTGTGCGAAGGGCGCGTAGCGAGCGAGCCGAACGAGCAACCCGAGGTGTGCAAGCGCGTGAGCGTGCACGGCACCCCAGCGACGGCCTGCCCACGCCGAACCATCCGAGGCGTCGAGAAGGGTGAAATCGAGGCCAAGCGTGAGTCCGACGTAAGGGGCCACGAGCGAGTGAAAACGCCCCATCACCGAACTGGCCTCGATGTCGCCGGAGAAGGTCCAAAGACGCGTTCTGCCGATGACCGTATCGTTCGTGGCCCCCGTGAGTGGCCAGCTCACGCGCCCGCCCAGCCGATACCCGCCCTTGAAACGCCGCCCCCCCAAGAGCGCCACGCCCAGCGTCGAAGCGAGGGCGATGGGGCTCGTGGTCACGAGCGGCGCCGCGCCGAAGTAAATCGGACTCGCTTCGGCCTCGCGCAAATTTGTGGCCGCGACCAGGGGCTGCGCTTCCGAAAGGGGAGCCCCGGCCGAGGGAGGCTCCGGAGGGGGTGGCGGGGCGGCATCTACCGCCGGGCGCGTCTGGCGGTGGGCCCACAGCATCTCGGACACCAGCGTCCACAGTCGCCGTCTGACGAGGCGTTCACGGCAATCCACGGCGAGCACGGCGAGTTCCTCGCGCCCGGAGGGTCCGGGCGAAACGAGCACCCGAACCTTGGTGCCGTCATCGTCGAACACCACCACGGCGAAGGCACGCTCCACGTCCCCCGCGTGGGGCAACACATGCGGGGCAAACCCTGCGGCTTCGAGCTCCCGCAGCAACTCGGCCGTTGCGCCCCCACAGGCGCGCGCGTCCGGGGTCGGCACGACCACGAGCTCGGACGCGGCGGAGGAAGGCTCGGCCTGCGCCCACGCCGCGGCTCGCGCCCCCAGCAACACGAGCAGCGCCGCACACCACAGGGAAGAGGCGCGCGTCACGGTGGCTCGTTGCCCGCAAAGCGAAGAGCCGCCTCGCGGTGCGGGCCGACCGGAAACCGATGCATGTATTCGCGTGCGCGCGCCCGCGCGGCCGGCCCATCACCCACGCGGTCGAGGCTCTCGAAAAGGCGCGCCCACGCGGCCTGGGTCAACGCCCCCTCCCCCCCCACATCGACGAGCTCACCGAACCATCGAGAGGCCTCCTGCCACTTGCCCAGCTGGAACGCCAGGCGCCCCAAGCCGAAGCGGGCGTCGGCGGCTTCCGGGGCGTCCGGAAAGCGCGACACCAGGTGCTCGAAGACCCGCGCCGCCGTCGAAGGCTGTCGTGCGAAGCGCGCCGTGTCGGCCAGCAGCAACAGGTCGGCGGGCCCGAGCGAGCCGGCGAGGCCCTCGAGACCCAGCCCTTGGGCCGTGGCGAAGGCGCGTGCGTACTCACCCCGGTGGGCATAGGCCACCCACGCGGGGCTGCCACGAACGCGGGCGGCTCGCGAGGGCGGAGAGAACGGCCGAGGGGCCAGCGCGGGAGACTCCGCAGACGCTCCCTCCGGCGCCACGGCCGGAGGCAACGCCGGCAGCGGCGCCGCAGGCCTTCGGGCCACATCCGAAAGCTCACCTGTGGCAGGCCCGCGCCCCGACGCAGCCACACGAAAGATCTGTTGGTCACGAACGGCGACGGGCCGGCCGAGCGGACCACCGCTCACACGAACGCTGCCCTCGCGCATCTCGATCTCCAGTGTGCCCGCGCCTGGCTCCCAGGTGGCGCGAAACTTCGTGCCCGTCACCAGCACGGTGAAGGGCCCCGCCAAAAACTGCCAACGCGTCCGCTTCGCGTGCACCACGGACACGTCAAAGCTGCCCCGTTCGATGGCCAGTGCGGCCCCGGCCTCCCCGAGCGCGATCACGTGCCCGCGGGTCCCCGGCGTCAACACCACTGACGAGCCTTCGGCGAACCGCACCGGCACCGAGGTGTGGGCGGCCGTGAGCACCATGCCCACGCGCCCGGCGCTTCCCGCCACGTGGAAACGAGGCTCTGGTCCGAAACGCCCCCACACGACCCATGCCAGGGCCACTACACCCGCCGCCCAAAGCCCCCTCTTGGCCCATCGCCGCTGCGGCAGCTCGGCCCTCATCACCGCCGCCCTCAGCCGCTCGAGCGCGGCGGGATCGGCCACCGCCCGGGATTGCGATTCGGCCAGGTCACGAAACAAGGCATCGGAGGGCCGTGGCATCACGGTTCCTCCCTGGAAAAGTTGCCGTCTGAAGAGCCATTCAGCCAGGGCTTCAAGGCCTCGGCGTCCTGGGCCTTCTTATCGAACCGCTTTTGGGCCGCGGCAAGCCTCCGGCGCAGCGTTGCGACTGAAAGACCACAAATGCCAGCCAGCTCAGTGAGCTCGTAGCCCTCGAACATGCGCAACGTGAAGGGTATGCGCTCGTCGGCCGGCATGTCTTCGAGAATGCGGTACACGCACGCCGCAGCGTCCTGCACCTCTGGCGAAGCGCTTGGCGCGGGCGCCTCGGCGGGATCGGAGCCGCTCTTCAGCCAACGCCACCGTTGCCGCCTCCGAATCGCCCCCCGCGCCGTAAACACAACGATGCTGGTCAACCAACCCCGAAAGGCCTCCGCATGGCCCAGCTTGCCGATGCCCTGCAAGACCGCAATCATCGCATCCTGCGCCAGGTCCTCGAGTTCAGGATCGGCGGCTCCGAGTACGCGCACCAGCACGCGGCGGACGAAGACTCCGTAGCGATCCACAAGGGCGGCGCGGGCCCAGGGTTCGTCCCCCCGCAGGCCCTCCACCAGGCGAACGTCGTCCCGCCCCCCCCCTTCCAAGGAAGCGCTCGAGACGGCGGATGCCCCCCAGGGCTTGACGCGTAAAACGGATGTCACCGTAGAGGGAGTGTCGCCAGCCGGTTCGCAGCGCTCAACAAAAAGCGACGCGCGACGTTTCTTTTGATCGCCGCTCCCCACCGGCAAAGCGTCCGCGCCCCGCGGGCCCCCTCAGGACGGATTCGTCGGATGGAAGCGGCTGGGCTGCGACGGTACGGACCTCGTCGGGTCTCCGCCGCTCGTCAAGCGCCCCATCACGATCGTCAAGCCTGCCAGAAACAGCAGCAACCCGAACCAAATGACAAGCCCGCGCCCCCGCAGCGCCCGCCCCCGCAACACCCTGTACCGACCGAACCACACCAAAGGAGTCTAGCGGACCGTCCCCACGGGGCCAGGCCCGCACCCTTGACGGCCCACGTGGGCGGCGCGCTGCCTGATCTCAAAAACCTCGTCCTCCGAAAACGGGCCCAGCTTTGCCGCCGCGACGACCGCACGAAGCTGGGCCCGCAGCGGCTCGAGGCGTTCGGGGCGGCGGGTCAGTTCACTCAAGAACCCAAGGACATCCAAAAAGTGCATGGTGACGCTGTAGTCGCTTCCCGCAGCCCGTCGCAGTTGCGAAAGCCCGGCGTCGGCATAGTCCTCGAACGTCGGCCGGGCGAACAATGCTTCTCCCCCCCCTCGAACGTGCGGGCGGCCGGAGGAAACTCGCGCCGAATGAGCTGCGCGAGGACCGCCGCGATCGAGGTGAGGCTCTGCTTCGCCGTCGCCGGGTCGTTGATCCCCGGAGACAGCGCCTTGACGGCAATCTCGACCATCTGCTCGATGCCGAAGAGCACGTCTTGCCGCATCGAGCGCTGTGCCGAGAAGATCATCGACGCGACCATGCACGCGTCGATGTCCGGACGCTCTCGTTCGTCATCACAACAGTACCTGGCGATGACCTGCCAGCGGTGAACGTACGAGCCCACCTGAACGGGAATCCACACGAAACGAACACCGCGCCCACTCAGCTCCTTGATCTGCCGCTCATCGACCGACGCGAGATGCCCCTCCGAACTCGACCGCAGCTCGTAAAGCCGTGGTCTCTCCTGAAGAAGAGTGAGACCCAAGCGTCGAGACGCTTCGTCAGGAGGGAGCTCAACAGACGGAGATTCCCCGAGCTCGGTCGGATAGAGGCTTTCGAGCTCTGGCTGCAGCTCGTCGCGAATCGACTGCAAAACGAACGGTACCTGAAGAGACTGTGCCACGTGATGAATGAAGTAGATGAGCATTCCCAGGCTCACCATGGCGAACACCATGGCCATCGTGACCGACAGCGCCGGCACGAACCCCGCCACCGCGTCGGTTGCGTCGCGGACCTCACGCAGGACCAAGATCGAGTACGCGAAGGTGGCGATATAGGTTCCAAGGACGATCTGGTTGCCACGGTCGCGCGTGAAATTGCGGAGGATGCGCGGGGAGTACTGCGTGGCCGCCTGCTGCAGCGCGATCATCGTCACAGAGAACGCCACGGAGATGACGGTGATCAAGGACCCTGCAGTGACGGCCAGGATCTGTCGAGCGGCTCTGGCTTCTGCCTCCGAGAACCAAAGCCAAGCCACCGCGGGCATGGTCCTGTCGAGGTGAAGGAAAACGACGGACAGACAGACGGCCAAAGCCACCAGAAGCGCAGGCACGAACCACAACCCATCACGTGCCCGCGACCAAATGACAGAAGCTTGAGCTTGTAGGTGCATCGAGGCCGTTCTTCGCTCGGAAGCGTTCTTCGGAGCTGGCCTTCAAGAAGCATACCGCCAGATCTCCTTTCGCTACCGTCGTCGCGCCACGAAGCGACCCTGCTTGATCCTCGGCGCTCGGAGCGGTGGGGGCGCGCCCGGCACGCCACGCGGCACGTCCCTTGTTCAAGCCATGAACCGCGCAGAAGCGGCAAGCCTCGAGGTCGAGATCGCCTGCACGGCGAAGCTACGCGCCTCGGACCAAACGCTACAGGCCCGTAGCGGTCTTTTTCCGCAGGTGACGGTGGGCGCCTCTTACGACCGAACGCTGCGCACAGAATTCGAGGGGCTCTTCCCCAGCCGCGCGGACGGCCGAGTTCGAGGTCTTGCGGGCGGACGTGGCCGCTCAGAATCAGCTGCCCGTTTTGCTAGACCGCCGCATGCAACGCGATCTGGCGCTCCTGCGCGTCCGCCAACTGCTCGACGTCGACGACGCGCGTGACCTGGCCCTCACCCCGCGTCTCCCTGGCCCGCAGGTGGCGCTCACGCCGGCCCCCAAGGTCATCCCACGCCGGGCCCCCCGGCGCTCACGAGCCGAAGCCGTAGACTTGCGGGCAGAAGGTACGGATCGCCTCGCGCGCGACCCCTGTGCCCGCTAGAGTCAGAGATCGGCGTGCACGCGCACGACCTGAGCTTCCCCCCACCCACACGACCATGTCAGGTTCACAATCCCCCGATCCCCTGCACGGCGTGACTTTGGAGATGATCGTGAACCAGCTGGTGGACCACTACGGCTGGGAGGAGCTGGGCCGGAACGTCAACATCCGCTGCTTTACCGACGATCCCAGTGTGTCTTCGAGCCTGAAGTTCCTGCGCAGAACGCCCTGGGCGCGGCAGAAGGTGGAGAGCTTCTACCTGTTCATGCTGCGCGAGAAGAAGCGAACGTTCAGATAAAGAGAACGTTTTCGCCGATTCATTGAATTGGACGAGAACCATTGCGGGCCCGACACCAAGGGAGAGGCACGCCCACGTGCCCCCCGTCGGTTGCCTCCGGGCGGCCGCGGCGCAAACCCCTGCCCCGAAAGGAGAGACGCTGCCATGAGCTTACCCCTGCACAACGTCACCGTCGCCAAGGGAGACGGCGTCGGTCCCGAGATCACGGAGGCCACCTTACGGGTCCTCGAAGCGGCCAAGGCTCCGCTCAACTACGAGTTCGTCGACATCGGCCACAAGCTTTACGAGCAGGGCCACACCTCCGGGATCGCGCCCGCGTCGTGGGAGACGATCCGGCGCAACCGGGTGTTCCTCAAGGCTCCGATCACCACACCGCTTGGGGGGGGCTACAAGAGCCTCAACGTCACGATTCGCAAAGCGCTCAACCTCTTCGCCAACGTGCGACCGACGAAATCCTACGCACCCTACGTCGCCTCGTCGCACCCGGGAATGAACCTGGTCATCATTCGCGAGAACGAGGAGGACCTGTACGCAGGCATCGAGCATCAACAAACGCCCGAAGTCACACAGGTCCTCAAACTCGTCACGCGTCCGGGAACCGAACGCATCGTGCGCTACGCCTTCGAATACGCCCGCGCCTACGGCCGCCGCAAGGTGACCTGTATGACGAAGGACAACATCATGAAGCTCACCGATGGGCTCTTTCACCGCGTCTTCGAAGAGGTTGCGAAGGACTACCCCGACGTACAAAGCGAACATCAGATCATCGATATCGGTGCGGCACGGGTGGCGGCCCAGCCCGAGCGCTTCGACGTCATCGTCACCTTGAACCTCTACGGCGACATCCTTTCCGACATCGCGTCTCAAGTGGCGGGCTCCATTGGGCTCGCCGGCTCAGCCAACATCGGGCCGAACGTCTCCATGTTCGAGGCGGTGCACGGCTCCGCGCCCGACATCGCGGGCAAGGACGTGGCCAACCCCTCGGGGCTGCTTCTGGCCGCCACGCAAATGCTGGTGCACCTGGGAGAAGCCGAGGTCGCCGAGACCATCAAGAACGCGTGGTTGTGCGCCCTCGAAAGTGGCATTCACACGGCGGACATCTACCGTCCGAACCTGAGCCGGATGCAGGTGGGCACGAGGCGCTTCACGGACGCCGTCATCGCGCACCTCGGTGAGCAGCCCGACCACCTCACGCCCGTGGCGTACCGGCCGGGGGGCATCCTGGTTCACGCCAGCCCCACCCCGCCCACGACGAAGGTCCTCGAGGGCGTCGACGTGTTCATCGACTGGGGAAAGGGCGACCGCAACGCCCATCACCTCGGGCAGGCGCTCGAGGCCGCGGTCCCGCCACACTGGACGCTGAAGATGATCACCAACCGCGGCGTGAAGGTGTATCCCGGCGGGTTTCCCGAAACCTTCTGCACCGACCACTGGCGCTGTCGGTTCCTGCCGGCGCCGGATGCCCCCGTCAGATTCCAGGACGTGCTTGCGTTGCTGGGCGCTCTCGATGAGCAAGGGTTCGAAGTGATAAAGACCGAACATCTCTACAGTTTTGACGGACGGAAGGGCTACTCCCTGGGTCAGGGCGAATGAGGACGGCGGGCCGAAGCCGGGTGTGCGCAGGTCCTTGTCGATTTTTTGGCCCGCGTGCGCGGCGTGGGGGCACCTCCCTTTCGACCGCTCGAGAGTGAACAGATCCGAGGGTGCGCGTCTCGCGGGGCACGGCCCGTACGCCATCGGGGTTTCTGTTGCGCTCGGCAACAACGAAAGGACCAGACAGATGAGGAACGCGAGTCAGTATTTGCGCTTGTTGGGTTTGTCGGTAGCCCTGGCCACGGTGTCGGCCTGTGGGAGCGAATCCACACTCGGCACGGGCGGCCAGGCACTGGCCGTGGCTGACCTCCCTCCCGCCGTGGTCGCTGCGGCACAGGCGGCAGTCCCCGGCCTCGTCATCAACGAAGCCGAAGTGGAAGATGAAGACGACAGGGGACTCGAGTACGAGTTGGAAGGCCTCGCAGGGGGCGTGGCCTACGAGGTCGAGGTCGAGGTGGACACCGCCGGCAACATCGTCGAGGTGGAGGTCTCGAGGGCAGACAAGGACGATCGCGAGGATGACGATGACCGTGACGACGACGGGAAGAAGATCCCCCTCGCGGATGTCCCGCCCGCCGTGCTTGCCGCAGCAGCCGCGGCTCTGCCTGGCTTCGTGGCCGAAGAGGTCGAGGTTGAGGTGGAGGATGATGGCGTGACCGAGTACGAACTGGAAGGCACTGTCAGCGGTGTCGCACACGAGGTCGAGATCGAGGTTGATGGGACCGGCCGGATCCTCGAGGTGGAGGTCGAGAGAGACGACGATACCGACAAGGACGACGACGGCCAGGACGACAAGGACGAGGACGACGACGGCAAGGACGACGAGGACGACAAACCCGAGACGAAGGAAAGCGAAGGCGACGACGACTCGGAAGAGTAGGACCGCTCGAGAGCGGAAGAAGGCCCCACCCGGTGTGGGGCCTTTGCCGTTCGTGCCTCCCGGAGGAGAGGCGCATCACAAGACGACGGGACAGGGCATCGGACAGGCAGGCCCCCGCTCCTATTCAGCGTTCGCTATCGAGGTGAGCCATGTGTTGGGGCGCATAGCGCGTCCCCACGATGGATGACGGAGGGACCAGGGCCTCGAGGGCGCTCACATCGGCCAACGACAGCGGCGATTCCAGTGCCTCGAGCAAGCCCGCGAGCTGCGTGCGCGTCTTGACGCCCAGAAGCGGCACGAAACCGGGTTGTTTCGCCAGCACGTAGGCCAGCGATAGCTGCGCAGGTGTCAGGTCCTTTTCTCCGGCGAAGCCCGCCAAGGCCGAAACGGCGCGCGCGTTGGCATCTTGCGCGTCCCCGGTAAATCGCGGCAGATAGGCCCGAAAATCTGCGGGCCCCTGAGGGCGTCTGCCCGAGAGCAGGCCGCGCGACAGCACGCCGTACAAGGTCGCGCCGATGCCGAGCTCGTGCAACAGCGGGAAGATGCGCGCTTCGGGACCGCGGCTGACCAGGGAGTATTCGATCTGCAGATCCGCAATCGGCGCCACCGCTTGCGCCCGCCTGATCGTGTCGGGGCCCACTTCCGACAAACCGATGTGCTTGACGTAGCCAGCCTTTACCAGGTCGGCGACAGCGCCTATCGTGTCTTCGATGGGCACCTGAGGATCCAACCGAGCCGGCCGGTAAAGGTCGATGGCCTCGACGCCCAACCGCTTGAGGCTGTAGGCGGCAAACGTCTTCACGGCGGCGGGCCGGTTGTCGACGCCCAACCAAGCCCCGTCCGGGCCCCGTAAAGCCCCGAACTTCACCGACAGCTTCACCTCCGCCCGGCGTCCCGCGATGACCTCGGCGATCAGGGCCTCGTTGTGGCCCATTCCGTAGAAGTCGCCGGTGTCGAAGAGATCGATGCCCGCATCCAGCGCCGCCCGAAGGGTCGCCACACTTTCCGCATCGTCGGTGGGACCATACATACCCGACATTCCCATGCATCCCAGGCCCACCGGGAACACCGCGGGGCCGCTCCGCCCCAGATTCACTCGTTTGGTTTCGTTCATCTGCGCTCTCCTGTTATTGCCACGTCCACGCTGACAATGGCGCCTGGCCAAGATTCATTCCAGTGAATAGGATGAATACGTCACATGAACGAAATTTATGGACGAGACCTGGATCTGAATCTGCTGCGGGTGTTCCTGGTGGTCGCGGACACAGGCAGCGTCACCGCGGCGGCCAGCCGACTTTATCTGACCCAGCCCGCCGTCAGCGCGGCCTTGCGCCGGTTGAACGCGGCCGTGGGGGCGAAGCTATTCGCACGGTCGGGGCGCCACCTGGTCCTGACAGCGCGGGGCGACCGGTTGAAGGACGTGGCCCGCCCGCATCTGCAGGCGCTGGTCCAGGCGGCCCTATCACCACCGGTGTTCGATCCCCGGCGCAGCGATAGGGTCATCCGATTGGGCTTGTCCGACGCCAGCGAAATGTGGTTGTTGCCGCAGCTGTTGAAGACGCTCGGGGCCGAAGCGCCCGGGATGCAGGTGATCGTGTTGCCCGTGCAGTGGCGCACCGTGGGTGAGGCGCTCGTGAACGGCCGACTCGATCTCGCGGTGACGGTGGCCGACGAGCTGCCCGCCGACATCACCCGCACGTCACTCTTTGTTGGCGGCTTTACGTGCCTCTTCGACGGCCAGAAGCTGCGTCTACCTCGGACGCTTTCGGAAAAGGCCTATTTCACGCACGCGCACATCATCGTGTCCTACAACGGAGATCTGCGCGGCATCGTCGAAGACACGTTGGGACGCACGCGCAACGTCCGCGTATCGGTGCCGAGCTTTGCGGCCGTGGGGCCCGTCATCGACGGCAGCCGCCTGCTGGCCACCGTGCCCGAGCTGACAGCCCAGGTGATCCGCAAGACGCGCCCCCACCTACGCACCGCGCACCTGCCCTTCGACCTGGGACGGACCCCGATGGAGCTATTGCACCGCAAGGCCAGCGCCGACGATCCGGCGTTGGCCTTCGTGCGGGAGAGAATCGAGCGGATCGCGGCGGCCCTCGGATAGCTTCGGGCCGGCGTTTCAGCCGCTCTTGACGTTCTACAAGGCCCCCTTGCGCCAAGGGCCGGTGATGGCGACAGTAAGACCGCGTGTCTGGACGTTGAGGAACATCCATTCGCCGTCGGGGCTGAAGCAAGGGCCGCAGGTCTCGCTGTGCCCGAACACCTCGCCGATGCCCGGCACCGGACGCGCCGTACAGTCCTCCTCGAAGTCTTCGGGGTCGTCCAAAACCAGGTCGTACGAGGAAGGCTGGAGCAAAGGCGGTGCCAGCTTCGTCGCACTCGAAGGCGCCTACAGGAGCGTCACTCGATAGAAAATACGCCCTCCGGGCACCACGGGCCAGCTCGCCAAGCCGGCCCCTTGGCAGAGCGGGAATGCGAAGCACGCGTGAGGGTCATTCACGGTACAAACTGAGCTGACGCCACCCCGAGCAAGGGGAGCGACCAAAACAGGGCGTCTCCCTCCGATTGGAAGTGAGAAACGTCGCCCGTCACGGTGATTCGTTCAAGGTGTCCTCCGGTCTTCGCCACGCAGAAGACATCACCGTCGGCGGTCCAGCAAACCCGCCCCGCCACGACCGCGAGGTCACCGTCGAGGTGCCCCCAAGCGGCGCCCAAAATCTCAACGCGGCCACCAATCTTGGGAACGCGGCCGATCTCGTACAGCGCTCCCCCACGGCCGAAGTACAAATACGCTTCATCTTGGGCAAGCGGTCCGGCGGACTCGGATTTCACCAAGGATTGACAGGTGCCGCCAGCGAACGACAGGGCGTCGATTCCCGAAGATGAGGCAAAGTAGAGCCTATTCTCGTCGACCACGATCATTCCCGTCGGCCCGAGGTCAGTCACGAGCGGCACGGGATGATTGGGGAGCACGCCTCCAAAAGGAGCCGTGAATATTCCCAAATGGCTGCTCGTGTAAACGGCGGATTCGGTCAGGGCCATGTGACGGAGCGACCCGGAAGAGTGACTCGCAATGACCACGGGCTCTTCGTCGAAGCGACCTCCAATGAGGCCTCCGTAGCCCTCAGCGGCCCACCGATCTCCTGAACGAGCGAACATCCAGGAATTCCAGAATTCGGGAACGACCATGGGGTGCACGGGTAAGTCTGCAGGCAGAACGAGGAGATTCCCCTTGGCGTCGACAGGGATCCGATGAGTTTCTGGATCGACCCCGACCTGCCGAACCTGCGGCGACATCGTTGCGGGAGGCGTGCAAAGCCCTTGGGGCTGGCGCTCGGATGCACGCAGCGAAGGTCGACGGGTCGCATACATCTTACCGCCCAAACTGACATAGAGCTGATCGCCTGCAGCCTTGATCTGCCCTGCGCGTGTGGCGATCTGGATCGCACTGCCGTCGCGAGGAATCGCCAGGACCGAGCCCCCCGCGTCGAGGTACAAGAACTCCTCATCGGATGCTGCTCGTAGCGAAGTCACCTCGGGAGTGAGTTTCGCGGGAAGCGATACCTCCTCAACCCTCTGGAGATCGTCCGTGATGCGCGCCAGGCCCTGATCCGTGACGAAGTAGGCAGTCTTTCCATCAAGGAAGGCGGCCTTGGCTTGACGAGGGTAGACCGATATCTCGTACGGCTGCCCGAGAGCGTGGCGGCATAGGGCGGGGGCCCCTCTACAGTTGAAGTACTCCCGTCCTTCATGTACCAAAAGCGGGTTGGCAGACCCTTGCTTGAGCTTTTCTTCTGGCGCGCGTAACTCCTCGAGGGCACCAGCGCGGTCAGGCTTCACCCGCCACAGGTTGTCCCCATACGCCACGAAAAGCGCGTCGTCTTTGGAGCCAACGATCGTGAGGCTGCCCTGTTCGGTCACCGTTTTCGACCAGACGACCGACGTTCGGTCGACGAGTCGAATGACACTGCCTTTGCGATCCGGCAGGTTGATCACGATGAAGGCGCGCCGACCGTCCAAGACTTCGATGGGTTGGAGGAGGTCGCCCTTCGTTTCGTCGGCTCCGAGGTCTCCCAGGGCGATCGCTTCCTCCTGGCTTCCGCCCACCCATCGGGACAGCACAAGCGCCCCACGGGGCGGCGAATCAGCCACGGCCGCGGCGACGCCTACGAATCCCCCGAAGAGCGGCCAAGCTTCACCTGACATGTCCATAGGCACGAGGGGAGGCAGCGAAAGGGTACATGGCGCTTCAACGGTGTTGGCCGCATCGGCTCTGTTGGACCCGGAAGCCTCGTCGGCGTCGGGTAAGAGGTTGTGGGTGCCTGGCTGGCCACAGCCGCAGAGAATCATCGCGACGAGAACGAGAGCAGCCTGGAGTCTCGGGTTCGCCATATCGATAAGACGGGCCGGCCGCTGCGATCCGGCCAAGAATCGCAAAGAGCGCGAGGGTCATGCGCTCCGCCGCTGCTCTGGACAAGCCCGACCGGCGGGATTAGCGTGAGCGCCAACGACGATGTCTGCCCTCGCTCCCTTGGCGTTCCTTTTGACCCTTGCGACGGCTTGTGGCACTGCCCACAGCGCCTTGAAGTCGCAGGACGGCTCTGGCTTGGCGGGGAGCACCGCCAGCGTCGAAGACATGGCTCTACCCGCGTACGCAGGATCCGAGGAGGCGCGTGCGAGCCAGGGCGTCTTCGCTGATCGAGCGGCGTTGGCGCAGGCGCCCGCCGCCCCTACCGCCCAGAGTCCTGCTGTGGCATCCGACGCGCCCTCCGCCGAGGCGCCGGCCCGCTACCTGGTTTACAGGGCCGATGTGTCCCTCGCCGTGTTCCAGGCGCGGGCATCGCTCGAGAAAGTCGATCGACTGGCCCGGGACCTGGGCGGTTATCTGGTGAGCCGCACCGACGAGACCATCACCATCCGGGTGCCCGCCGATGCCTTCCGCAAAGCCCTGGGGGACATCGAGGCCCTGGGCGACGTGCTGAACAAGAACGTGGACGTGCAGGATGTCACCGACCAGCTCCTCGATCTGGAGGTGAGGCTAAAGAACGCCCTCGCCGTACGCGAGCGGCTCGCCGAGCTGATCGCCAGGGCTCAGAACGTGGAGGATGCCTTGGCTGTGGAGCGAGAGCTGGCCCGCGTGACCGGCGAGATCGAGAGCATGAAGGGGCAGATCAAGCGCCTTCAAGAGCTCATCGCTTACTCCACCATCACGGTGCACTTTCAGGTGCCGTCCCCCGAGCCCATGAGCCAGGGAGTGCGCCTGCCCTTCCCCTGGTTCGAGCGGCTGGGCCTATCGCGTTTGCTGGAGCTTCAACCATGAAGATGCACGTCGAGATCAAGATCCTCGTGCTCCGCGCCGCTTCCAGGGGTGCTGGGGTGGGAGCTCTCGTTCTGGCTCTCTTGGCCGTGGGCTGCGCGCCCAAGCTGCGGATCAAGACGGCGCCCACCTTCGCCGATGTGACCAAGCTCGCAGGCGGCGACTACCTCTATCGTGCCACCTCCGCCGACGGCGTGGTGGTGGCCGTGCGACGAGAGCCGCGTGAGCCCGGGGACGCCAGCGAAGCGTTCTGGACCGAGGCGCTGCAGACCCACTTCCGCCAGCACGGCGGCTACGCTCTCATTGAGAAAAAACAGGTACGCCTCGGCGGATCGGGCCTCGGCCCGCTCTTGCGCTTCGGACGCGACCAGGCGGGCGCCCCCTACCTCTACGAGCTGGGCCTCGTGCTCACGAAGGACTGGATCTACCTCTGCGAGGTGGGCGGCAGGCAGGCCACCGTCGAACAGCACCGGAAGGCCATCGACAGCATGTTGGCTTCGGTCTCGCTTCCTTGAAGGTTTCCGGGGGCGAAGGCCCCGGGGGCATCCCGACGCGTGCCTGATGTAACAATAATTCTTCAAATTATTTTCGGGTCGATGCCCTCAGTCACGGCGCGATCGGTGCGCGCTCCCTGCCCGAACGCGTTGGGAAAGAGACGGGTTTTCATTCTGCGATCGTGAGGCTATTCTCATGGGGTTCCCCTTTGGCGAACGAGGCCCTTTGCCGGATCGGCCAAGGAGACACCATGCGAGAACCGCAAGAGCCCTTGGACTCAAGCTCGTCGTTCGAGACCGAAATGGCCACGCCGCCGGCAACGGTCGTTGACCCAGGATCGGTTGGCGCCCTCCCCGGAGGCGAATCGGCGCCCGAAACCTCGAGCGTTCTCGAGCTACGGTTCACGGACCAGAGCCGCTGGCAGGACCTCGTCGATCTGCTGCTGGCGCGTGCCGAGCGGTTCGAAGGCTTGGACCGCAGCCGCGTGCTCCAGCAGATCGCGTCGACGTACGAGACGAAGCTCGGAGATCTGGACAGCGCCTTCGTGACGCTGGAGGCCGCGCACGCCGACGATCCCGCCAACGAGGAGGTGTTCGACTGGCTCGTGCGGCTGGCGGGCGCAACGAACCGGACGGGCGATCTCGAACCTGCCTGCCGCCGGGCCCTCGAGGTGTCACCTCGACGTGAGCTCGCGCTTGTGACTTTGGAGCATCTTGCGAGAAGCGCCGAACGCTGGAAGGACCTGGCGCAGCTGCTCGCGCGCCATGCAGATCTCGCCAGCGACCGCCCCGCCGAGGCCGCGCGCCTCCTTGCAGAACTTGCCACCATCTCGGAGCAGTATCTCGGGAGTCGCGAGCGGGCGCGCCAGGCCTGGGAGGACGCACTCCGCCACGATCCCAGCCTTCGGGAAGCGGTGCTCGCGCTCGAGCGGATCTACGCGGACGGCAGCGACATGCTGGCGTACCTCGAGATCCTCGAGCGCCGGGTAGAGTTCGTCGAGTCGGACGCCGAGTTCGTGGCCATCCAGCAGCACATGGCCGAGCTGTGGGAGACGCGCATGCACAAACCGCTGCGCGCCTGCCAGGCTTTCGAGAAGATCTTGGTCGTGCAGCCGTCAGACGCTCACGTTCAGCGAGAGCTCGGGCGCCTCTATCGCCAAGAGCAGCAGTGGCAAGACTTGGCGCAGCTGTACCGCCGGCAGGTCGCGGCTGCAAGCGCCCGCGACGAGCAGGCCGAGCTGACGTACCGCATGGGCGAAGCGTGGGAACGGTTCGGCGATCTGGAGGAGGCCACTCGGGCCTACGGCGAGACGCTCACGATCGTTCCTGACCACGCAGACGCGCTCGCCGCCGTCGCGCGCCTGTCCGAGCTGGCAGGCGAACTCGGTGAGGCGTACGAGGCCATGCTCAAGCGCCTGCCAGGCGTGACGGATCGGGCCGAGCAAGCCGGCATGCTCCACCGCATGGGGGTCATCGCGCTTGCGCACCTGCATGAGCCCACCACGGCCGAACGACACTGGTGGAGCGCCATCGAGCTCGAACCGAAGCGCCTCGAGACCCTCCGCGCGCTGGCACAGCTCTATCTGGACCGCGGGCAGACCAAGGAGGCCACCGACGTGCTCGCGCAGGTGGCTGAGGCCTGCCCGGACGGCAGCGAAAAGGTCGCGGCTTTGATCGAAGCCGCGGTCTTGCACCGCGGTCCTCTGGAGGACACCGCAAAGGCCTTCGAACTCTACGCGCAGGCCCTTGATTTGGATCGGGGCAACGTTCCGGCCGCCGAGGGTCTGGTAGAGGTGGCCTTCACGCTCGAGGAGTGGGGCTCCGTGGTGCGGTTCGCGGAGAGGCTGCTCAAGCCTCCACAGCGCGGCGAGAGCCGGCCCGCGCGGAGCGAGGCTGACGCGGCCCGCTTGCACCTGACTTTGGCGAAGGCCGCACAGCACCTCGGTGACGTGACCAAGGCGACGCAACATTACCGGCGGGCCGCACAGCTGGATGCAGGGCTACAACCAGATCTCAGCTCCTGGGCAGACGCGCTCTTCGAGAAAAAAGAGTGGGGGGGCGCGGCGGCGCTCTACGACATCGTTTACCAGCAGCGCGTGGCTTCGGCCCCTCCTGCCGAGCGGCTGGAGCGGGCGTACCGGCTTGGGCGGGCACGCTTGGAGCTTGGCGAGCGCAGGGCCGCCACGGAAGCGCTGCAAGCGGCGGTCGACGTGGACGGCCGTCACAAGCCGTCTCTGGAGTCTCTGGCGCGCGTTCGCCAGGAGCTGGGGGATCACCGCGGTGCAGTTGCAGCGAAGACCGCTCTCCTCGAGCTGGTCGATTCGGCGGACGAGCGCTTCACGTTGATGTGTGAGGTGGGCGTTCTGCTGCGAGACAAACTCGCGGATCGCCAGGGGGCTATCGGCTTTTTTCTTCGCGCTGCGGAGATCCGTCCCGAGGACCAGCACCTCCTTCACCTCGTGCTCGAGCTTCACACCGCCGAGAGGCGCTGGGCGGACGCCGTGCTGATTCTCAAGAGGCTGGCCGCGAGCACGGCCAACGCCAAGGTCCGATCGCGCGCCCTCGTGGCCGCCGGCAAGATCTGCCACGTTGAGCTCGATCGCCCGCACGAGGCCGTCGATCTCTTCGAGGAGGCGCTGGATGTCGACCCTTCGGACATCAAGACCTTCAGCCGGATCGTGAAGATCTTCACCGAGCAAAAGGCCTGGCAGAGGCTCGAGGCCGCCTATCGACGCATGATTCGACGCAGGGGCGATCCAACAAGCGCCTCGGAACGTGCAGCGCTGGCGCAACTGTGGCGCTCGCTGTCCGCGATTCATCGCTCGCACCTTGGCGACATGAACCAGGCCAGCGCCGCGCTCGATACCGCTGCAGCGCTGGAACGGGAGCCCAGCGTCGTCATCCCTGCGCCCGTTGCTCCGAGCGCCGGGGCGACCGAGCTTCCCCAGTCCGCCCACGAGCCTGCGCCGCCCGCAGAGGTATCCCCTCCGCTCCCCGCTCTGCCTGAAGTTGCGATGACTCCGGCAAGGCTCGACCGCCCGAAGAAGCGGCCCACGTGGGTGACAGTGGCTGTGGCCTGTCTCGGGGGGCTCGTGCTCGTTCAGGCGGGCGTGATCGCATTCGTTTCGGGTCAGCGCGAGCCCCTGCCGCCCGTCGCCGTAACCCCAACCACGGCACCTGCGCCAGCGCCTGCAGGGACGCCGATCGCCACGGCGCCCCGGCCCGCCAAGGCGCCCGCGAGCCCCCCTCCTTCGTCGAAGACGTCAGCGCCCAGCGAGCCTGCAGAAAAACCGGCACGCCTCCTCAGCCGCAACAAACCACGCCCATCGCCGCGGGTCTCCGCGCGGCACCCCCGTCGTGCTGCGCGTGCCTCAGCAAAGTCGGCTCGCTCCCCCGCTCGAGCGGCCGCCAAGGCGCCGGCCAAGAAGGACCTGGTGGACGACTTCCTGAACAAGATCAAGTGATGGGTGTGAACGCGCCTCTTGTTCAAGCACTTTTGTCTGCATTGTCGGTACCGCCATCGACGCTGGGCGATGCGCCTATTCACTTCGAGACACTGAAGTCGATTGCTCACACCCCCGCTAGCAAATCTGTCATCGGTGGCCGCAAGGCCACATTGAGGCGGCGGAACCGCGAGCTTCGGGGGCTTCTGCGTGGTAATCAAAGCGTGCGGGATGGTTTGGTGCACGTGACCGGGTCCGGTGAAGACGAAGAGGCAGTGTGATGAGCAAGCTGGGGTTCGATATCAGGTTGACCGGCGTTGCGGTGCCGCAAGCCGTGGAACAAGTCACGAAGGCGTTGGCGCAAGAGGGGTTCGGCGTCCTGACGACGATTGACGTGAGTCAGACGTTCAAGAAGAAGCTGGACATCGAGTTTTCCCCCTACGTCATTCTAGGGGCCTGCAACCCCGGATTGGCCAAGCGCGCGCTGGACGCCGACCCGGCCATGGGGCTGCTTTTGCCTTGCAACGTGGTCGTTCGCCAGGTTGAAGGCGGGGTCGAGGTGTCGATCGCCGATCCGCACGCGATGTTCCAGGTGGTGGATGATCCGCGCGTGGCGCCCCTCGCGGAGGACGCAGCCCTTCGCCTGCGGCGGGTCAAGGACAGTCTGGCCACGCAGGCCTAGCGACTCAGCGGCCGGGAAACCGGCTTCTGTCTCACTCGAGGGGAACGAGCTGGTGCGCCGGCCCCACCACCCACTCGAGGGTACCCATCTTGTCGGGGCTCACGGCCGGACGCAGCGAGACCTCCTGGGCTCGAACGTCTTCGCGAGATGTGACCGTGGCGTCGACGCATTCCTCGGAGCAGCAGCCCTCGCGGTCGCGCTCGAAGAACGTCTCGGTCGAGGATGACTTCGTTTGCCTGAAGGTCTTGTACATGACTGGGAGCGTTTGGGGCAGACCGCATCCCCACGACACACGGAAGGTTTCGCTCGATCTGGTAGCGATCGAGAAGGGCGCCGCATACGGGTACGCGATCGTGAGTCGCCCGGCCGCCTGGGTGGAAAACAGGAGGAGCGGGCACGACATGCGTGTCACGGTGCCGTCGCGGGTGGCGGTGACTCTCCCGACATGATCGCACGCGCCACCGCACCCTCGAGGGAGACGAACGCGGGGTTGACGTGCGCCTTGAGTTCGGCTTCGACACGGGCACGAAAGGTCTCGAGGCCCAGTACGTCCGCGTTGGTGAGTCCGCGCGGCGGTGCTCCGTAGAGCACCAACCGTACATAGTCCTCAACGAGCCTTCCCTGCTGTTCCGCGTTCAAGGCCGCAAACGATGTCGTCTCATCGAGCGCGTACCGATAGGCCTGGCTGCGATCCCCGGTCGTTGCGTACGCGTGCCCTTGGTTGGCCAGCGCGTCGGCTGCATAGACGAGACCGCGCGTTTGGAACTGCCAGACATGCGTGGCCTCATGCGCCAGCAAGACCACGTGCTTCATCGAACGGCGAAACGTCGGATCTTCGACAGGTTTGTCTTTCGGAAGATGAATCTCGTTTTCCACCGTACGTGGCGCCCCCTCGCTCATGATCGCACCATGGACGAGCGTGACGCGTTCCACGTCGAGCGAGGCGCCGAACAGCTGCTTGAGAAGCCAGCGCTCGCGTTCGTCGAGCGCGAGCCGCTGCCCCCGCCGCGCCGCCTCGACCGACCGTGTGGCAAGGCTCGAGGCATCGAGCGAAGACCGGTTACCCGCGCTACACCCCTGCACCCCCGAAGAAAGCGCCACCGACAAGAGCACCAAGAGGGGCAACGCACCCGAGCGGAGGCCTCCGTGAATCATGGGCGTTGCACGGCCTACCCTGCTCCCGAAACCCCGTCAAGCGCGCGCCTTCCCTACCTGCCGTTGAAGGCGCCGCTCACGGAACCGAGGCCAACGGCGCGTCGCATTGTTGGCGATGGCGCGCAGCACCTCATCGGGGCTCACAGGAAAACTCCTGGAAACACATGTGCTTGCTGCGCTAAGATAATCCTTAATGACTTATTGCGCCGAGCCAGGGTCCAGAGGATGGCTCACTTGGGATGCCATGCAGCCTTTGCCAAAAAACGTGTAAGCCACGAAACTGGCCTCGACTGAGCAAAGTGCTCATTGCGTAGCGCCTCGGGCGCTGCAAAACTGCCGACGCTCATGTTGGGCCGTACCGTTGGCAACTATAGGATCTCGGCCGTCGTCGCCGAGGGCGGCATGGGCACCGTCTTTGTCGCGGAACATCCGGGCCTGGCACGAAAGGCGGCCATCAAGGTTCTGCGGCCCGAGCTCGCGTCCGACCCCGAAGCCGTGAGCCGCTTCTTCAACGAGGCCAAGGTATCGAACGTCGTTCGCCATGCGGGCATCGTGGACATTTACGACTACGGCAACCTCCCGGATGGCACGCCGTACATCGCCATGGAGCTCCTGGAAGGGGAGACGCTGGCGAGGCGGGTTGCGCGAGGGGGGGTGACGCTCGCCGAGGCGATGGACTTCGGGGTGCAGCTGGCCTCGGCCCTGGCCGCAGCGCACTCCGCAGGGGTCATCCACCGGGACCTCAAGCCCGAGAACATCTATCTCACGCACTCCCCCCAGGGGGATTCGGCGCGCGTGGTCAAGATTTTGGATTTCGGTATCGCCAAGCTCGAGAAAAACTGGCTCCGCGTCGGCCACCACACGCGCACCGGTGCGCTCATGGGCACCCCCAAGTACATGTCTCCTGAGCAATGCCAGGGCTTGCGCGAGGTCGATTTCCGAACGGACATCTATTCCCTCGGCGTGATCCTCTACGAACTGTTCACGGGCAGGGCCCCGTTTCTCTCGCCGGGGGTGGGGGAACTCATCAACCTTCAGATCAACGCCCAGCCTCGCCCGCCCCAGGAGCTGAACCCGAATTTATCCGACGAACTTCAGGCCATCGTTTTGCGGTCGCTCGCCAAGATCCCCGAGGAGCGCTTCGCCTCGATGACGGCCTTCCAGGACGCGCTGATCGCCGAGTCGGTGCGGCTGAACCTTTGGCCCGACCGGGGGCGCACAATCATCGGGCACGTCTTCGTGGCGCCTCCCGCCCCTTATTCCAGGCGGCCCGCCCATTCGACGACCCTTTCGGTGGCGGCCGACGCCAGAGGGGCGACGTCGCCCCTGCAGGGCCCTGTGGGGCCCAAAAAGCGATGGGGGCGCGCCTTCGTGGCGGTCCTCTGCTTGGGACTCGCCGCCGCTGCGGCCTTCGTGCTCTGGCCAGCTCTACGCGACCAGAAGGAAAAGGAGCAGGCCGCGGTCGCCCGGGAGCAGGGCCGCTTGGACGTACGTTTCGAGTCATCGCCACCGGGGGCCGCTGTCTACCAGGGTGACGTTCTCGTCGTGAGGACGCCTGGCAGCGCCTCCCTGCGCAGGTCCCAGGAGCCTTCGGAGTTTCACTTCGTGCTGCCCGGGCACCGACGCGAAACCGTCCGGGCGCTGTTGAACGAGGGGCTGACCTTGAGCGCCGAGCTGACGCCTGCGGCGCCTGCCGCCGCTGCCGCCCCTGCGACCGCGCCCCCCCCCGAAGCCGTTGGCTCCTCCCCCACTCACAGCCCGGCCGTCTTACCGATCGAAGCCCCGGCCCCAGCCACCGAGCCAGCCTGCACCTTCCCCAAGGTACGACGACATCCGATCCGAGCGCTGAGGGCCCCCTACACCCATTCTTCCATGCACAGTCTTCAAGTTACCGCTGTCTTCATTGTCCTCTCGTTCGCGGCGTCAACAGTCTCCCCTCTGAACGCAACCGCTGCGACCACACCTTCCGACCTGGCTGACGAAGCACAGTTTCACTTCGACCGAGGGAACACGGCCTACCGCAAGGGTGACTTCGAGGCGGCGTTGGCGGCGTACTACGCCTCTAACCGTCTGGTGCCAAACCGCAACGTCGCGTTCAACATCGCGCGCTGTCTCGAGAAGCTGAGCAAGTTTGATGAAGCGTTCCGCGCGTGGTCCGGACTGCTGGCGAGCGAAGCCAGTGCCGAGGAACGCGAGCGCATCAGTGCCGCCATCGAGGCTCTCAGCGCCAACCTGGCCCTGGTGAGCGTCGAAAGCGAACCGCCGGGCGCGCTCGTCTACTACCGGCGTCGTGACCTGGGCAGCCTGGGCGCAACGCCCACACGACTTGCCCTGGAGCCGGGGCAGGCGCACCTCATCCTGGACTTGCCTGGCTATCACCCGGCAGAGGTCGACGCGCTCCTGCAGACGGGCAGGGAGGTGCGGCTCAAGGTCAAGCTCAAACGAATCTTTGGTGATGTCGAAGTTCGCCAGATTCCGGAGGGTGCCGAGGTCCGCAGGGGCCTGGTCGATGGTCCTTTGCTTCGCAAGGGCCCCGGGACGATTCGCCTGGAGACCGGGAGGGTGGTGCTTTTCGTATCCGCACCGGGCTTTGCGACCTCGCGCTTCGAGGTCGACGTGAAGCCAGCGACCACGGTGATTGTGGACGCCCCGCTCAGTGTTCAGCGGCCCCCAACGGGCATCTTGGTGGTGCAGGCGAACGTGGACGGGGCCCTCGTGAAGGTGGACGGCCGAGAGATGGAATTCACCCCGGCCGTGATCGAAGGGCTCGTCGTGGGGCCTCACACGGTGGAGGTCGAGCGCGAGGGGCGGACCACGTTCAAATCAGAGGTGGTCATCGAGCAAAACGAGCGTGTGTACCTGAACGCCAGATTGAGGCGCGCCGACCCCGAAGTGTCGGCCGCAACCAAGAGCTTGGTGAGTGCCGAGCAGGCCCCCGGCGCCGTGTCCGTCATCACGTCCAACGAGATTGCGGCCTTCGGTTGGCTGACGCTCGCCGAAGCGCTCCAGGGCCTACGGGGCATTTTCGGCTCGTACGACCGCGCCTACCAGTCGGTTGGGTTCCAGGGGTTCTCCCCTCCGGGGGACTACACCAAACGGATCTTGGTTTTGGTCGACGGTCACCCTCTCAACGATGTGCTCGTGGGGCAAAACTGGGTGGGTCACGATTTCGACGTGGATCTCGCGAACGTCCAGAGGATCGAGGTCGTGCGGGGCCCCGGCTCGGTGCTGTACGGTACCAGCGCGGTCTTTGGCGTCGTGAACGTGGTGACGAGGGGAGCTCCCAAGGGCGCCTCCGCGGAGCTCGGCGCGACGGCGGGGACGTTGGGGCTTCAGGCGGGTCGCCTGACTTTGGGGTATGGCACCAAGGGGGACTTCGTGCGGGTGAGCGCCGCGGGCCTGAATCAGCTGGGAGACAGACGATACTCCTGGAACGACGGCAGCCTCACCACCCCCGATACGGTGGCGGAGCGCGCCGATGAGGAGCAGGTGGGCCACCTCGATTTCTGGGCGCGCCTGGGGCGCCTCAGCGTGCGCGCGGGACTCAACCGGCGGAAAAAAGACGTGCCGACCGGTGCGTACGACACGCTCCCACTTCGGGGAACGACCTATTCCGATCGGCGAAGCTACGTCGAACTCCGTGGCGACATCCCACTCGCCTCCTTCGTCTTGACCGCACGCGCGGCTTTCGACGAGTCACGGTTCACGGGGGTCTACCAGCTGCCCGGGGTCAATGAGAACGTCCCCGAACCCTACGAGGAGACGCTGCGCGCGCGCTGGGCCACGGGGGAACTGCGTCTTTCCCTGCCCTCGTTCTGGGGCCAGAGCGTCACCATCGGGGCCGAGGCTCAAAACCAGTTCTCGCTCGACCTGGGCGAGCCTTCGATCGCTGCGCAGCGGGAAGCGAACGCTGAAGACGAGTTGGTCGTCTCCGGTTACTTCGTCGATGACATGAAGTTTTCGGACTCCGTCCGGTTGAACTTCGGCGTTCGGGCGGACCACTACACCAACAGCTTCGGCTCGACGGTCAACCCGCGTGTCGCGCTGATGTTGCGCCCTTACGCGAATGGCAACACCAAGGTTCTTGCGGGGCGAGCCTTCCGCGCGCCCACGACGTATGAACGGTTCTACAACGATGGGGACGAATCGCAGAAGGCCGCTCGTGACTTGCAGCCCGAGACGATCGTCAGCTTGGAGATCGAGCACGCTCACCACGCCACCGATTCGCTGACGGCGCTCGGCAGCGTGTTCGCCAACCAGGTGAACGACTTGATCGTGCTGGCAGCGGACCCTGAGGACGGCTTGCTGGCCTACCAGAACCGGGGCAACGAGGTGCGAGGCTTCGGGGGCACGGGAGAACTGCGTTGGGATCCAGCGACCGGGACGACGCTCGTTGCGGCCTACACGGTTCAATCCGTTCGCTCATACGCCAATGGGGAATCGGAGCCCTTCATCAACGCGCCCACGGACGTTGCTTCGCTACGTTCGATCTGGTCGCTGATTCCCGGCAAAGCACGCCTCTCGAACGAGGTGCTCTACGACATCGGACGGCGAGACCGCGACGGCGAACGGCTCGACGACGCGCTCATCTGGAACGTCTCCGTGTCGGGGGACTTCAGGCCCTTGGGCCTGCGCTATTTCGCAGGGGTCTTCAACGTGCTCGACGTCGTGGGGCCGCGAACAGGCTTTCCCGTGGGGCCGGACCTGCCTTCCCCCACCGTCGCCAGGTATGGCCGGCAGGCCCGCCTGGGCGTGTCGTACAGGTTCTGACGATCGAGCCTGGTACAGATTCAGCCATCAGCCCAAGCTGTGCGAGAAAGACGAGAGACAGCAAGACCATGAGGACGGCAAACCCCGCTCTGAGCACCAAAACCTTTGGGGGCTTCGTAGGCACGAGGTCTGGCCAGGGGGCCATGACGATCCAGGGCACGGTGAACAAAACGGCCGTGCTGCTGGCGTTGGCCTTGATCTCCGCGCTCGTGCCGTGGCGGTCTGTCTTCTCGGGTGACGAGCCCGGCAGCGTGGCGCCGTACCTGATCGGGGGCGCGGTGGGAGGGCTCCTGCTTGCGCTCGTCACCGTGTTTAAGAAGTCGTGGGCCAAGGTCACAGCCCCCCTGTACGCGCTGGCCGAAGGCTTGGCCCTGGGCGCCATCTCCGCGCTCTTCGAGCTTCGCTACCCAGGCATCGTGTTCCAGGCTGTTGCGTTGACCTTCGGAACGCTCTTGGCGCTGCTGCTCGCGTACAAGTCGGGTGCCATCAAGGCCACCGAAAACTTCAAGCTGGGCGTGGTGGCCGCCACCGGGAGCATCGCGCTCGTCTACCTGGCCACCTTCGTGCTGAGGTTCTTTGGTATCAGCCTTGGCTTCATTCACGGCTCAGGAACGTTCGGGATCCTGTTCAGCGTGGGCGTGGTGGTGGTGGCTGCGCTCAACCTGGTGCTCGACTTCGACTTCATCGAGCAAGGCGCCGAGCGAGGCGCGCCGAAGTACATGGAGTGGTACGCCGCCTTTGGTCTCATGGTCACACTCGTGTGGCTCTACCTCGAAATCTTGCGGCTCCTCGCGAAGTTGCAGTCCCGACGGCGCTAAGCTCAGGGCCGACAAGGCGCTAGACCAGCTACACGTCTACCTCCAAAATGGTCCCGTCAGGCCCCACGTCGATCTCGATTTCCCGGCGGACGCCGTTGGCAGTGCCCTTCAAGGTGTATTCCGTGACGCCTTGTTCATCGGTTTCCATCTCTGCCTCGTCAGGGACGAAACCCGGAACAGCAGCGTCCGCCGCGCGGAGCACGTCGTCCGGCACCTGAGACAGCGGGACGGCACGTGCGCCTCCACCGCCACCCGCGCCACCACCCGCGCCACCGCCTGCGCTCATTCCGGCTCCGCCACTGCCACCGCTGCCCGGGGCGCCCCCAGTGGCCGGAGCGCCACCGCTGTCCGCGCCGCTGTCTTGAACGCCGGCATCGTTCGCACGCAACACTTCGGCGGTGTTCTCACAAGAAGCAACTGCAAGCAGTCCACTCAGCAAGAGCCCCCCGAGGGAACAGCTCGTGCGCGTCCTACGCCGCGCGGTGGAAGGGGCAAAGGTTCGTTCATGTCTCATCAGAAGCGACTCCCGAGATAGAGGTGAGCGCCGGCCACGAAGCCCGCGAACGCCACCAGATCACTGTTCTCGTCATCCTGAGCCCGGGCCGCCAGGGGCACCCAGGCGGTTTCGAGCCGCAGCCCCAGGCACAGGCGTGGAGACAGGCCGAAGGATCCGTCGAGGCCTGCTCCCGCAACGAAGGCCCCAAGCCAGGCCGATGTCCCCTCGGCACCCTGGGCGGCCTCCGGCTGGAAATGAACCCCGAGCCCCTCCACGAAGCCCCCCGCGCTGAGTGCGAATCCGGGCCGCCGTGACAGCGGGACCTCCTCGCCGGCAAGCCGCCGATGCAGACCCAAGCCCGCCCCGAGCGTCCGGGTGCGGATCCGCCCCAGGACGCTCACGGCGCGTTCATCCGTACCGAAAGCCATCCGCGCCTCGGCACTCCATCTCCCAGGCGTCCACACCACGCGCGCCTGGGGTCCCCAAAGCGTCAAGCCCGAGGACAAGTGGGAAACGCTCACGCCGGCCGTGGCCAGCCACGCTGGGACTTTTTCGTCGCGACCGGTCATGTAAGACGCGCCCGCGGACGCCTCGGGCGAGGGCCCCTCCTCGGGCGGTGACGCTTCGGGCGCCGCACGTCGCTCCGGCGGGCGCGGGGGCTCGACCGGCGGCGGCGCAACCACCGGCGGCGGCCCAACCACCGGCAGCGGCGCAAACACCGGCGGCGACGCAACCACCGGCGGTGGCCCAACCACCGGCGGCGCAGGAGCCAGCACAGGCGCAGGAGCCGCCCCAGAAGGCACTGCGGCACGAGGAGCCGCAGGGGGAGCAACACCCTCTGCGGGCGCAGGACGTGCCAGAGTCCTTGCGGGCTCCGTGAGTGCAGGCGCCTTGGTGGGCGCCGGCGGTGCAGGAGCCTTTGTGGGCGTGGCGGGGGCCGAAGCTTTCGGGGGCGCGGGCGGAGGCCCGGACAGTTCGGGGCGCTGGAGCTGCCAAAGTTCGAGCGCCACCGCTGCCACAACGTGGGCGCGGCCATCGGCAGGCAGCGAGGCCAGGTTCACTGGCTGCTCCGTCGTTGTGAGCGCCATGACCCTCACGGCAACGAGGTCCGGCAGGTCGAGATCCTGAAGAACGATGCGGGTGGGCGTGCGCACGGCAAGCCCTTGCCTGGGCGCGAGACACAAGTGATGGCCCCCGCTCCGGAGCTGCGGCCCGAGCCGCTCGGCAACCGCGGACAGCAACGATTCCGCCCGGGGGCCGCGGGCCTCGAGCGACACACCTTTTGTGCCTGGACGGCAAGCGCTCTGCACCCCGGGGGGCGCCTGCGCGTCTTGTGCCCGGGCCGTCGCGGGACAAACGCCGAGGAGCACGCCCAGGACGAAAGGCAAACTGTACGAGGCATGCCCCCCCGGGGGCGTCATTTGCAAAGACCGCGCAGCTTCGAGACGTGGGGGCTTTGCGGATAGCGCGCGGTGAAGGCCTCGCGCGCTTCGCGACAGGCCTCGGTCAGGGCGAGCGCATGCAACGCCCAGATGCGCCGCGCGGACGCATGCTCGGTGAGGGCCGGCGGTGGATCCAGGGCCAGGGCATCGTCGAGCGCCGCGAGCGCCTTGCGGGGCTGCGCGAAGTGATCCTGGTAAAGCCGCGCCAGCGCGAGGCTGGCGAGCGGCGCGCGGGGATCGTCCCGGTGTTCCCGTCGCAGCTCGTCGTAGCGGCGGGCGGCCGCCTCCACGTGCCCCGCCGCAAACAGGCGCTCGGCTTCCGCGAAGCGCCTCGACGCCAGCTCCTGGCGCTCGGTCTCGCCGCTCCAGGTGCCTCCCGCCGATACGAACGTGGTCGCAGGACCCGCTTGTCCGAGCCGCCGAATGGCCACCCGCCCCTCGTCCACCACGACGCGCACCGTGCGGCTTTGTCCTGGCCCGGGTTCCACGGCCACCGAAAAGCGCGTGCCCACCACGCGCACCTCCACGTCGGCCGCCTCGACCAAAAAGGCGCCGCGCTCCGGGGCGTGCGTCACGTCGAAGGCAGCGGTGCCTTCCGTGACCCTCAAGGCGATCTCGTCGGGCTCGTCCTTGACCACGCGCACGCGGCTCCGTACGTGGGTCTTGACCACGGAGCCATCGGACAACACGACAGAGCCGCCGCCTTCGGGCGCAGCCGGCCGCGCGGGCGTGCCCCCCACAGGCGCGGACGCTTTCGGCGTCTCGTGGCTTGCCAACGCAGGGGCGGAGCGGTCCTGCGCGTCTGTCGCCATGAAGGGCCTGACGACAACGAGCGCCAGGCCCGCACACGCCACCCCGGCCCCCGCCGCCCACCACCAGCGCGGGGTCGTCCTACGGGACGCCTGGGCCGGCGCCAAGCGCGCCTGGATCTGCCTCCACTGGCGCTCCCGCCGCACATCGTCCAGCTGAAAGTCCCTCAAGGCCTCGCGTCCCATTCCCGTCACGTCTTCAGGCTCCTTCATCGTCAACGCCTCCCAGACGGCGCCCCGCTTGTTTTTTGCGCCCAGCGCCCTCGGGCTCGCCCGCGATGCGGGCAAAGAGGGCTTCGGCCTCGGCAGCTCTGCGTTTGACGGTGCGGGGGGACAGCTTCGTCAAGTGCGCGATGTCTTCCACGGCTAGACCTTCCACACGTCGCAGGGAAAACACGATCCTGAGGTCCGTGGGCAGCTTGTCCATCAGCGCCAGAGCCGACCTCAGCTCGGCCCGGGTGTCGGCCGGCGCCGTGGAGGCCACGAGCGGATGGTCATCGAGCCGTTCCACCTTGCGCAGCCCCAGGCGGCTCAGCATGCGCCGATGACGAAGCGTGCGCCTCACACGGGCCACGGCGATCGAAAACAGCCAGCTTTGGAAGGCCTGGGGTTCGGCCAGCTTGGCGAGGCTCTTGAGCGCTTCCACGAAGCTGTCCTGGACCACGTCATCGAGCTCTTGGTCTCCGCCGAGAAGGCGGTACACGAAGCGGTTGAGCGCGTCCGCGTGGCGGCGAAAGAGGGCCTCGGGGGCCCAGGCTTCACCCTGGCGCGCCGCCAGAACCAGGTCGGCGTCCGTGGGCGCCGCAGGGGCGTCGGCCGAGGTGCGCACGGAGGGCGCGCGCGTCATGGGCGAGCCTCCCCGGGCGCTCGTCTTGAGCCCTGCCACGGCCTCATGCCCGGCCAGCGGGTCGACGGACCCGCGAGGCGGCAAAAGGGCTGGGGCAGGACAAAACCGAGCATGCGTGTGCGTTCCCTCGGTTAGGTGCCGCGGCGGCGTGACCTTGGGCCAAACTTTCGAACGCCCCCGGGCCCGGGCCGCTCACCCCCGTGGATCCCGCCCCGCATGCTGGCGCCACAAGGGAATCAGGCGCTCGGCCCGCGGCAGGAAATCGGCCAGGCTGTGGGCGTCGAGCTGGGCCAAAAACGCCTTTTCCGCTTTGCGCAGAACGCCCTTGAGCCCACACACGGGATCGATGGGGCAGGTGTTCGTCTCCGGGTCGAAGCACTCCACGATGTTGAAGTGGGGCTCGGTGGCACGCACGAGCGCGCCCACGTTCAGCTCCGCCGGCGCCTTCGCCAGGCGCAGGCCCCCGCCCCGCCCGCGCACGGAGGCCACCACCTCGAGTTCCACGAGCCGTTGAACCACCTTCACCAGATGGTTGCGCGAGATCCCGTAGGCCGCGCTGATCTCGTCGAGGGTCACACGCTCGTCCGGATGCATGGCGAGATAGAGCGCCACGCGGAGGCTGTAGTCACTGAAGAGCGTCAACTGCATGGCGACCTGGAAGCCGCGTGCCCTACGCAGACGTTTCGCGTTGACGAAGGGCCGACTTAACTTGCATTCTGTTTACACCTTTTCTCTCACAGGAGCAATCATGACCACACTTTACGATCAGCTGGGCGGGGCCGCGGCGTTGGATGCCGCCGTGGACATCTTCTACCGAAAGATGCTCTCGGACGAACGCGTGTCGCGCTTCTTCGAAGGTGTCGACATGGAACGCCAGGCCGGCAAACAGAAGGCCTTTTTGACCATGGTGCTCGGAGGCCCTCACAGCTACACGGGCAAGGACATGCGCACCGGACACGCGCACCTGCTCGAAAAGGGCCTGAACGATCAGCACGTCGACATCGTGATTGAGCATCTGGGCGGCACCCTCAAGGAGCTGGGCGTCGCCGACGACAAGATCGCCGAGGTCGCTGCGCTCGCCAACTCGGTGCGCGACCACGTGTTGGGACGGGCGTAGGCCATGCCGAAGCTCCTCTGCGGGGGCAAGGCCGTGGAGCTTGGCCCAACGGAGACCGTGCTCGAGGGTCTTCTGCGTGCGGGGCTCACCGTGGCCCATTCCTGCCGCGCCGGCGCGTGCCAGTCTTGTCTGGTGCGCGCCACGGAGGGGCTCGTTCCCAGCGAAGCCCAGGTGGGGCTGAAGGACACGCAGAAGGCGGAGGGGTACTTTTTGGCCTGCAGCGCGCGCCCGAAGACCGATCTCGCGGTGAGCCTGCCCGACCAGGCCGAGGGGCTGACGCCCGCCCACATCACCCACGTCGCGTGGCTGGCCGAAAGCGTGCTGCGTGTGGAGCTGGCCCCCACGAAAACGTTCGCCTACCGCGCCGGACAGTTCGTCAACGTGGTGCGTGCGGATGGGCTCACCCGCAGTTACTCCCTGGCCAACCTGCCCGGGGACGGTCCCACGCTGACCTTGCACGTGCGCGTGGTTTCCCAGGGACGGATGAGCACGTGGCTCGCCTCGCCCGGTGCCCTGGGCGCCCTGGTGAACCTCCGAGGCCCGGCGGGGTCTTGCTTTTACGTAGAAGGTCGCCCCACGCAGCCCCTCCTGCTGGTGGGCACGGGCACGGGACTCGCTCCGCTCTACGGCATCCTGCGCGACGCGCTCCGGGCAGGCCACAGCGGACCTATCCGGCTTTTTCACGGTGCGCGCACGCCCCGCGGGCTCTACCTACAGGACGAACTGCGGGCCTTGGCCAGCACGCACCCTCAGGTCTCCTACACCGCCTGCGTGCGTGAGGGCGCAGGCGAGGCGGGTGTGACCGTGGGCGCTCTCGACGAGCTGGCGATGAGCGCAGGGGCGGCGAAGGACCAGCGCGTGTTTCTCTGCGGAGATCCCACCCTCGTGACGGCGCTGCGCAAGCGCGCCTTCTTGGCGGGGGCCCGCCTGCGAGACATCTACAGCGATCCCTTCATTCTCGCCCCGCCCCCGGGCCCCTCGACCGAAGCGGCCTGAAGTTGGGCGTCCGGGCGGGCAGGCGCAAGGCCGCGCACACCCTCCCGCGGCGGCTGCAATCCGGTGGACGGACGCGCCGAGGCCGCCTATACGTTAGCCCCATGCCTGGATACCGTAGCCGCACCACCACCCACGGTCGCAACATGGCAGGAGCCCGCTCTTTGTGGCGGGCCACCGGCATGAAGGACGCTGACTTCGACAAGCCCATCATTGCCATCGCCAACAGCTTTACGCAGTTCGTGCCAGGCCACGTACACCTGCACGACGTGGGTCAGCGGGTCAAGAAGGTCATCGACGCCGCGGGGGGCTGGGGCGTCGAGTTCAACACGATCGCCGTGGACGACGGCATCGCCATGGGCCACGGCGGCATGCTCTACAGCCTGCCCAGCCGGGATCTCATCGCCGACAGCGTCGAGTACATGGTGAACGCCCACTGCGCGGACGCGCTGGTGTGTATCTCGAACTGCGACAAGATCACGCCCGGCATGTTGATCGCGGCCATGCGCCTCGACATCCCTACAATTTTCGTCTCGGGTGGGCCCATGGAGGCGGGCAAGATCGTGGGAACGCACAGCCGCGACGGCAAGCCCCTCGTACGCAAACTCGACCTCATCGACTCGATGATCGCCGCCAGCGACGACAGCGTCAGCGACGCGGACCTGGCCGAGCTCGAGCGCTCTGCGTGCCCCACCTGCGGCTCGTGTTCGGGCATGTTCACCGCCAACAGCATGAACTGCCTGAACGAGGCCTTGGGGCTGGCCCTGCCCGGCAACGGCACGCTGCTCGCCACGCACGCACGTCGCTGGGAGCTCTTCGAGGCGGCCGGCCAGCGCATCGTGGAGCTGGCGAAGCGCCGCTATCTGCAGGACGACCGCAGCGTGCTCCCGCGCAGCATCGCCAACTTCGCGGCGTTCGAGAACGCCATGGCCCTCGACATCGCCATGGGCGGCTCTACGAACACCGTGCTGCACATCCTCGCCATCGCGCGCGAGGCGCGTGTGGACTTCACGATGGCCGACATGGATCGCCTGTCCCGCAAGGTGCCGAACCTGTGCAAGGTGGCGCCCTCGTCTCATTACCACGTGGAAGACGTGCACCGGGCCGGAGGGATCTTCACGATCCTGGGCGAGCTGGATCGCTTGGGGCTCATCCACCGTGACGTGCTCACGGTGCACAGCTCCAGCATGGGACAGGCCATCGACGAAAACGATCTGCGCCGCCCCACCGTCACCGAGGCCGCACGGCAACGTGCCCTCGCCGCCCCCGGCGGTGTGCCCACGCAGGTGGCGTTCTCTCAGGACAAGTACTTTGGCGAGGCCGACATGGACGCGCAGAAGGGCTGCATTCGCGACGGCGCCCACGCCTACAGCCAGGAGGGCGGTCTGGCGGTGCTCTTCGGCAACATCGCCGAGGAGGGCTGCATCGTGAAGACCGCCGGCGTGGACGAGTCCATCTGGAAGTTCGAGGGGCCCGCGCGCGTGTTCCACTCACAAGACGCCGCGTGCGACGCCATCATGGACAACCAGATCAAGGCCGGTGACGTGGTGGTCATCGTCTACGAGGGACCCCGCGGCGGGCCCGGCATGCAGGAGATGCTGTACCCCACGTCTTTCCTCAAGGGTAAGGGCCTCGGCAAGGCCTGTGCGCTCATCACCGACGGCCGCTTTTCGGGGGGCACGTCGGGCTTGTCCATCGGGCACATCTCTCCCGAGGCGGCCGAAGGCGGCGCGATCGGGCTCGTGCACGAGGGTGACCTCATCCGCATCGATATCCCCGCACGGCACATGGAGCTCGTGGTCGATGACGCCACCTTGAAGGCACGCCGAACGGAAAGAGAAGCCCTGGGCAAAGACGCCTGGCGTCCGAACCGCGACCGCGGGGTGTCCCCCACCCTCGAGGCCTATGCGTTGATGACCACCAGCGCCTCGCGGGGCGCCGCCCGGGACGTCTCTCAGCTGACGCGCGGGCGGAAGGCCTAGGCCGCGCCCGAGGGCCGGCCAACGGCCCTCACCAGCGCGAGCCCCAACGCTCGCGATCGGAAGCACGGCGCAGGGAGCCACCCTCCCGCGCCGGCTTGGCGCCGCGGGCGGGCACTTTTCCCCAGCGGTCGGGGGCGCGCGCCGGGCGGGGGGTACCGGCGGGGGACGGCGGCTCCGGGGCAGGGCTTTGCGCGGACGGTGACGGCCGCGCGGCCTTGACCGCGGCGGGGACCGGCGTGCGCTCGCCCTCCGCACGCGCCCGAGAGGCCGACGCCGCAGCGGAGGGAGCCTCTGCCGGTGTGGGCTCGCCGCGTTCCCGTGGCCAGACGAACAGCACCAGGCCCGCCACCAGCAGAGCCAGAAGGCCGTAGCGGACCTTGACGGGCACGAGCCGAGCGCGCTGCCAGGCGGCCCCCACAGCGCCCCCGAAGGCGCCCCGGTGAGCCCCCACGGTCCCGTCTGCCGCTGCCAGGTTGTCGGCGTCGCTCAGCACGATCGTGGGCTGCGCAGAGGGCTCGCTGGGCGCGTCGGCACGCGCCGCCTGCGCGGAAGGCAGGGGACCGGACCCGGGTGCGATCACGGGGGGCGCCACGACCGCTTTACCGCCCGGTGGGGGAGGCAAACGCGCTTGCAGCGGCAAAGGCGGTGGGGGCGTGCGCGCCGCCACACGGCTTGCGTCCACGAGCGGAGACGCCGCATCGGCCGCGAGCTCGGGCACACGCTCGAGGGCGTCGAGCATCTGCTGCGCGCCTTCGAACCGCTCGTCGGGTCGCTTGGCCATGGCCTTGTACACCACCGCTTCGAGCGCAGGGGAGATCCCCGCCGCGGGATGCACCTGGCGCAAGAGCGGGGCCGGCATGTGCAGCTGGCGCCGCAGAATCTCTCCCACCGAATCCGCCGCGAAGGGCTGCCGCCCCGTGAGCATCTCGAAGAGCACGATCCCGGCCGCATAGAGATCCACGCGGGCATCCACGGCGCCCTCCTGCGTTTGCTCGGGCGCCATGTAGTTGGGCGTGCCCACCGTCAGCCCCGCGGTGAGTTGCCCCGTATCGCCCAGCATCTTCGCCAAGCCGAAGTCCAGCACGCGCAGGTGGTCTTCGAGGCCGGCGCTTTGTTGAACCATGACGTTTTCGGGTTTGACGTCGCGATGGACGATGCCGTGGGCGTGCGCGTGGACGAGCGCCGTCAGCAACTGCCGACCAAGGTGCAGCGCCCGCGCCTTCGGCATGGGGCCGTCCTGCAGGAGCGCCCGGAGACTCCGCCCGTGCGCGTATTCCATCACGAGGTAGGGCACGTCCTCGACGCCAAAATCCAAAACGGACACGCAGTTGGGGTGTGCCAGCCGGCCCATGGCCCGCGCTTCGACCTCGAAGCGTCTTCGTAAAGACTCTTGTTGGGCCACACCAGGATGAAGGAATTTGATCGCCACAGGCTTTTGCAGCTGCAGGCGTTCGCCGCGGTACACGACCCCCATGGCCCCTTCCGCCAAACGTTCGATTACACGGTAGCGCCCTTGCAAGACGCTGCCGATCCAGGCATCGGAGTCGCTCATCGTTTTTTCCCGCCGTGTGGCTCTTTCGGTCGACCCCTCGCCGACGTGCCGCACGGATGCCCCCATTTTCTCACGAGACGTGCTTCGTGCACGTGTGATTTTCCGACGCCCTGCTCCCCATGGGCCTTGGGCCAGGGACTGCTGGCATTACGTTTGCTTTGCCAACCTTTTACT
Organism: Myxococcales bacterium; assembly: GCA_022184915.1. Classification (NCBI taxonomy): domain Bacteria; kingdom Pseudomonadati; phylum Myxococcota; class Myxococcia; order Myxococcales; species Myxococcales bacterium. The sequence continues at coordinate 178,783 of JAGTJU010000002.1, read as the reverse complement.
TGCACCTTTTGCGTTTCTTCGTCGTTATTGGTCGCCGTGAACATCACTCGACTCCTCTGCACCGCCGCGTTCGTGACGGCCCTCGGGGTAACGGCACCGGCCCACGCCACCGAAGTGGGCAACGCACGTACGTTCGGCCTGGGTTTCGGTCTTGGCTCTCCCAACAGCCTCGTGGGCAAGGTCTTCCTGGGCCCCGGCCAAGCGCTCGATTTCGGCATCGGCGTCAGCCGCTACGGATGGGGCCGCTGCTGGAACGGCGATGGGTATGTCCGCTGCCGCGACGGCTTCAGCGACGTGGGCATCAACGTCGACTACCTCTGGCAAGAGAACCTCGTCTACAGCAAGGTCACGCTCGACTGGCACATCGGTGCGGGCGGCCGCATCTGGATCATCGATCAGGACCGCTTCGACAACAACAGCAACGACTCGGTCGCGCTCGCAGGCCGCATGCCCGTGGGGCTCGACCTCATGTTTTCACGGCCTTCCTTCCTGGAAGTGTTCGCCGAGATCGCGCCCACGCTTTATGTGGTACCCGGCGTGGGCCTCGACTTCGAAGGGCTCCTGGGCGCGCGGTTTTACTTCTGAGCCGAGGCCTCTGGCACGACGCCCGCCGCGGCGCCGCTGGTGGGGTACGTCTGCTTCAAAGCTTCGGCGACCTTTTGGCCGAGCGCGCGAGCCAGCTTGATCACAGCCTGCTTGGCCGCGTGCTGCTCGCCGAGGCCCGCCTCCTGGACGGTCACGTCGCTTTTCACGAAGTGTTCACCGCCCCAGGCATCCGTGCCTTCGAGTGACGCCCTGGCCTCGTACCATACGCTGCGGCCGCCGAGCGCGGACGCGAAGGCCCAGTGCACATCGGCGCTGACGAGCACGTCGTGGGGGCTCTGCGCGGCCGGGGGCGCCGCGCTTGCCCCGCTGATCTCGGCGCCTGGCAATGCCGAGGAGAGCGCGTGCATCAAGGTGCCCCGTCCGAGACTCACCAGCACGTCCCCCGGGCGCGACGTGCTGGTGACCTCGAGCCGCACCCGCAAGCTGTTGAAGGTGAGCGCACGCATCGGCACCTCGACGGGCACGCGCGGCCAGGTCGCCGCGAGGGGCGCCCCCATGAGCGCCACGGCGTCGACCTCGACGGCGACACGTTCCTCTGCGGCGAGCGGGCGTAACCAGGCGATCGAGACCCGCCCTTGCGCGTCCGTCTGGACCTCCGTGGCGGCCAGCAACCCGGCAGGCGCGTGCACACGCAGAGGCAGTTCGGCCCACGGCACCGGGCCCGCATCGCCGTGCGTGTGGGCCCCGATCACGAGGGGCGAAAGCGGAAGGTGTCCGGGACGGTGGGGCACCCCGGGCAAGGGCTGCACCGTCAACGTCACGGCCGCCGCGGCCTCGGCCACGAGAGCCGCCAGGGTGGTCGTGGTCTCGTCGCCGGGACACGGGGCTGCGCCCGCCTGCTGCGCCAGCGTGCACAGCGACGCCCTTTGCTCTGCGTGCCGCAAGGCCCTGGCGGCCGCCTCGATCGCTTCGCGGGTGCGCAGGGGCCCGGCGGGCCACACCGGCTCACCAAGCGCCGCCACGTGCGTGAGGGCGGCTTGCCGCAAGCCCTCCACGTCCACCCACAACGAAACGCTGACCTCGCGGCCGTCCGCCTGCTCGGAAGCCCGGTGCGTGTGCTGCGCGAGCAGCGCCTCCTCGAGGGGCGGGTCACCGGGAGCGGGCAGCCCGCCCGAAAGAGCGTGCCCCAAAAAGTGCCGCGCCACCGCGTCCTGCGCAGCCGTCCGCGCGGCCTCGGCCGAGAGCCCCCGCGCCGAGGCCACGAAGGCCCCCGCGGGCAGGGCAGGCTCTGGTGCCCCGGCCAACGCCACCGGAGCCCGCACCGCCGCAGGCCCGCCGCACGCGCAAAGCGGGGTCAGGGCGATAAGCCCGATGAGGACACGCCCCCGCGCCGTGCCTGTCCGCAGACAGGACCTCATCGGGGCACACCCAGCAAGGCGCGCAGGCGCACCCAGTTGACCTTCGGCGGCGCGCCCCCGACCCCGCGTTGTAACTTGGTGAACCCCGCTTTGAGCGCCCCATCGACGTCCGCGGGCAACGCCGGATCGGCTTGACCGAAGGTGGGCTCTACCGCCAGGTCGATGAGAAAATCCCCGAAGGTTTGCACCAGCGTGGGCACGAGCGGTCTGTCACCATCGGGCTCGACTTGAGACACGCGCGCCATCAGCGGGCGGAGCAATCGGAAGAAGGCCTCACGTTCGTCCGCCGCCACGGCCAACGCCCAGGCCCGCCGCAGAACGTTCGACAAGCCCAAGAGATACCGCTGGCATTCGGCCTCGAGCTTCGGGCTGTCGAACGCAGCCCGGGGCGTGCGTAAGGTCGAAAACAAGCGGCCCCGCGCCGCCTCGTCGACGGCGGCAGACAGCGCACCCTGATGCGGATCGCTCACCAGGCGCCACAGAGCGGCGGGCGTGAGGGCCTGCTCGCTCTGCGGGCGCCGCAACGCCTCTCCCAAAGCCAGGAGCAGGTGCGCGCGCCCGGCCGTGCCTTGCAGGTAGAGGCGCCGCGACGCCTCGAAGTCGAGGCCACCCATCATCTCGCCCATCTGCGCCGAAAAGATCCGGTTCAACATGCGGTTGAGCGCCTCGACGTCGCGCCCCGAAAGCAAGGCGCCGTTGAGCTCGTTGGTGAGCAGGCTCTCCGAGCTCACGCCCCGCGAGACGATATCGTCCGCTTCGATCGTGATGAGCTCGTTCTGCATGTTGACCAGGCGGTTTTGCTGAAGCGCGATGTAGACCTGAACGGCAGGCACCAAAACCGCAATCAACGAGAACAAAAAGAGAAACAGCCGGCGTCGAATTGCGAACCGCAGCAGCGACACCGCGAAGGCCTCGGCCGCCTCCGCCACCTCTTCGTTGCGCGGCCAGGTCTGCCGGGGTCCCGCATACCGGGTGCCCACCTTGAACAGGTACACGAAGTTGCGGACCACGCGCTTGCGATCGAGCGCCGGCATCAACAACATCCGCAGGCCCCCGAAGAGCGCCTTGCGCCGCTGCCCGGCCGCCCGGGCCTCGGCGTCCACCACGGCATCGAGCTCGGCCCGCAGCCGGGCGTTCTCCTCTCGCAGGGCGTCAATCTCTCGTTCGGACATGCGCCGGGCGAAGATATGCGGTCGGAGGGCAAAGAGCCACGGCCGCGCACCGCTTGGGGCGCGACCGACCGGGACCGTCAGCCCCCGCGGGGGTTCGCGAGGGCCTGCGCCAAAGCCTGCGCGAGAGCCGCACGAAAGAACGGCTTGGCCAAAAAGGCGGCCGCCCCCTCGTCGAGAGCCGTCTGCACTTCTCCCTGCTGCGCAAAACCCGAGGCGACGATGAAGCGCACGCCCGGGGCCACCTGCCGCATGGACGCAAGCGTCTCGCGCCCGCTCATCTCGGGCATGCTGACGTCGACGATGGCCACCTCATAGGCCTGCGGAGCTTCCCGCAGCCGCGCAATCCCGTCGGCCCCGCGTGCGAACAGGTCCACCTCGTGGCCCATGCTGCGCAGCGAGCGGGCCAATTGCTCGCGCACTAAAGGCTCGTCGTCCACCACCAACACACGACAGGGGGGCACGCCCGGAATCTCGCTGGGGCGCCGGGCGACGGGCGTTCCCCGTTCGACCGCCGGCAGATGCAGCGAAAACGCGCTGCCCCGCCCCACCTCACTCGTCACCCGGATCGCGCCTTGATGCGCCCGCACCGTGCCGTAGACCGAAGGCAAACCCATACCGGTTCCCTGGCCAGCGTGTTTGGTGGTGAAAAAGGGCTCGAAGAGACGAGACCTGACCTCGGGCGATATGCCCTGTCCGGTGTCGATCACGGATAGCACCAGATAGCGCCCAGGCACGAGATCCTCGGCCGAAGGCGCGTGGTTCACCACGGCGTTTTCGGTTTGGAAGGTCAACACACCTCCCATGGGCATGGCGTCTCGGGCGTTGAGCGCCAAGTTGAGCAGGGCGTTCTGCAAATCGGCCGCGTCGCCCTTGACCACGGGGCAGGGCGCCTCGAGGCGCGTCTCGATCCGGATGCGGCGATCGATGCTGCGCCTGAGCACGCCCACCACCTCGGCGACCAGCGCGTGAACGTCGACATCGCTCCGCTGGATCTTCCCCTGCCGAGAAAACGACAGCAGCTTGCGCGTCAGATCGGCCGAGCGCATGGCAGCCGCCAAGATGTCGGCGACCAACTCCCGTTTTTGGGGGTCTTGCTCTTCGGCCATCAGCAGCTCCGCGCAGCCGAGCACCGTGGTGAGCTGGTTGTTGAAGTCGTGCGCGACACCGCCAGCCAGCTGCCCGATGGCGCTCAACTTCTCCCGCTGCAAGAGAGCGGCCTCGAGCCGCTGGCGTTCCTGTTCGGCCTCGCGCACCGCCGTGATGTCGGAGTTCGTTCCTGACATGCGGATGGGCTTGCCCGCGGCGTCGCGCGCGCTCACGCGACCGCGGCCGAGGATCACCCGCCACGAGCCATCAGCGTGGCGCATCCGAAACTCGGACTCGTACCCTTCGCCCCGTGCCACGGCGGCGTTGACCACGGTGACGGTGCGCTCGACGTCTTCGGGATCGGTCATCGCCGCCCACGACGCAAAGGTGGGCGGGAAGGCCCCCGGTTCGTACCCGAGCATCTCGTACCACCTTGGGCTGTAGTAGGTCTGGTTGGTCGACAGGTCCCAGTCCCAGATGGCGTCGGTGGTGGCTTGCAACGCCAAGCGGAGGCGCTCCTCGAGGCGGGCCACGGCGAGGCCCGCCGCGCCGGCTTCAGCAGACCAGGCCATGAGCCCCACGGTATATTCGGCCACGGCTTCTGCGACACCCCGAAAGCGCCCCGCCTCCACGGTCCCGGCGGCGAAGGCAAACACCCGCCCCGCCACGACGAGCCCCACGACCACGGGGGCCTCGGCCACCGGCGCGCCCCCCTCCGGGGCACCAGCCAGCGTGCCCCCCTGCGCATCGGTGACGTGGAAACGCAAGGGGACCACGCGTTGCATGAGGTCCACGAACCTCTGCAAGCGCTCCCGGATGATCGGCTCGCCACTCATCGACACGTCCACACCACGAATTCCCTCGGGCTCAGCGTCGCCCGAAACGGACAGATTCACAAGGAAGCGCTTGGAGCCCCAAAACGCCTTCGCGACCCAGCGGCGCCCTTGGCGGGCCGGACCGCGACGGGGATACGCCGCCGCGTGTTCATGCGCGTTCACCCTGCCGGTCGCAGGCCGGCCCCTCCACTTGTGTCGCCACGCGACGCGGCGTACAAAGAAACCTTCATGTCGTTCAAGGTTTCTCTGCTTGCGGGCTCATTTGAACTACGTCGTCCCACTTACCCGGGCGAAGAGAGCGCTCTTTACCTCGATGCTGGGCACCACGCGCTCGAGCAAGCCATCGAGGACGAGGTTAGGTGCCATACCGGTGCAGCCTGGGATCTCCTGGACGCCCTCGGGGCGTTTTCGGTCCAGGTCGTCTCCGCTCCGGGAGCCATGGTATCCGTGTTCATGGAAGCACTTCGCTGGGGCAGGTTGGTCCTCGTGCGTGAGGGGCATGTACCTGCGGCCACTCCCTCCGACCGCATCTGGGGTGCGTACGACGCGTTCATAGCGGTTCTCGGCCGGGAGTTCACGATCGGCATGCGCGCCCACCGTCTCGTAAGCCGTGAATCTGCGGTGCGCCTTCGTCGTGATGCAGATTACGACGTCGTCCCGGCTTCCGAAGCACGAACCATCGTCTCGAGCGCCGTCAGGGCACGTCGGAATTGCCTACCAGACCCCGTCCTTTCCCTTCTGACAAAGAGCATCGTCGACCTGCGGGCTCCAGCGGGTTCTTCGCAAGGGGCGTTTGTGTTGCTGCGCGCGCCGGCGTCGAGGGCGAAAGGTTTCGGGTCGCGAGAGAGCGCGATCACTCCGGCCAGGCTCAAGGAGTTGAAGGAGCAGCACGAAAGGGAAACTTTCGCCAGCGACTTGCCTCTCGTTCAGTTTCGAGGTGTAGCGCAGCTCTTTTGCGAGGATGCGTTCGTTGCGTGGAGCATTCAGCACTTTGGCGGCGATGTAAGCTTGGCTGCGCATAGAAGGCTCTATCGTTTGGCGAAGGCTGGTTCGCTCACAAGACCCGCGATTGAGCTCGCGGGCGGAGCGTCTGGTTCCTACGACAACGAAACGCGCACGGTCTATCTTGATCCTGCACTCGTCAACGCAGCTGCCGATGGCGACAATGAATCAGCGTGGTTGCTCCTGAGGGTCTTGATTCACGAATTCGGCCACCATATCGACAACGTCCTTCGACAGGACCTGGAGAAAGAAGCGACCGGTACACCTGCTGCCAAGACCGACGCCGAAGGTGAAGAAGGCGTTCGATTCACGTATGCCTTGCTCAACCTGCGTTATGACGGCAGAGAGGAAGCCAGCATTGGCATCTATACGCGGCGAGGCGCAAGCCGCGACGTCAAAGTCAAGTTCAAGGAACTAAACCAAGCGCTCAAGGCCTTACCGAAGGGCGACGACGATGAATCTGTCTCCCTGTCGCGCATCGAGTACTTCGAGGCCGGCCGCGGGAAAGGGGTCGTCGGTCACTCCTATGGCCACCAGTCGATCGAAGATGCGTTGCGAAAAACTTTCGACCAACCCGGGGACATCGAAAACATCTACTTTGGAAATTGGCTCCGCGACTACTCCCAGTTTCTGGACCCGAAGTGGATCGCAGGCAAGGGGGTGCACAGATTCGGCTCAGCGGGACCTGCCTTGTTCCCGCTCATTCCCCGTGCTTTCGTGACCAGATATGTTGCTGGGCTCGCCCAGGAAGAGTTCAAGTCGATTCCCGACGCATTCGAGGCAACCCTGAAGGGCGTGGGGGTCTATCGCCCCGAGGAGCATATCGACAACCCTAAAGGCTGCATCGACGGCACAGGCATAGATCCGGACTTCCGCGGCCCGGTCATACCCTACGAGATCGAGGTGGATCCTCGCGCGATGATGAAGAACTACATCCACGGGGGGCCATTCGGCGGCATCGCCACCGCTAAGGGCCACATGACCCTGCAACTCAAGGCGGCTGCGTCCGCGGGCCGCAGTGAGAAAGGGCTTCGCCACCTGGGCTCGGCCCTACACACACTAGAAGACCTGTTTGCCCACAGCAACTATATCGAACTCGCGCTTCATGTGGGTGGCTTTGCGGGGATCAACCTCTGGACGGCCATGACGCCAGAACGGTTCTATCCGTTGGTTACGGGCACATTCGGCACCCTTGACATGGCGCCGAGCATTCTGTTGCCTCTTGCCAACGCGCTCGTGGCCCATCCAAGACAAGTCCTTTCTTTTCCAGCGTTGGAGATCTTGGAAGCGAACGCGCCTTGGTGGAAGCGCGTCCTTGACGCCCTTGGCCGCCAGCAGATCCGGCAGGCCCAATTGGCCCAAGAACAGGGGGTGGCACTTACCAATCTCATCGTCCAAGGGCTGGTTCAGATGATGAGGGGCACGGTGGCAGTCGTTGAAGCTGCCGAAGAGGCCTTCTTCGGTGACGAGACCTCCACGGATCCAACTCACTCACTTTTGGCCAAGGACCATTCAGACCATCCGCTTCATGAGCTTTCGGCTGAAGTGGCAAAACTGGCAATTTCTGACGTGGGCGATGCGATCGACCAGGCTTGGGACTCCGAAGACGGCGACCCAGATACGGTGGTGACAGCTGCCACGAAGTTCTTGGCGCACCCCGCCCTTGCCGCTGCTCAAGCGGGAACACCCCGACGGATCATTGAAGCCATCTGGACATGGGCAGAGAAGAATCCTGCTGCGTTGAGGCGCCTGTCGAAGCAGGGATCGAAGGAGGAGCGCAGGGAACACGCTCAGACAGAAAGGCGCAAAGTCACGGTAGAAATCGCCGCTTTGCTTTTGGATCAAGCACGACAAGACCAGTTTACTCGGCTGGGCGCGCCCGAGATCGAAAAGCGGATGAGGGGGCACGCTTGAGAAGATCTTCAAGCTGCGTCGTCGCCGGAATTGCGATGAGCGTGATGTGCTCGTGTTGGGATGAACACAGGCAGCTTTTGCAAGCCCCTCCCTTGCCACCACCCAGCCCCATTCTGGACGTCGTGATTCAAAGCGACAGCCACCTACTTGACTTCAACGGTCGAAAACTCTCGCTATGCCAAACGGCTGATGAGTGGCAGGCCGTCTTGGGACCCGCCAGAGTCGTGGGGCATTCGATGAGATACCCAATCGAATGGAACTACGCGAAGCCAGCTGCAGGCATTCGACGTACGATGACCTGGGACACCTTCGGAGTCTGGGCCACCCTTGAGAGAGGATTCGTGACAAGCGTTTTGTTTGAGCTCCGCGACCATCGATACGGTGACCCGACTCTAATGCAGCCTCTGCCAGTGTTCCATCCAAGCCACGACTTTCCCGGCCGGCTCGTTCTCGATGGCATTCACATCGACCGCGAGAGCGACGCAGAAACCCTCGTGAAATATCGCCCTCGTCCGTGGCTTTGCCAGCACAGAAATTGGCTCCTGCCTGGCGGCGATCCCCTCATGTTCGATCACGCAACCGAGTCTGGAGTTTTCCTCCTGAAAGCGGACATCGACTTCAAGGTTGCCCAGTTCGCAGTAGTCGCGACTTCCCCGCTGGCTGATCGAAACCCCTGCGGAACCCTGCGCTGAATTCAGGAAGGAGACGCGCACTAAATCGTCAAGGCAACGTCTTGGCAACCATTTCTACCCGCAGCGACAACCTACAACACGCCGAGCAGGCGAATGCATAGGCAAACAGAGAGACGCTCGGTGTCCATAATTCACCCGAGCCGGAAATTCGTGTGAGGCGGCCGGGCGCAATAAGCCCGCGACGCATGCTCACGTGGGCGAGCGTGGCATGCGTGTGTTCATGTTGGGCTGAACACCGGCAGATCTTGCAAGCCCCTCCCTTGCCACTTCCCAGCCCCATTCTAGACGTGGTGATTCAAAGCGACAGCCACCTCCTTGACTTCAACGGCCGAAAACTCTCGCTGTGCCAAACGGCTGATGAGTGGCAGGCCGTTTTGGGGCCCGCCAGAGTCGTGGGGTACTCGATGAGATACCCGATAGAATGGAACCACTGGGAGGCGGGAAATAACATTCGCCGTACAATGACCTGGGACAATTTCGGCGTCATTGCCACACTTGAGAGGGGTGGATTCGTGACAAGCGTTTCGCTCGAGCTCCGCGCCCCTCGACACGTCGACCCCACTTCAAGACAGACTCTGCCAAGGTACCATCCAAGCCGCGACTTTCCCGGCCGCCTCGTTTTCGATAGCGTTCACATCGATCGCGAAAGCGATGCGGAAATCCTCGTGAAATATCGTCCTCTGCCCTGGCTTCGCCAGCACCCAAATGGCGGCGACCGGCGAATGTTCGATCAAGTAACAGACTCCGGGAGGTTTTTGCTAAAAGCCGCCCGCGACTTCAAGGCTGCCGAATTCTTTGTAGGAACAAGGTTGATCGATAAGCACTGCGAGCCCTGCGCGGACTACCCCCAGAAGCCGTGTATCGAATCATCGAGGTAATGCTTTGGTAGCCATGCTTTTCCATATCCACAGCCTTCAAGACGTCACGCACGCGAAGGTAGCGGGTAACTGTTCACCCCCAAGAAGTTCGTCTGCAACGCCAGAAAGGGGATCGACAGCGGGATCGGATCGTGATCTAAGCTTTGTGTGAGCCAGAGTGACGAGACTGCTTCCGGGAATGCCCATGACGAGCGCGTACTCGCTCTCGAGGCAGCCGTGGCGGAGCGGGACGCGAAGCTGGGAGCAGGCAGCCGAGATCGCGGAGCTAGCGGCACAGCTGGCGAAGCTTACCGAGATTCTCGGACGAAACTAGAGGAATTCTCATCTCCCGCCGTCCAGTGACGGGCCTCTCGTTAAGCGCCGACTTTTTTTTGGCGCGACGCATCGGCGAAAGGCGTTCACCGAACCGCAAAGAATCGGTACCGAGTGGCTACCGGTGACCGCACGCCGACGGCCGCGCTCACAAAGTTGCATTGACACCTGTCAACCGGACCCGGCCCATGTTTCGGCTTTGATGAAGCCGTGGAACGAAGACGTGCGGTTCCGGTTCGCGGCCTTGCCGCGGCCATGGTGCTTTCTTTGGCCGTGAGCTGTAGCAGCAGCCCCAGCGACGGTGACGACGACGTGGCGGGCGAAGGAGGCGGCGGAGGTAACGCGGCCGGCTCCGGAGGGGGTGGCGCAGGCGGCGGCTCCAAGGCCGGCGGCAGCGGCGGTTCCCAAATGGGAGGCAGCGGCGGCTCCCAGGCCGGTGGTAACGGCGGCTCCCCATCGGGAGGCAGCGGCGGTACCCAGGCCGGTGGCGGCGGTGGCTCCAAGGCCGGCGGGGCGGGCGGAAGCGGTGGCGCCAGCGTGGGTGGTATGGGAGGGGGGCAAGCCCAAGGGGGCATGCCAGGCACGGGTGGCACCGGCACGGGTGGCACGACGCAGGGGCCGCCCCCCGCAGCCGAAGGCCCAGGTGTGATGTTCTCGGGCTTGTCGCCGGACATCTCGAAGGTGGTGGCTGCCGACGCCAAGCCGGGCTACATGCGCCTCAACAATGGTGTCACGGTCTCCAATGTGCAGCAGATCCCCATCGAGCCCAAGGAGGTCAGCGATCCCGCCCTGCCCGCCGGCACCAAGTACGCGCTGTGGAGCCGGACCGAGGACCCGGGCGCCGTGAACCTCATCTGGAACATCAACTTCCGCGCGGACAAGGGCAACGGGGGCAAGCGCGCCGATTGGCAGCCCCTCGACGTGTCTGGCTACGAAGGCTTCGAGTTCTATGCGAAGTCCAGCCTCGCCCGCGGATTCAACGCCGCCCTTTACTCGGGCGCCAGCGGCTACAAGAGCTCCGGGACGAACGCGATCACCACGAGTTGGCGGCGGATCCGTCTCAGCTTCGAACAAGACTTTTCGGGCACGTCTTTCGACCCGAAGGCCCTGGGACGCATCGATATCTTGATGCACGTGGAGAACAGCAACCCTGCCATCGAGTGGTCGATCACGGGCGTGCGGCTGCTCACGAAGGCGCAGTTCGACGGGCCTTGAGGAGCGCCGGGGGAGCGGCCGCCCCGCGCGGGCCACCCCCCCGAATGACAGAGGCACCGGCCTCGACTAGATTCGCCTCACCATGACGAACGGTACCCTTCGCCCCCCCGCCTCCCTTGTCTCGTGGCTGCGCCACGCCACCTTCGGCATCGTCGGCGCCGCCCTGTTCACGACGGCGTGTGCGACCACCAGCAGCGGCCCCCAAGCCGAGTCCGAAGCCAGCGCATCCGCCCCCAAAACGCTGCAAAAGCTCTCGCGCGAGGCCATGAAAGAAGCCCGCATGAACGCCCAGGTCGTTGCCGGCACGTGGCTGCTCGACGTGGACCGGGGCGACTTCGCCACCAGCTGGGAAACGGCGGCCTCGCGGCTGCAAAACACGGTGGGCAAGGGCGACTGGACGAAGGGCCTCACGGGCGCCCGCGGATCGTTCGGCGCCCTCACCCGGCGGCACTTCGTGAAAACCCGCTACACGAACAAGCTCCAGCCTGCAGGGCAATACGTCGTCGTCTCGTACCACAGCCTGTTCGAGAACGCGCCGGCCCTCGAGTCCGTCACGGTCGTGCAGGACGAGGACAACCAGTGGCGCGTGGTGATGTACGGCATCGAAAAGACGAAGGAGGCACCGCCCGAGGACGCCCCCGCCGAGGGCGCCGCGACAGAGTCCGAGCAAGAGTCGGAAGACGAAGCCGCCCCCGCCGCGAACTGACGCGTCTGGCGCAACGCCGGGGCTCAGGGTGCCCGGCGCTTCACTTCCGGCCGGCGGTGCCTGTCACCCCGCCGCGGCTCAGGCGGCGGCGGAGGGCATCACCGGGTCGGGTGCCACCTGTTTTTTGAGCCAGCGATCGGCCACGAAGGTTCCTCCCGGCACGACCGCAGCCACGAACAGGGCCACCGCTGTGAGCGGACGCCACATCATGGCCGACGTCGCCTGCCCGAGCGCCACCACGTAGGCGACGAAGAGCGCGCCGTGCACCCAGCCCACGTACTTGACCGCCAGGGGCATACCTGCGGCGTACTTGAGAGGCATGGCGATGAGCAGCAACACCAAAAACGACAGGCCCTCGACGAAACCGATGCGTCGCAAACGGGACACGGAGGTGATCGACATGCGCTGGGGATACCACGCACAAGGGGCCGCGCCAGAGCGGGGGGCGCGCCCTCAATGACAGCACCCGGCCCACCTGGGGCACGTCGTTGCCCCGAAGGGGCCCCGCTTCGGTCTCAAGGCAGGCGCGGCGGCTGTCGATGCCCCCCGGAGCACGACCTCGCAGGCCGATACGAACGCACGGACCAACATGAATGGCGAAGACGATGCGGTGCCCGAAGCGGTGGCACCTGACGAAACGGGCCTTCTGCTCTCGGCGGCTCCGGCGGCCCCCTCCGTCGGCCCGGCGCAAGGCCCCCGACGTCCCTGCCTGGTCGTGCTGCAGGGCCCCTACGAAGGCCGGGTGTTGCGGCTGTGGCCAGGTGAACACTGGGTGCTGGGTCGGGGGGCGGGAGCCCACTTCCTGCTGGAGGACGACGGGATGTCGCGTCAGCACCTGCGGATCGAGCGCGTGGGTGAGGCCTTCGTGCTGGAGGACCTCGGCAGCCGGAACGGCACCTTCGTGAACGAACGCCCGGTCACCCGGCACGTGCTCGAGGCCCGGGACGTCATCCGCGCGGGCGCCACCACGCTTTTACGGCTGACTCACCTCGATCCGCTCGAAGAGGAGATGCATCAGCGGCTGCACGCCGCGGCCTCACGGGACGCACTGACGGGCGTGTTCAACCGGCGTCACTTCGACGAGCGGCTGGCCTCCGAGTGCGCGGGGGCGCGTCGGCACATGCGCCCGCTCTCCTTGATCATGGTCGACGTGGACAACTTCAAGCGCGTCAACGACAGCCTCGGACACCCGGTGGGCGATGCAGTCCTCAAGGGCGTTGCCGGCCAGCTGTCGGCGGCGATTCGGAGGGAAGACGCCGTGTTTCGCTACGGCGGCGAAGAGTTCGCCGTCATCCTGCGCGAAACCGCCATGGATGGTGCGCTCGTGCTGGCAGAGCGGCTCCGCGCGGGGGTCGCCAGCCTCGTTCACACGGGGGAAGGTGTGGATCGTCCGTTCCAGGTGACGGTGAGCGTGGGGGTGGCCACGCTCGCCACCGGCATGGCCGAGGAGGGACTGGTGTTCGCCGCCGACCAGGCCCTCTACGAAGCGAAACACACAGGGAAAAACCGGGTCGTCACCCGCGCCTGAGGGGCATCCCCACCAGTAGCCCTCGTGGCATGCCGGGTGCATCCGTTCGCGCGAAGTCGGGGCGGCGCGCTCACACGTCACGTGCGACGCAAGGAGCTGCCCGGCGAACTTTGGGACAAAGGCAGGGGGCAACATGCGAATGAAGCGCATTTTGGTGACGGGCGGCAGCGGATTTTTGGGCTCGCATTTGTGCGAACGCCTGCTGGCGCAGGGACACGAGGTGGTCTGTCTCGACAATTTTTTCACGGGAAGCCGGCGCAACATCGAACGTCTGCTGGGCAAACCCCGCTTCGAGTTGGTTCGGCACGACGTCCAGATCCCCTTCACGATGGAGATCGATCAGATCTATCATCTGGCCTGTCCTGCCTCGCCCGTTCACTACCAGCGCAATCCGGTGCGCACGATCCGTACGGCGGTCGAAGGCACCCTGAACGTGCTGGAAGTGGCCCGCGAAGCCCACGCCCGCGTGCTCATCGCGTCCACCTCGGAAGTCTACGGTGACCCAGCGATCCACCCTCAACCCGAAAGCTACTGGGGGCACGTCAACCCGATAGGGCCTCGCTCCTGTTACGACGAAGGGAAACGGTGTGCCGAATCTCTCACGGTCGCCTATGCCAGCCAGTATGGTCTCGAGGTTAGGGCATGCCGCGAAATAAATAGGTTGACTTTATCTGCGAGGAGGATCTCCATTGGAGGTGCATGACCAAGGAACGATCGCGGCGTGAATCCGAGATACGGGATCGCTACGGCAAGATAAAGGGGAGTCTGACAGAGAGAGCTCGGCGGCTATTCGTGGCGAACGAGGCGATCGCTTTTGGCTACGGCGGCATTGTCGCTGCATCTCGTGCGACGGGTATGGCACCGAGCGTGGTGGGGCGCGGGATCGCCGAAGTACGGGCGATCGAAAACGGGACGGCGAGGCATTTACCGCCAACGCGAAGCCGTCGACCAGGCGCCGGGCGCAAGAAGGCAACCGAGAAGGATCCGAGATTGATTCCGGATCTGAAGAAGCTTGTAGAATCGACGACACGCGGAGATCCCGAGTCGCCGCTTCTGTGGACAGCTCGTAGCCAGCGCAATCTCGTGGAGGCGCTCAAGAAGCAGGGGCACCAAACGAGCATGAAGATGGTCTCAAGACTGCTCAAGGAGCTCGGCTACAGTCTCCAGGCGAATCGCAAGCGGCTTGAGGGCGCGCAGCATCCAGATCGAAACGCTCAGTTTGAGCACATCAACGAGACACTCCGTCGACAGCTCGAAACGAACGAGCCGGCGATCTCTGTGGACACGAAGAAACGAGAGCTTGTCGGACCGTACAAGAACGGCGGCCGCGAGCTCAGCGGGAAGGAAGATCCGGTCGATGTCAACGTGCACGACTTCGTCGACGACGAAAAGGGACGCGCCACACCGTACGGCATCTACGACCTCCAGAAGAACGAGGCGTGGGTCAGCGTTGGCGTGAGCCACGACACGGGGGAATTCGCGGTGCAGAGCATCCGCACCTGGTGGAGCGAGATGGGCGCCTCGAGGTATCCAAACGCGACCTCGCTCGTGATCACGGCGGACGGAGGTGGAAGCAACGGCTATAGGCTGCGCCTATGGAAGCTCGAGCTACAAAAGCTCGTCGACGACCTGCGCTTCCCCATCACCGTCTGTCATCTGCCTCCGGGAACGAGCAAGTGGAACAAGATCGAGCACCGCTTGTTTTCCTTCATCACCCAGAACTGGCGCGGAAAGCCTCTGGTCACCCATCAAGTCATCGTCAATCTAATCGCAGCGACGACGACGACGACCGGACTGCTCGTGAAGAGCCGAGTCGACAGTCGCACTTACGCCAAGGGTCGCCGCGTCTCGGACAAGGACCTCGCACTCGTGAATCTCGATCCCAACGTCTTCCACGGCGAGTGGAACTACACCATCCACCCGACCGTACCGACATGACGAGACGATCGACTTTTTTCGCGGCAGCCCCTTAGGATCGCGCGCATCTTCAACACCTACGGGCCCCGCATGCACGAGGCCGATGGACGGGTGGTCTCGAACCTCGTGGTCCAGGCGCTGCGGGACGAGCCGCTCACCATGTTCGGAGATGGCCAACAGACACGCTCCTTCTGCTATGTGACCGACCTCATCGAGGGGTTCTTGCGCCTGATGGAGAGCGACCTGCAAGCCACGCCTGTGAACCTCGGGAACCCCCGCGAAAGCACCATGTTGGAGCTCGCGCGGATCATCAAGGAAGAAGTGGGCTCGCAAGCGCCCCTGGTCTTCAACCCTCTGCCGAAAGACGACCCCGTTCGCCGCAAGCCCGACATCACCAGGGCCCGCGAGGCGCTCGGATGGGGCCCCGCCGTTCCGCTCGAAAGGGGCATTGCGGAGACCGTCGCCGACTTTCGACGACGGCTCGGTCTCGAGGCGGACGTTCCCGCGCGCGCGGCCTCGTAAGCGGGTGGACAGAACCACCGCGCGGGCTGAGACGCCCCGTACCTGGTAAGCATCCCAAAAGGGCGCCCTCGACGTGAGGGCGTTCGCTTCACGGGAGACAGCCATGACATCAATGAACTTACGCGCGCGGCTCGCAACGGGTCTTGCCTGTGCGGCCTTCGCTTCACCGTTTTTCGTTGCCTGCCGCAGCACGATGCCCCCGGCGTCGCAGGCACCTTTGGCGGCCCCGCCCGAACGGGACGCCGCACAGGCAGGAACTTCTGCCCGGGACGCCCTCGCCCACGTCCTGCTTGTCCCTACGAGGAACCAGACCGTGGAAGGCGTGCTCGTGCTCGAGCGGCAGGGTGAACGGGTTCACATCACGGGCACCGTGACCGGCCTGACCGAGGGCCTCCACGGCTTTCACATCCACGAAACGGGAGACTGTAGCGCGCCCGATGCCACGAGCGCCGGTGGACACTTTGCCCCCGAGGGGCATCCCCACGGCAGCCCTGACGACCCGGAGCAACGGCATCACTCCGGAGACTTCGGCAACATCGACGCCGACGCCCAGGGCGTGGCCCGGGTAGACCTGTGGTCCTCGTTGCCGCTGCTCACGATAGGCCCACAGTACGTGGTGGGACGCGCCTTCATCGTACACGCGGGCAAGGACGATCTGCGCTCGCAGCCCTCGGGAGATGCGGGGGGCCGCGTGGCGTGTGGGGTGATTCGCCAGGGTACGCCTGCACGCTGAGAGGGGCCGGCCCGGAGGCGCGTGGCGACAGCGTTACGCCGTCACCCCACCGACACGGCGCTTGGCCCGCGTGGCCCCCACGCGCGCACGCGGGCGGGCGGCATGCCCCGTGCAGCGAGCCGCTCGGGAGGTACGAGAACCATGACACCGAGCCGCACCTGCGCGTGGGGATCGAAGAGCTGGGTGAGACATGCTGTCGCCGGCGGGCTCATCGTCGGAGGCACCGTTGCCGCGGCCCTCGTGGGCGCGAAGGCCTCGGGGTCGGGCCGCTGGTATCGCCGTCTGAAAAAACCGCGGGGTACCCCACCGGCGAAGGTTTTTGGTCCCGTCTGGACCTTCCTTTACGCCAGCATGGCCTACTCCGCGTGGCGCGTGTTCCGAGCGGAGGACTCCCGGGCGAGGCAGCGCGCGCTCGGCTTCTGGACCGCGCAGCTGGCACTCAACGCTGCTTGGTCGCCACTTTTTTTCGGCGCGCACCGCCTGCGGGCGGCGCTCGCGGTCTCGACCGCGCTCGTGCCTGCGATCGGAGCTTATGCGGCCGAGGCCCGCAAAGTCGACGGCCTGGCGGCGGGTCTGATGCTGCCCTATCTCGGTTGGAGCGGGTACGCCACTTACCTGAACGCGGGCTTGGTGATGAAGAACAGATGAGCCGCGCCGTGAAGAGTCAGAGCCCGCAAGCAGCGGGAGAGACCTCCCCGCAGCCCGCCGCCGGCGTGCCGCCGCCCAACCGCCGCTTCGCGTTTTGGTGTTTGTTCGCGGCGATGCTGATCTGGGGCGCCACACTGTTTCCGTTCTGGAAACCTCTGCTCATGGCGAGCCTCCTTGCGGCCGCGGTTTCCGGCATTCACGAGCGCATCTGCCAGGCCCTGCGCGGGCGGCGCTGGATCGCGGCGGCCGTCGTGACCCTCGCCGTCAACATCCTCATCCTGCTGCCCATCGCGGGCCTGGTCGCCATGGCCGTCTCCCAGTTCGACGAGGTGATCGCGCTGGTCCAGACCTTCATCGCCGAGCGGGGATACCAGTCCCTCGTCGAGGCTCTCCCGGAGGCCCTCCGTACCCGCGTCGAGGAGTTCATCGCCACCTTGCCCACCACGCTGTCGTCCTTGGCCAGCAAGGGCGTGACCGCGTCTGTTGCGCGACAGGCCGTGGGAGGTCTCACGGTGATGGGCTCCCTGCTCACGCAGTTCGTGCTCATGATCGTCGCGCTCTATTTTTTGCTGATGGATGGCCCCCGCTTGCGAGGGTGGATGGTTCAGGTTTTGCCCCTGCACCCGACCCGCACCGGCGCCATCGTGCAAAGGTTCCGTGAGACGTCGCGCACCATCCTCGGCGCCAACCTCCTGACCTCGATCATTCAAGCCAGCATCGCCACCGTGGGGTACCTGATAGCCGGAGTCCCTCAGGCGCTGTTCTTCGGCTTGCTCACCTTCTTCACGTCCTTTTTTCCCGGCATCGGCACGGCGATCGTGTCACTCCCCGTGGCCGCCGGCATGGCCCTGGCCGGACACCTCTACGCAGCGGTCTTTCTGGCAGTCTGGTCCATGGTGGCCGTGGGACTGGTCGACAACGTCGTGCGGCCCTATCTGGCCCGCGGCAATACGCACTCACACGGCGCCGTGGTGCTCTTTGCGATCCTTGGCAGCATCTCCCTCTTCGGGGCGATCGGTCTCGTGCTGGGTCCCTTGGCCCTGAGCGCGTTTCTGACCATGCTCGATTTGTGGCAGCGGATCAGTGCAGGCGACCTACCAAGCGAGGCGCAAACCGATAGCGCCGTTGTCGCGGCCCGCCGCTGACGCGACTTCACGGGCGGGGCCACACCACGGTGGCCACGATGGGAAGGTGGTCGGACGCGCGGCGGGTGCGGGCGTCCCAGGCGCGCGCGATCCCCGTCAACGCCTCGCGGGGCTTGGCCCAGATTCGGTCGAGCGCCAGGGCAGGCATCATCGACGGAAACGTGGCCACGCCCGGACAGTGTCCAAATTGGCGATGTAGCCAACGCAGCGAACGGCCCCACGTGAACCACTCGTTGAGATCGCCCAAGAGCACCGTCAGATCCGCCCAGCCATCGTGCGCGGTCACGAAGGCAACGAGCTTGCGCGCTTGCAAGCGGCGCTCCCCCGGCGATAGCCCAAGGTGCGTCACGATCACCCTGACCTTGAGCCTCAACGCGACGAGCTCGACGTCCAGCGCCCCCCGGGGCTCGTGGTGTCCCACGCTCAAGTCCACCCGACGCACCGCCTCGGCCGGCCAGCGGCTGAGCAAGGCGTTTCCGTAGGGCCCTGTGACCTTGTGGCGAACGGGCCCCGGACACACGTGCAGGCCCGCCACCTGGGCGACGCGCTCGAGATCCGAGGGGCCACGGTCGAGCTCGGTGCGAGAGCTCACCTCCTGAAGGCCGACGAGGTCGGCGTCGAGTGCTGCCACGACGGCGCCTATCCGCTCGGGGTCATGTACACCGTCCGTGCCCCGACAGCCGTGCACGTTGTAACTGACGATGCGCAACGGGGGCCGAAGGCCGTGCGCTTCATCTGCCATCAGCGCCCGCGCCGCTTCCGAAAGAGGTATCTCGCGGCGGCGAGTAACCCGGCCACCGCCGCCAGAACGAGCAAGGCGATGGACAGGTTCACGACGGTGGGATGTTTCCACCAGGCCACCACCCGCGCGCCGACGAGACAGATCAGGGTGAGGCCCGGCAAGAGCCCCACGACGTTTGCGATCATGTACGACGCGAACGGAACCCGCAGGGCGCCCGCAATGAGGTTGATCGCACCGAAGTTGCCCACGGGAAGCAGACGCGCCGTCAGGACGGCCATGAAGCCCCCCCGCTGCAGGTGTCGGCTGAGCCGCTCCGCACCCCGCGAGAGCAGGCGGCCAAGCGACGGCAAGCCCATGAAGCGCCCGAGCCAGAACGAGAGCGCCGCCGAGGTCATGGCGACCGTATAGAGCATCCCGAAGGCCGTCCAGGGTGGCAGAAGCAACGCCCCCGCCGTGAGCAGCAAGGTGATCGGGGCGAACAAACACAAAGCAACCACTGCGGCGATGAACACGCCCACCATGCCTGCCGGGTGTTCGAGGGCCGAGGCGGCTGAGGTCGCCAGGGTTTCGGGGTGAAACCACGTGGCGAGCGAGGTGAACTCGAACGCGGCCACCAGGGCCAAGGCCACGCCGGCAAGTCCCAGGTAGATCAGCAACGTGCGGCGCGCGCCCGAGCGATGGGCTTCGGGCATCATCATGCGCAGCAGCGCCTCGGCGTCGAGCGGCCGCTCGGGATCACAAACGAGGCCATCGTAGAAAGAAAAATCGAACCCGGGCTCCCGTTTCCAGTCGAGTGGCCGCAAGCCCCGGGAGCCTGTGGAAAGGGTATCCAGACACACCCGCAGACAACCACGGTGGGCGTACTCTGCCTCGAACTGCGCCAGGGTACAGCCGAGGTGTTCGGACAGCAAGCGCGACCGGAAGGTCCGGATCGCGCGTGAGATGTCCGCTGCGCGGGGGCCCTCCGCCACCAGGGCAAGATCGCATTCGGTGTCGAGGCCCATCGAACGGTTGCTCATGTTGGCAGAGCCCACCTTCACGAAACGATCGTCGATCACCACGACTTTCGAGTGCACGTACACCGGCACCGCGCTGCGGCCGCGACCAACCTCCGGATACAGCACGCGAAGGCGGCCATGCGTGTCGGCGGCTGCGAGGCGGCCCAGCAGGCGCGCACGGAGCACGCCCAGCGACTCCTGCTCGAGCCAACCCGACTCGCGCAGCGGCAGGATGGCCAGCACCTCGGGCCCGGCAACCTGGCTCAACTTTTTGGCCAGCGCATGGCCGATGGCCGCCGACGTGAGGAACTGGCTCTCGATCAGCACGAAACGCTCCGCTTGGCCTATCGCCTCGACGAGCAGGGTTTCGATCTCTCGGACGGGCGGGCTGTGGGCGACCGTCGTGGTACGGGCGATGGCCACGGGAACGCCCTCGAGATCACTTTGTGGGAGGCGAAGCGATGAGGGGCCTGGGGCGGCCAGGCGGGTCCCCGTGGCGTCGTGCCAGCGCTGCCGAAAGAGTGCGCCCAGCCTCTCGGCCACAGGCCCCGCCACCCCCAGCGCAACGTCATGCATGGGTCCGTAGGCCTTACGCCCCGGCCCCACACGACGGGAATCGTGAGGGGCGTGGGCGGAGCTGTCCCATCGCCTGACGGTGAGATCGATCCCTCCGACAAAGGCCACCGCATCGTCCACCACGACGATCTTTTGGTGATGAGACGCCCAGGTGGCCGAAGCGCCCTCCAGCGCGAACGCGAGCCGCTCGTGACCCTGCCACGCAAAGCGGTAACTGGGAAACGCCTGCCGCTCGAGGCTGTAGAGCAGCGCAAAATCCCACGACAACACGTACACGCGCAGCTCCGGGCGGGTCTCGAGCAAGCGGTTCAACAACGCAAGCAGCGTCTCCGTTCTGGCGCCCGGCTCGTCTTTGCCGGGCGGAAGCGGCGTCCGGGTGTCGACGTCCCATCCCACGATGTAGATGGTGTGGCGCGCGCGGGCAAAGACCATGCGCAACGCAGCCACGAAGTCCTCTGCATCAATGAGGAACGAAACCTGCTCGGCGTCCGCCACGCTCGAGCAGGTCTCACCCGGACGCAGGAGGCACGGGTTCGACGCAAGTGCAGACCCGTCGATGGCGACCGGAGCTGTCATTGCGGGCGCAACTCATCAAAGTTCATGCCAACGCAGGAGAAGAGGCCGCGAACCAGGGATGATCCCTCCAGGACACGTGTGTGCGCCTGCGGGAGGGTACTTACGTTTCACAGACGTGACTCAAGACGGGAGGCCGGGGTGCCGACGCAAACCCCCGGCGCGTTGTATGACTCGTCCATGCAGAACACGCGCGTGGAGCACGATGCACTCGGCTCGATCGAGGTCTCCGTCGACAGGCTCTGGGGTGCCCAGACCCAGCGCTCGCTCGAGAATTTTCCCATCGGTCGGCACCGCATGCCGCTTCCGATCGTGGCGGCGCTGACGCTCATCAAAAAAGCCGCCGCGCTCGAGAACGCCGCGCGCGGCGCCTTGGATCCGCACCTGGCGGAAGGCATCCAAAGGGCGTGCGACGAGATCTTGGATGGACGTCACGACGACGAGTTTCCGCTTTCGGTCTGGCAAACAGGCAGCGGCACCCACACGAACATGAACGTGAATGAGGTAATCGCCAACCGGGCCAGCGAGATCCTGGGAGGTCAACGCGGTCACAAAGCACCCATTCATCCCAACGATCACGTCAACTTGGCGCAATCCTCGAACGATGTGTTCTCGGCGGCGATCTACATGGCCGCAACGGTCCAGATCGAAGCCCGTCTGCTCCCCGCTCTGCATGCGTTGGAGCAAGCCTTCGAGCGCCACGCACAGGCGTGGCAAGGTGTGGTGAAGATCGGGCGCACCCACGGCCAGGACGCCACGCCGCTTACCGCCGGGCAGGAGGCCAGCGGCTGGGCAGCCCAGCTGGGCAGCATGCGTGAGGAGGTGGCGCGAGCCGCACGGCTCTTGAGACGACTGGCCATCGGAGGCACCGCCGTGGGCACGGGCCAAAATGCGCCCGCCGGATGGGGCGAGAGCATGGCCCTTCGGCTGAGTACGTTCACGGGCCTGACCTTCACATCGGCACCCAACAAATTCGAGGCACTCTCGAGTCACGATGGCTTCGTATCCGTCTCGGGTGCGCTGTCCGGCGTGGCCGCAGCGCTCACCAAGATCGGCAACGATCTGCGGCTCTTGGCCTCGGGGCCGCGTTGCGGCCTCCAAGAGCTCGCGCTGCCCGCCAACGAACCCGGCAGCTCCATCATGCCCGGCAAGGTGAATCCATCGCAGATCGAAGCGCTCCTCATGGTCTGCGCGCGGGTGGCGGGCAACCACACGACCATCTTCATCGCAGCGGCCTCCGGCTCTCTTCAGCTCAACGTCGCCAAGCCCGTACTGGCCTATGCTCTTTTGGAATCGTGCGACTTGCTCGCGGATGCGGCCACGTCCTTTCGTCTTCGCTGCGTCGACGGGCTCGCTCTCCAGGAAACGCGGATCGCGGAGCACCTCGAGCGGTCGTTGATGCTGGCCACGGCCCTGTCGCCCGAGATTGGCTACGACAAGGCCGCGGCCCTCGCGCAGCGGGCCCTTGCAGAGGGCATCACGCTCCGCGAAGCCGTGCAGCGCACGGGGGCGCTCGCCCTCGAGCGGTTCGACGAGTTGGTGCGCCCGTCGCGCATGATCTGAGCGTCGCCGCGCAGGCAGACGGCGCACGGCCAGCTTTTTGCAACGATTGGACGGGGGAGCAATCGGGACATGCGTCTATTCACCTGCGAGGCGTGTGGGCAGATTGCCTTCTTCGAGAACACGGTGTGCACCCGCTGCGGTCTCGCGTTCGTTTACGATCCAGAACGCGTGCGTTTGCGCGGCCTCGAGGCAAAGGGGCACGAGCTGCGGCGCTGCAGCAACTTCGAGGCAGCGGGATGCAATTGGGGCGTCGACGTGACGGAAGCGGCTCGGGACCACACGCTCTGCCGCAGCTGCCGCTTGACGCGCACGATCCCCGTTTTGACCGACGATGCCGCTCGCCTCGGTTGGGCCAAGATCGAGCGGGCCAAACGACGACTGCTTTACACCTTGTTCGCCTTGAGGTTGCCCGTCAGTCCGCTCTCGGAGGATCCGCACGGTGTGGCCTTCGAGATCCTGTTACCCCAAGAGGGCGCACCCGTGACGACGGGCCATGCCCACGGTGTGGTGACCTTGAACGTGGCCGAGGCCGACGATCCGTTTCGGGAGCAAGTCCGGGTGGATCTGAACGAACCGTATCGCACCTTGCTGGGACACTTACGACACGAGATCGGCCACCATTACTGGGAACGCCTTGTCGAGCCTGTGCCCGCAGCGCTGAACGCGTTTCGTTCCCTGTTCGGCGACGAGAGGCACCCCTACGATGAAGCTCTCGCCCGTCACTACGAACAAGGCCCCCCATCAGACTGGAACGAACGTCACGTCAGCGCATACGCGTCGATGCATCCCTGGGAAGACTGGGCCGAGACTTACGCCCACTATCTTCACATGGTGGATACCGTCGACACAGCCCGCGCCTACGGCATGAGGCTTCATCCAAGGCCCACGGGCAAGGCGCCGGCGACACCCGGCCTTGCGCCCGCGGTGCCGGCATCGGACGGCTTCGGCGCCCTGGTCAACGCCTGGTACCCGCTGACCTTTGCGCTCAACAGCCTCAACCGCTCCATGGGACACCCGGATTGGTATCCCTTCATTTTGCCGCCGCCCGCCCTCGAAAAGCTGCGCTTCGTTCATCAGGTGCTCGAACGCCGGACCTTCGTTACGTAAATCGGCAGCGGCCCGGTGCTTGAAGGGCGCTTCGGCGCACGAGCCAAGGGCGGGGTGGCTTCGGGCCACCCGCGCCTAGGCTCACGAGCTCACACCCCCGCGCCCGTCAGAGGCCATCGATGATGGCGTTCAACGTCCCGCTGGGACGCATCGCGCGCGCCGACAAAGCCTCGTCCGGGGCGTAGTAGCCACCAATGTCCTGGGGCTTGCCCGCGCTGGCCGCCAGCTCGGCCACGATCTTCGCTTCCTGACCCCGCAGCGCCTGCGCGACCGGGGCGAACCTGGCCGCCAAGGCCGCGTCGTCCGTTTGCGCGGCCAGGGCCTCGGCCCAGTAGAGCGCCACGTAGAAGTGGCTTCCCCGGTTGTCGAGCTCACCCGCCTTGCGACCAGGGGCCTTGTTCTGCATGAGGTACTCGGTGTTCGCCGCATCCAAGGTCTTGGCCAACACCGCCGCACCCGGGTGGTGTTCCACCTCGGCGAGGTGCTCGAACGACACGGCCAGGGCCAGGAACTCACCCAGGGAATCCCAGCGCAGGTGGCCCTCGGCGAGGAACTGTTCGACGTGCTTCGGAGCCGAGCCGCCCGCGCCCGTCTCGAACAGCCCCCCCCCGTTCATCAGGGGCACGATCGACAACATCTTGGCGCTGGTGCCCACCTCGAGGATCGGGAAAAGATCCGTGAGGTAGTCGCGCAAGACATTGCCGGTGACCGAGATGGTGTCTTGGCCTTCTTTGAGACGCTGGAGCGAAAGGGTGCACGCCTTGACCGGCGACAGGATCTGGATCTCGAGCCCGCGCGTGTCGTGCTCGAGTAGGTAGGCTTTCACCTTCTTGATGAGCTCGGCGTCGTGCGGACGGTTCTCATCGAGCCAGAAGACGGCGGGGGTCGACGAGAGCCGCGCACGGGTCACCGCCAACTTCACCCAGTCGCGCACGGGTGCGTCCTTGACCTGGCATGCGCGCCAGATGTCACCCTGTGACACGGCGTGGGCCATGAGCTCCTTGCCGCTGGCGTCCACCACGCGCACGGTCCCGGCGGCCTGGATCTCGAAGGTCTTGTCGTGAGACCCGTATTCCTCGGCCTTCTGAGCCATGAGTCCCACGTTGGGCACGCTGCCCATCGTGCGCGGATCCAGGGCTCCGTGCGCCTTACAAAAGGCGATCACGGCCTCATAGACCCCTGCGTAGCTGCTGTCGGGAATCACGGCCTTGGTGTCTTGGGGCTTGCCCGCTGCGTTCCACATCTGCCCCGACGTGCGAATCATCGCGGGCATGGATGCGTCCACGATGACGTCGCTCGGGACGTGAAGGTTGGTGATGCCCTTGTCGGAGTTCACCATGGCCAGCGGCGGGCCCTTGGCATAGATGGCCTCGATGTCCGCTTCAATCGCCTGACGTTCGGCCTCGGGCAGTTGGCCCAGCTTCGCGACCAGATCCCCAAAGCCATTGTTCACGTCCACTCCGAGTCGGTCGAAGGTGGCACCGTGCTTTTTCCATAGGTCCTCGAAGTACACGCGCACGGCCTGACCGAAGATGATCGGATCGGAGACCTTCATCATCGTGGCCTTGAGGTGAAGCGAAAACAGCACACCGGACGTGCGAGCGTCATCGACCTCGCGGGCCAGGAAGGCCACCAGGGCCTGCTTGCTCATGAAGGTACCATCGAGGATCTCGCCCGCTTGAAGCTTGATGCCGTCCTTGAGCAAGGTGACCTTGCCGTCGGTGCCCACGTGCTCGATGCGCACGGTGGTGGCGGCCGCCACCGTGACGGAGGTCTCGTTGTGGAAGAAGTCGCCCGCGTTCATCGTGGCCACGTGCGTCTTCGAGCTCGCCTGCCAGGCGCCCATGGCGTGCGGGTTCTTGCGCGCGTATTCCTTGACCGCCCGGGGCGCGCGGCGATCCGAGTTGCCTTCACGCAGCACGGGGTTGACGGCGCTGCCCTTCACCCGGTCATAGCGGGCCTTTGCGTCCCGCTCGGCGTCGGTCTTCGGCTCGTCGGGGTAATTCGGCAGCGGATAGCCCTTGCGCTGAAGCTCGGCGAGGGCGGCCTTGAGTTGGGGCACCGAGGCGCTGATGTTCGGCAGCTTGATGATGTTGGCTTCCGGGGTCTGGGCCAGCGCCCCCAGCTCGGCCAGATGATCGGGCACCCGCCGCCCCTCGGGCAGCTGGTCCGCGAACGTCGCCAGGATGCGCCCCGCAAGCGAGATGTCACGGGTCTCCACGCTCACCCCCGCCTGGCGGGAGAAGGCCCGCACGATGGGCAGAAAGGAGTCTGTGGCCAGCGCCGGGGCTTCGTCTGTCTTCGTGTAGATGATGGTGGATCGCTTCGTCATGGGCTCGTCCCTGACTATCACGGATTGGCCCCCAGGTCGCCCCCCCGAAAGCGGCGGCCCCTGCCCCGCACCGTCACGGAGTGCCTTCGCAACGCCTGGCGCCTTGCGGCGCGGCACCTGGGGCACGCGCCGTGAAACGCCCGCGGCCTCCCTAGGTGGCAGCCGAAAACGAAACGCAGCGAAACGCCGTGTTCACGCAGCGCCAGTCACGTCGTCAGAATCCGACCTAGGGGGCATATGCACCCGCCCCCCTCGACGGCTCGATTCGTAGGCCGCCTCCACGAACGCCACCGCCGCCGCGCCCTGCTCTGCCGTCACCAAGGGGGGGCGCCCCGCGCGCAGCGCTTCGCGCAGGTCTTCGTATTGCGCCTGGTGGTAGCGCGCGCTCGGCAGGGCCGCGCCGTCGGGGCGCACGCTCTCTTCCTCGCAGGGCAAAGGCGCTTCGACGCCGGGCACGTGCCAGGCCGTCACGCGGGTGCCCGCCAGGCACAGACTGCCTTTTTCACCGTGAAAGGCCAGCGTGGGAGGAAAACCCGGGCAGATACTGGTCGAGGCCATCACGGAGGCGAACGCGCCTGAGCGCAGCCGCGCGAGCACGAGCGCGAGATCCTCGGCTTCCATGTCGTGGGTCTGCGTGGCGGTCTCTGCCACCAGCGAATCCGCCGGCCCCGCCAACCACAAGAGCAGGTCTACGGCGTGGATGGCCTGGTTCATCAAAGCGCCCCCGTCCTCGGCCCACGTGCCCCGCCAGGACGCCGAATCGTAGTACGCCTGGGTGCGAAAATAGGGACACTTGGCTTCGACCCACAAGAGCTTCCCGAGCGCACCGGCCTCGAGCACACGCTTGGCGGCCAGGTGCTGGGGCTCGAAGCGCCGTTGCGACACCACGGACAGCACGCGCTCGCAACGCTTCGCCTCGGCAATGAGCGTTTCACAGTCGGCAAGCGACAGGGCCATGGGCTTTTCGATGAGCACGTGTTTGCCGGCGCGCAACGCCGCTAGCGCCAGGCGCGCATGCGAGCCGCTGCTCGTGAGGATGGTCACGAGCTCAACCTGCGGGTCGGTGAACACCTCGGCCTCATCGTGTACGGCACGACACCCGGCCTCCCGGGCGCGCCGCAGGGCGGCCTCGGGGGTGCGCGACCACAAGGAGACGAGCTCGAGGCCCGCCACCGCCGCGACGGCCCGCACGTGAATGTCACTGATCGCACCACTGCCCATGAGGGCCACTCCAAGGGACATCATTTTCCTTTCTTTTCGGAGAAGGGCGACCTGGGGAGTCTCTCCCATAAAGCTTTTTGCAACCGCTCACCAAGGCCACCGAGCTGCCGCCAGGGGGCGGTGGGGAGGGCTGACGCCGCCACCGCCCGCCCCCCCGCCTCAATCTCGAAGTCCACCGCGGCCACGGCGTCCTCGAGCCGCGATGATCGCGTCTGGAACGTGCCGTTCATCATGATCTCCCACACCTTGCCCCGCCCGGGGCGCTTCAAGATGACCACCTCGGCGACGCGGCCGGGGGCCTCTTCGAAATGCAGGCCCAGGCCGAACCGTCCCAACGAAAACCAGGCGTTGACGGAGATCGCCCGCACTTCCTCGTGCACCTCCAGCGTGAGCGGATCGAAGGCCGCGGCCCGCGCCTGAATCTCGGGCAGCGTGACGGCGCCGGCCTCCAGCTCGAAGCCAGGGTGATCAAACGCAATCTGCTGCCAGGCGCGCCACGCCGCCCGCGCATCGCCGCCTTGCAGGTCGAGATCCCTCGGCGCCCCGAACAGCGACGGCAACGTACACAGGCTGAGCTGTGACACGTCGACGAAGTCGAGAATCAAGCAGTCTTGCTTGCCGGGGAAAAGCCGCGTGCCGCGCCCCACGCACTGGGCGTAGAGCCCCTCCGAGCGGGTGGGGCGGGCCATCGCCACGCAGGACACCCCCGGGTCGTCGAACCCTTCGGTCAAAACGGCCACGTTCGTCAGCACCTGCGTCCGGCCGGCGCGAAAGTCGGCCAAAGCCCGCGCGCGCGGCTCGGCGGCCATCGCGCCATGCACGAGCCCCGCCGGCACACCCAGCAGGTTCAAGGAGCGGCAGAGGTTGCGGGCGTGGTTCACGGTGACACAGAACGCGAGCGTGCGCCGATCCCGTGCCAGCTCCTGGATGGAGCGCGCCACGAGGGCGTTGCGCTCTTCGATGTCCACCGCCGCCTCCAGTTCGTCTTCGCGAAAATCGAGCCCCGTCGCCGCGAGACGCGACAGGTCCGCGGAGGTCGAGATGCGATAGCCGCGCAGAGGCGCCAAGTACCCGTCCTCGATCATCTCGGGCAACGTGCGTGTGTAGACGATGCGCTCGAAGATCTCGTCGAGCCCCTTGCCGTCACCCCGCGACGTGGTAGCGGTAAAGCCCAGCAGCGTGCCCGTCCACGCAGGATCGAAGGCGCCCAGTTGTCGCAGCACCCGCCGGTTGTCGTCGGCCGCGGCGTGGTGGCACTCGTCGTAAATCACGAGCCCCACGTCGCGTCCCCGCAGCACACGGGCGAGCCGCTCCTCGTGCAGCGAACGCACAGAACAAACCAAAATCTTCGCTTCGGCGGGCGCCCGCGCAGCGCCCCGTTCGATCGCCACCACCCGTTGCCCAGCCAGGGCGGCCTCCAGCTTGGCCCGCGCCTGATCCAGGAGTTCCTCGCGATGGGCCAGCACCAAGACCTGACGCCGGGCCAGCTTGGCCAGCTCGGAAAACACCACCGTTTTGCCCGCACCGGTTGGCAAGCACACCACCATCCGCCGCACGCCGTCCCGGCGTGCGCCGAGCACGGCGGCGATCGCTTCGCGTTGGTAAGGGCGAAGGGCAAGCGGGCCAGACATGGGGGAAGCCTCGTTCAAAACCGCGCGTGATGCCATCGGGAATCTCATCGCGTGCGCAGGCCCAGGGGCACCGGCGCACAGCCCGCGCCTTGCCCGTGCCCCGAGCGCGATGATAAGTACCGGGAACCCGCCCGTGGGCCATCGCTTTTCAGGAGCTGCCGTGCTTCGCTTCTTGCCCTTCCTGTCCCTTTCGTCCCTCCCGCCCCTCCCGATCCGCCTTGGCGCGCGCCTCTGCCTTACGGGCCTGCTCGCAGCGCTCGCGCTCGTGCCGGCCTGTCGCGCACAGAAGGCCCTGCACGTGCCGAAGGCGCCCCCGGCGACCCTGCTCGTGGGCTGCGACGGCAAGACCATCCACGATCCCGAGACCGCCCTCACCGCGGTGGCCCCCTCGGGCGATCGGGTGCTCGTGTTCGACGTCTCGGCCCCGGCAGCGCCTCGCCTTGCCGGCAGCGTCGCGGTGGGCAATTCCGTGTGGGGCCCGCCCACGAACCTCGCCTTGGCCCCGGCAGGCGCCTTCGCGCTGGTGGCGGACTCCATGCGCAACGTGGAGCAAGAGGGCGCCTTCGTCGCCGTGGCCAAGGACGAAGTTCACCTGATCGATCTGCGGGCGCAGCCCATCGCCTGGGTCGGCAGCGTGACCGTGGGCCTTCAGCCCTCGGGCGTGGACATCAGCCCTCACGGTGCGCTCGCGCTCACCGCCAACCGTAAAGGGCAAAGCGTGTCGCGCGTGGCGCTCGGCTTCGTGGGGGAAAGGCCCACGGCCCGTCATCTCGGCGACGTGGACGTGGCCGGCCAGGCGTCGGACGTCCGCTTCACACCCGACGGCAAACGGGCCTTGGTGACGTTGTTTTCCGAGGCGGCGGTGGCGGTCCTGGACGTGAGCGGCCAGGACGTGACGCTCGCGCACCGGCTGGACGTGGTGCCAAACCCCTACCCCGTGGTGGTCGCGCCGAACGGCGCGTTCGCGCTGGTGGCCAGTATGGGTGCAAGCTCACCGTCCTCCGATGGGGTGGCCGACCCGCTCGGCGTGATCGACCTGGCGCTCACCCCACCGCGCATGGTGGCGCAGGTGCTCGTGGGCGACAGCCCCGAGGGCTTGGCGATCAGCCCCCAAGGCCTGCATGCGGCCACCGTGAACCTCACGGGGAGCAGCTCGAAAGCCACAGCGCCCGCGTACCATCGCAACGCCACCGTCAGCCTGCTCTCGCTGGCGCGAGGACCGCAGACGCTCGAGGTCCTGGACACGATCGAGGTGGGGGCGCTCGCCGAAGGCATCGCGTTTTCCGCCGATGGGCAGTACCTCTTCGTGGGCAACTTCAAGGACGAGACCCTGACCGTGCTGCGCGTGCAGGGCCGCGCGCTGGTCACCGTGGGGCCGCCCTTGGCGCTCGGGTGCCGGCCAGCGTCTTTGAAGTGAGGGGCCCCCTGCGGGGCGCCTAGTCGGTGGCGGATTCGATCACCTGCACCCAGTGGGGCTCGAGGCCCAAGGCCGAAGGCGCCGGGCGTTTCGTCTCGGACCGGAGCCCCTTGCGACCCGGCGGGCTGGTCTCGACCAACGCCAAGGCAGGCTTGAGGGTATCGGAGGGAGGGGAGACAACGGGCACGTTCATGGCGGCCCCGAATGAAGCAATGGACGTACCATCCCCCACAAGATGAGATTCCAGGCACTTACAGCGAAAGCGACCCTTGGTTGCCACTTGCTCTTCTCACTTGTGGGCCCATGTGCGAAGGAAACGTGGCGGTTACAGAGAACCCGCGGAAGCAGGGGGGTACCCTGGTCTGCCTTTTGCTAAACCGGTTGGCCATGCCCACCCTCTCCCCTTGCTTCATCGCTCTGCTCGCGATGGCCAGCGTGCTCGGTCCCCCCCGCAGCGCTCACGCAGAGGCCGTCGGTGAAGGCCCTGCCCCTTCGATGGAGGCGGTGGCCCTGCCCGCCACGTCTTCGACCGGGCAGCCCACGGCCATGCCCGCCTCCACGCCCGACGCCTGGGTGACGCCCGCGGCGAGCCCCCGGCCCGGCCCCACGCCCCCCCAGATGCTCGCGATACCCAGCCCCGTAAGCCCCGTGGCGGCCCTGGCCATCGAGTGGTTCATCCCCGGCGGCGGCAGCGTCTACGCCGACAATGGAACGGGCGCGGTCACCACGTGGATGCTGCTGGGCGCCGGCATCGCCAGCCTGCTGCTCGTTGTGTCGGACCCTTTCGAGGGGTCCGAGGCGCGCGACATGCGCCTCACCGGCGCCGTCTTCGGAGCTGGACTCCTCGCCGCGGGGCGGGTCCACGGCCTGGTCGACGCCTACACGAGCGCGCAACGAACCCAGACTCTGGCGCTCGAGCTGCAAGCCTCCCCGTGGTGAGGGTGGGGAAAACCTGTCAGACCTGTCGCGGATCGGTCGCGTGTCACTCTTCGCGCCAGGCAGGCCACCGCGCAGCTCCCCCCGCGGCGGGTTCCGGCGAAGCTTGGCGGGTGGTTTTCCAGGGGGGCCGACGCCACTCGTCGATGAGCGAGGCCACAAGCGATGACCAACCCGTCTGGTGAGCGGCCCCCAGCCCCTCCCCCGTGTCGCCGTTGAAGTACTCGTAAAAGAGGGGAAGGTCCCGAAAGTGGGGATCCTCGTCGAACTTGCGGCGGCCCCCATGCACCGGGCGGCGGCCGTGTTCGTCTTTGGTGAAGATGCGAATGAGCCGGTTGGCCTGGGCCTCCGCCAAACTCCTCAAGTCTTTTTCCGGCCCATCAACCCCGTTCTCGGGCACCTTCACGCCATCGCCCAGCGCCGTTCCGAGCTTACGGAGCGTCTCGATCACCAAAAACGCCGTGGGAAACCAGATGGGACCCCGCCAGTTCGAGTTGCCCCCCTTGAGTTTCGAGACCGACTCGGCGGCTTCGTAGCGCACCTCCGATCCGTCGAAGACAAAGGGCTTGTGTTCGTGAAGTTTCGAAAGGCTTCGCAAGCCGAAAGGCGACATGAACTCGTTCGGATCCAGCACGTGGCCTAGCACGTGGCGCAGCTGCGAGGTGTCGAACACCGTGAGCAGGTGGGTGGTTCCCGTGGGGCCCAAGAGCGGTTCACAGACGCCCTCGAGCATCGGCCGACGGTTCTGGAGAAACCAGTGCAGATCCGCGCGAAACTCCTCGAAGGGCTCGATCCACGCCTCTTCGAGCCGCTCCACCGCATAAAGCGGAATCAGCCCCACGAGAGAACGCAGCCGAAACCGCTCGAAGTGGCCATCTGGAAAGCGGAGCACGTCGTAGAAGAACCCATCCTTGTCGTCCCACAGGCTGTAGCTGCGGCCGCCCATGTGCTTCATGGCCGCCGCCACGTACACGTAGTGCTGAAAGAATTTCGTGGCCAGCCCCTCGTAGACCGGATTTTCGTGCGCCAGCTCGAGCGCCATGCGCATGAGCTGCAAACAGAACATGCCCATCCAGCCCGTACCGTCTGACTGCTCGAGCCGCACACCATCGGGCAGCGGGTGGCTGCGATCGATGACCGTGATGTTGTCGAGCCCCAAAAAGCCCCCCTCGAAGACGTTGTTGCCCTCGCGATCCACCCGGTTAACCCAGAACGAAAAATTGAGCATCAGCTTGTGAAAGCAACGCTCGAGGAACGCCCGATCGGCCTTACCGGTGCGGTGGCGTTCCATGTTGTACACCCGCCACACGGCCCAGGCGTGCACCGGCGGGTTCAGGTCTGAAAACTCCCATTCATAGGCGGGGATCTGACCTGACGGGTGCAGGAACTGCTCGAAGAGCAGGATCCACAACTGATCCTTGGCAAAGGCAGGATCCACCAGCGCCATCGTCACGGCGTGAAACGCCAGATCCCAGGCCGCGAACCAGGGATACTCCCACTTGTCGGGCACCAGCATGAGGCGCATCGAGTTCAGATGGCGCCAGTGGCCATTGCGAATCGACGCACGGTTTTTCGGGGGAGGCCAGTGGGGGTTGTCGCCCTCGAGCCAGCGTTCCACGTCCAATAGATAGATTTGCTTCGACCACAAGAGGCCCGCCAACGCCTGGCGCTGCACCAAGCACTCGTCGGCGCTGGCCTCGGGCGGGTGAACCGCGGCGTAGAACGCGTCCGCCTCGGCTTTGCGCGTGTCCACGATCTCGTCCACCTCGAGAAGCGGCGAAGGCCCAAGCGGCGAAGGGCTCGTGGGCGTCAGCCGCAAGCGTAGGACCACCTTGCCCAAGGCCGGAACCACCCGGTGGAAGTGAAAGGCGCTCTTCGTGCCCGTGTGGGCGGGGTTGACGGCGCAGCCCTCACCCTCCACCAGGTAGCGGTGAATCCCGTCTTTGGGGTAGGCGCTTTGGCTCTCGGCCCCGGGGCCATAAACCCGCGGGCCGTTGGTCTCGTTGTCGCAAAAGAGCGGCACACCATCGGCCTCGGCGACGAGGTAGCGGTCACCCAGGTGATAGGGCTGCAAAAGACTGTCGGGCGGTAGAGCTTCGTGATCGTCGCCGTGAAGGGACACGAAGCCTGGCCCTTTGGGACCCGGGCGCAAACGGGGCTTCGGACGATGGGCGCCCTCCCAGGCCCACGTGTTGCGAAACCAAAGGTGCGGCAGCACGTGCAGCGGGGCGGGCGAAGAGCTGCGGTTTTCCACCGTGATGCGAATCGCGATGTCGTCAGGACTCGCTTTCGCGTACTCCACGAACACATCGAAGTAGCGGTCGTCGTCGAAGATGCCGGTGTCGAGGAGCTCGTACTCGGGGCCCTGGCCATTGCGGCGTTGGTTCTCTTCGATGAGCTGGGTGTACGGGAACGCCTGCTGCGGATACTTGTAAAGCCACTTCATGTACGCGTGGCTCGGAAGGTTATCCAGGTAGAAGTAACACTCCTTGACGTCTTCGCCGTGGTTGCCCTCGGAGGGCACGAGTCCGTAGAGACGCTCCTTGAGGATGGCATCCTGCTCGTTCCAGAGCGCCAGCCCGAAGACCAGGATTTGGTAACGATCGCACAGGCCCGCAAGCGCGTCCTCACCCCAGCGGTACGCTTTGCTACGCGCGAGATCGTGGGGGAAGTGGCTCCAGGCGTTGCCGTCGGCGCTGTAGTCCTCGCGCACGGTGCCCCAGGCGCGATCCGAGACGTAGGGACCAAACCGGCGCCACGGACCAGGCTCGACCATGCGCTGGCCTTCGGCCGTGGCGCGCATACGAGCCCCGACCTCCAAGCTGGGGTGTTCGGCGGGCGGCGGAGGAGATTTGGGCATGTCGCCATAGTGCGGCGTAGGCCCCCCCTGCGCAACGGACAGGCGTCCGGTCAGGCCGGCACGGAACTTGAAGCAGGGAGGGAGTGAACGACGCGAATCCCTGCAACGCCGGGGGATTCAGGCGCATCTCAGTGTGGCGTGAGAAACACTATCCCCTGAAGGAGACGTTCGACATGGAAACCCGGGAATCAAGGACGAAGCAGACGCACACCCAAAGGCGCGGGCCCGCAAAGCGCGTGGCCAACCTTTGTTCCGCGTCGTTCGTACAGGTTCCGCCGTGGTTCACCGTGGCTGCGGCCCGCAAAGTGGCGCAAGCCAAGCGGGTCGACCACGTCCTGGTCGAACAGACCGGGGGACAGGTTGGCCTGGTGGCGCTGGACGCCCTGGAGGGCGCTCCTGGTCATCACATGGTCTCCCGCTGGGCCACGCCCACCCGGGCCGAGGTTTCCCCGCAGGCCAGCCGTGCGGAGGCGGCCACGCTGATGGAGGTCACCGGGTCGCACTGGCTGCCGGTCCGCTTGGGGGCCGTTCTGGTGGGCGTGATCACGCGCAGCTGCTTGACCGAGCGCCGGCCCGAAGCCGTTCGTTCGGCCGCCTGACCTCACGGAACCGCACGCCCCCGCTGGCACCCTGGCGCGAAGGGAACTACGTTCGCGCCATGGCCCGCGTGCGTATCGACCTGCCAGAGCTTTTTCCCTTCTCCACCGCCCTCGAGGTGCGTGTGACCGATCTCAACTACGGCAACCACCTGGCGAACGATGCGCTCTTGGCGCTCTTGCATGAAGCGCGGGTGAGGTTTCTGCGGGCGCATGGCATGCACGAAGGCGACGTGGGCGGCACGGTCCTCATCATGAACGATGCCGCTGTGGTTTATCGCGCCGAGGCCTTCGCGGGCGACCAGCTCCGCATCGACGTGGCGCTCGTGGACCCAAGCCGTGTGGGCTGTGACTTCGTCTACCGCGTGAGCCGCCCCTCCGACGGCAAGCTCGTGGCCGAGGCCAAAACCGGAGTGGTCTTTTTGGACCCTGTCAGCCGTCGCGTGGTCAAGCTGCCTGCGGGCCTGCTCTCCCTGATGACGCCCGCCGGGGCGTGAGGCGCCCTACTCATCGTAGGGCGTCCTCACGGGGCTTCCTCTCGGAAGCCCAGTCGAGCTTCAGACGCCGGAGGCAGCGTCGATGGCGGCGTCGCCCGCGGCCGCGTCGCCCATAGCAGCGTCACCCGGGGCCGCATCCCCCGCGGCGCTGTCAGGCGTTCCCGTATCGGCGGCGGAAGCGTCGCCGGGCGATGGATTCGTATCGGTCACGTTGGCGTCGCCGCCCCCATCCAGAACCGCCGCATCGGTGCCGCCTTCGGGGTCGTCGTCGTCACAGCCGGTCGCTGCCACGGCGGCCGTCAGAAGGCCGAGCAAGAGGGCCCGGCCCGCGTAGGTGAAAGTCAATTTGAGTCCGTTCGAGAAGTAAGTTTTGAAAGTCATGAGCAACCTGTGCCGCACAGCCTTAGCAACCTACATGCCGAACGATGACCCGCCGAAAACAGGCACTTCCGAGCCCCTCGGCCTTAACACCCTGACATTCCTGTCGCGCGTGCCGGGACGGGGGCCCAGATCAGCTCGCCCGCGCCTTGAGACGCCCCACGGCGAGCGACGAGGCGAACCACACGACCATGCCCACCGTCATGAGCATTTTGTTCGTTTCCAGAGGCAAGCGGCCCCACATTACCAGCAGGGACGGAATGACCGTGAGCCCCAATCCCAGGGCCCCGAGCGACTTGAGCAGCGTTACCATGCGGGACCTTTCGTTACGCGGCAGAGGCCGAAGGCGACGCGGAGGGAAGGGAAGAGCGCGCGCGGCGCTGGACAATCTTGCTGAGCACCACGTAGAGCACGGCCGCCAGAAACCAACCAGGCAGCGCCACGAAGAAGATCTCTACACCGGCGAAACGGTTGAGCAGAAGGCAGAGGCCCAAGGTAATGAACCACGTCAGGCCAGCGGCCCAGTTGAAGCGACGACCCGCAGCCAGAGCGAAATCCTGGGTGAGGCCCAATCGCGGGAAGAGCCAGAAATCGACAAAGACGACGGTGCCCATGGGCATGAGCACGAGGCCGTAGAGCGCCACGAACCCCAGCAGCTTCATCACGAGCGCGGGGAAGCACCCACCGAGGGTAGCCACCACGCCAGCCAAGATCGTGACCTGCGCCCGGCTGGCGCGGGGAAACAGGCTTTGGAACGCCAGGCCCGCCCGGTAGATCGTGGGATTGGCCGTGGTCCAGCCGGCCACGATCACCACCACGATGCCTGCCCAGCCTGCGATGCCGTAAGCCATGGGCCCCGGCGCCACCTGCGTGTTCGTGGGATCGGCCTGCAGCTGAACGGCATAAAGCAAAGCGGCGGCGATCCAGGCCATGTAGTGCCCCACGAACATCCCCGTGGCCGCCGCCCACCCGCTGCTCGCCTTGTGGGCGAAGCGGAAAATCGACAGGTCGGCCATGCCGATGTGCATGGCCATGTTGGCGAACCAGGCGAAGAACGTGAGGTGCCAGAACGAAAGCTGCGTTTGGCCGGGCAGAGGCGTACCGGTCCAGACCTTCTGCTCCGCAACCGCCCAGAACTGCCCCGGCGAATGAATCCCCAGGGCTGGCAGGGCCGCGAGGCCACAGGCCAAGAACACCAGCACCATCCAGGGTGAGGCCAAGTTCGCAAAGCGCGCCACCGTGTCGTAGCCCTTGGCGGCCACCAAGGAAATCACTGCGCCCACGCCGAACACGGCGACGATCCAGCTGACCCCACTCGGCATCCAGTCGTCGAGGCCCGGCATGGGCATGTCGAAGGGCACCCCCACGGCGGTGGCGGAGACCGCCACCATGGCCCCGGCGAGGAAGCAGAACATCACGCCGTTGGCCAGGTTGTAGATGTTGACGAGCTTCGAGCCGCAGATCTTTTCGAGCTTGTAGTAAAGCGTGAGCCGCGTGCGAACCGCGATGGGTGCGCACACGTAGCGCCACGACAGCACCGCCAGGAGGTTGCCGAGCAAGAGCCCCACCACCACGTCGAAGACGCTGGCACCGCCGGCCACGAACAGAGGTCCGATCATGAACTCCGTACCGGCGGCATGCTCCCCCGCGTACATGCCTACGAAGCTCTTGAAGCCAAGGCGTCGTTTTTCAGGGACCGGTTCGCGCTCGAACTCGGTGTCTTCGGTGGCATCTGCGGACGGCTCGATCGCGACGGCTTGGGACATGGGGCCTCGGACAGCGGGGGAAACGAAAGAGAAGCGGGCACTTTACTCACAAGCCACCGCGCAGCTCAACTGCCGCCTCGAAACGCGGTGCGTGAAGCGGCCGCCCCGCCTCACATCAGCGAAACCAGGCCCGTGGTGCCCCAGAGCCGCACATAGATGCCCACGACCTCGTGGGCGCTGTCGCAGGTCACCCGCACGCGGTGGCTGGCGTACTTGCCACCGCTCGAAAGCCGCGTTTGCCAATCCGCGTCCGGAACCGGGCCCCGCCCCTCCTCGACCAGCGCCCGCACCGTGATCGACACGGCCACCTCGTTGAGGGTGACCAGCGAAAGGTGGTAGGGCCCCGGAAAATGGTGGTTGGCCTCGAGCAGGGCGATCATGCGCTGCTTGCGCTCTTCATCCATGGTCGAACCCATCGTAGCAGGCCGCGGACACCGAGCCTGGCCGATCCCGCAGGGCTCCGCTCAGAGCCGGGCTTCGGGCTCCGTCACCCCGCCGCTCGGGGAAAGGAGGTCGGCAGACGCGTCGGCACTTTCGAGCCTCAGACCCCAGGCGCCTCCTACCTGCACCTCGGCCCCGCGTCGCGCCAGCGGGTTCGCAAGCACCTGCACCGGCACGATGACCGTGAGCGGCTCGGGCATGGGCTCGAAAAACAACTCCGCGACCACCTGCTCCACACAGGCCGCCACGGGGCAGCTCGCGCCGTAGGTCGACCGTGAAACCCAGTGCTCGCGTACGTCCCCTTGCTGGGACAGCCGTAGACCCACCCCCACGAATCCCGAGGTCCCACACCCCGCGGGGAAAGGCTCGAAGCAGGCGTAGAGCTTTTCGCTCTGCCGCTGCACCGCCTTGTACGTCAGCTTTTCCACCTCCCAGGGGGTGGCCTGGGAGGGGATCCCGGAGGCGAGGTCGGCCGTTGCGAGCTGCTGGGGCTTCGCGATCGCGGTGCTGAGAGGCAGCAAAGCCGCGGCTGTGGTGACGGTCACGGCCGCACGCACGAACGTCTTGCTTTGAAGGCCCGGTAACGCGAGGGGGCGGGCAGCCAGGGCCAGGGCCCCCTGCGCAGCCTCGGTGCCGTCCAGCCCCCGCACCAGGAAGGTGGTCTGGTCGAGGTCGATGCGCGCGACCTGCCCCGGTACGATGGGCACACAAACGACCTGATCACGCACGGTGAGACCTTCGACGGGCCGCCGCATGCCGGGCTCCTCGATCACCCCGCTCATGCCCTGCACCAGGGCGAGGTCGTAACCTTCGCCGCTACGGCGCACGAGGTCGACGGCCTGGGAGGAAAACGCATCGTCTTCCACCCGCGCGCCGATGCGGTACCGCTGTGCACGACCCACCGTGCGTCGCCAGGCCCAGGAGGCCGCGGCCGCAACGCCCACGGCGGCGGTGCCGAAAAATACGGGGGCGTGCAGCACGAACCCGCCCGCCCAGGTGGCCAGGGCAAAGCCGACGAAACCAAGAGCCGACACCCCCGCCGCCACCGAAGCGGCATACCCCCCCGCCCTGTGCTCGACACGTTGGGAGAGGGTGCGGGCCGATTGCCTCACGCCGCGCTCCAGAGTGATGATTTCGACCGAATGATCCATGGTGCCCCCCCAAAGTGGTTCCCAAGCGGTTCGATGAGCGCCTGCGCTCTTTTGGAATCAGAACGACAAATTTGCTCCCACTCTTGAGTTTGACTCCCGAGGCGTCGAATCGTTTCAGCGCGGGCGCGGGTTTCCCCACCCGCACGCTGAAAAAAAGGGCGCGCCGCCCTGCAGGAGGCACGCCCTGTCCCAGGCCGAAACCCGGCGTTCGTGATCAGGCCTCGGTCACGGTCACCTTGACGACCTGAACCGGCGTTTTGGGGCGGTCGCGGCCATCGGTGGGCGCCTTGGAGATCTTGCCAATGATGTCTGTGCCTTCCACCACCTTCCCGAACACCGGGTGCTTCGAGGGCCCGGGGGAGAACCAGTCGAGGTACGCGTTGTGGGCCGTGTTGATGAAGAACTGGCTGCTGCCGCTGTTCGGGCGGCCGGTGTTGGCCATGGACAGGGTGAAAGGCTCGTTCGACAGCTTCGCGTCGGCGGGGTGCTCGTCGGCGATGGTCCCATGCGGCGCGTTGCCCGTGCCCGCACGGGGGCTTTCGGGATCCTTGCTGTGGGGGCAGCCGAACTGAATCATGAAGCCATCGATCACTCGGTGGAAGTGCAGGCCGTCATAAAAGCCGCTCTTGGCCAGCGTCACGAAATTGTTGGCGGTTTTGGGCATCTTGTCGGCGTAGAGCTCGACCGTAAAGTCGCCCAAGGTGGTGCTGAAGGTTGCGGTGGGGTTTGCCATGGCGGGCAAGATACCAGGCCGCGTCGCACGTTGACACCGGGCGGGGTCACTTCCCCGGGCGGGGGCGGCCCCCCGCCTGCGCCCCGGGCGTAAAGGGGTGGGTCGGATCCGCCGAAACCTTGTTCACATGGAAAAGGCCCTGCTCGCGCAGCTCAGCCGCTGCACCACGCTGCCGACGCTGCCGGCCGTGGCCGTTCAGGTACTGGACCTTTGCCAGAAGGCGGATCCGGAAATCCCTCAGATTGCCAAGGTCATTTCCAATGACGCCGCGT
This sequence comes from Myxococcales bacterium, assembly GCA_022184915.1. Taxonomy (NCBI): domain Bacteria; kingdom Pseudomonadati; phylum Myxococcota; class Myxococcia; order Myxococcales; species Myxococcales bacterium. The sequence goes on along the minus strand of JAGTJU010000002.1, from coordinate 138,723 downwards.
TGGCCGCCAAGCTGCTCAAGATGGTGAACTCGCCCTTGTTCGGACTGCGCAACGAGGTGACCACGGTCTCTCATGCCATCTCGATGCTGGGGCTCAACTCGGTGCGTACGATGGCTCTGTCGTTCACGCTGGCCCAGTCGATGAAGGGCGGCAAGCAGGCGTGGTTCAACGACTTCTGGAAGCGTTCGGCCCTGGCAGCGTCTGCCGCCCGCGAGATCGCGAACATCATCGGCATGCGTGAACGCGAAGAGGCGTTTCTGGGAGGTCTGCTTCAGGACATCGGCATGCTGGCGTTTGCCCAGATCGCCCGCAAGGAATACGACGAACTGGCCAACGCTCACGAAGGCCACCACGATGGCTTGGCCGAGGCCGAGCAGACCACCTACGGCTGCGACCACAGCCGGGTGGGTGGATGGCTGGTGGAAAAATGGAAACTGCCCCTGGCTTTCAAGCTGGTCGTGGAACACAGCCACAGGCCGGCCGCGCTTCCCGAGGACACGAAACCGGATGTCGCGCGGCTGGTGCACGTCGTGGCGGCCGCGGGGCGGGTGGCCGATCTGTTTTTGACGGACGACATGCAACAGGCCATGGGGCCCGCGCGGTCGTACACGAAGGATCTTCTGGGGATGGAAGCCCCTGAATTCGAGGCGTTGCTCTCGGGACTCAAAAAGCACGTGCCCGAGGTGGGCGCCTTCTTCGACGTGTCGTTCGGCTCTCCCGAAGAGATCGATGGCCTCCTCGAGGAAGCACGCGAAACGCTGGTGTTGCTCTCGGCCGCGGCCGACCTCCAGATGCAGGAGGCCCTGGGAACTGCGCAGGCCCGGGCCGTGGCCGCCGAGACGCAGGCGCAGCGCGATCCCATGACGGGTCTTGCAAACCGGGCGAGCTTCGATGCCTTCTTGAAGGAGCAGATGGCCATCGCCAAGCTTCACAAAAAGTCGCTCAGCATCGTCATGGTCGACGTGGACCACTTCAAGTCCGTCAACGACACCTATGGGCATTTGGCGGGCGACGAGGTGCTCAAGGCCGTGGCCGAGCTGCTGAAAAACGGCGTGCGCCCGCGCGATCTGGCCGCGCGCTACGGCGGCGAAGAGTTCGTGCTGGTGCTGCCCGAGACACCCGCCGAGGGCTGCCGTGTGGTGGCGGAGCGGACCCGGGCGAAGATCGCCGCCACGGACATGCAGACGCCGTCGGGCGAGGTCATGCGCGTCACGGCGTCGCTCGGCTGCGCGTCGTACGACGCTACGGTCTATCCGAGCCCCGCCCTGTTCATCCAGGCAGCAGACGAGGCGCTTTACGAGGCCAAGCGCAGCGGGCGCAACAAAGTGTGCCTGGCCGGGGATCTGCACACGGGGCGGCTCGAGGCGGCGCTAGCCCAGGCCGCGGCCAAATAGCTCTTCGTCGCAATCGCGAGCGACACTGAACATAGGTTCAGATAGACTGGGATTCCAGAGATGGGATCCCCCCCCTACATAGAACTGCGTTGCCGCTCGGCCTTCAGCTTTCTCGACGGCGCCTCCCTGCCCGAAGATCTGATTGCCCGGGCGGCCGCGGTCGAGATGCCCGCCCTGGCCTTGGCCGATCGCGGCGGCCTTTACGGTGCCCCGCGGTTCTTCAAGGCCGCGCGGGCCGCGGGTGTGCGTTCCCTCGTGGGTGCCGAGCTGCCGCTCGCAGGAGCGCCTCCGGTGTTGCTGCTCGTGCAAGACCGGCTGGGCTACCAAAACCTCTGCCGCTTGCTCACCCAAACGAAGAGCGGACGCGCCAAGCACGATCCGCACTGCGCCGCCTCCCACGATGCGCTCGAGGCGCACGCAGCGGGCTTGGTGGCCCTGGCGGGCCCCTACCCCCGCCCGGACCTGGATCGTCTGAAGGCGATCTTCGCACCGGGCACGCTCTACGTGGAACGCCAAAGACATCTCGACGACGAGGGCGCGTTGACGAATCACGCCGCCCTCGCGCAAGCCGAGGCCCGTGGCATTCCGGCCGTGGTCACGAACGACGTGCGCTACGCGACGCCGGCACGGCAACGTGTTCACGACGTGCTGACCTGTGCGCGCGAGAAGACCACGGTGGATGCGATCGGGCGCCGGTTGCTCCGAAACGCTGAACGCCACCTGAAGCCGCCTGCGCACATGGCCGCGCTGTTTCGCGACCACCGCCAGGCCTTGAGGGCCTCCTTGGAAATTGCGGAGCGCTGCGCGTTTTCGCTCGCCGATCTGGGATACCAGTTTCCCACCTTCCCCGTGCCCCCCGGTGAGACGGAGCAAGGCCTTCTCGAAACGCTCACCTGGCAATACGCGCAAGAGCGCTACCAGCCGATGTCCGAGGCCGCGCGGCGCCAGCTTCGTCACGAGCTCGACGTGGTGGGCAAGCTGGGGCTGGCCGGTTACTTCCTCGTGGTGTGGGACATCGTCCGCTTCGCCCGCAGCCAGGGCATCCTGGTGCAGGGGCGCGGGTCGGCGGCAAACTCGGCGATCTGTTACGCGCTGGGGATCACCGCCGTGGATCCCGTGGGCATGGAGTTGCTCTTCGAGCGCTTTTTGTCGGAGGAGCGCGTGCGCAGCGCCCCGAGCGCCTCGGATCGCATTCCGGACATCGATCTGGATCTGCCTTCGGGCGAGCGGCGCGAAAAGGTGATCCAGTACGTTTACCAGCGCTACGGGGGCGGCACGGGCACCGGGGCCGCGATGACCGCCAACGTGATCACGTTTCGGCCCCGCATGGCCGTGCGCACGGTGGGCCGGGCGCTGGGCTTTTCGGAAGCGCAGCTCACGAGCATTTCGAAGCGGCTGCCTCATTGGCTGATGGACGGGGATACGCCCCTGTCCGCGCTCATCGCAGAGGCGGGGTTTCCGCCCACGGAAGAGCGCACGCGGCACCTGGCCGAGGTCTCCACACAGCTTCTGAATTTGCCCCGTCACTTGGGCCAACATTCCGGAGGCATGGTGTTGGCGGCGGGGCGGCTCGACGACGTGGTGCCGCTCGAACCGGCCAGCATGCCGGGGCGTACCGTGGTTCAGTGGGACAAGGACGACTGCGCCGACATGGGCATCGTGAAGGTGGATCTGCTGGGCCTCGGCATGTTGGCGGTGTTGGAAGAGGCGGCCCCCCTCGTGGCCGCGCACGAAGGCAAGGACATCGACTACGCCCATCTGCCTCCCGACGATCCCGAGGTCTACCGCATGCTGCGCGCGGCGGATACGGTGGGGGTGTTTCAGGTGGAGTCGCGCGCGCAGATGGCCACCTTGCCGCGCATGCGGCCGGAGCGTTTTTACGATCTCGTGGTGGAGGTGGCGATCATCCGGCCCGGGCCGATCGTGGGGGGCATGGTGAACCCCTATCTCGAGCGGCGCGCCGGGCGCGCGCCGGTGACCTACCCCCATCCCTGCCTCGCGCCCATCTTGAAGCGCACGTTGGGCGTGCCGCTCTTTCAGGAGCAGCTCATCCGCATGGCGATGACCGCTGCCGGTTTTTCGGGCGGACAAGCCGAGGAGCTGCGCCGGGCGATGGGCTTCAAGCGCTCCGTGGAACGCATGAAAGAGATTGAAGACGAACTCAGGACTGGCATGAAGGCGCGGGGCATCGAAGGCCCGTCACAGGACGAGATCGTGCAGGGGATCCGCTCGTTTGCTCTTTATGGATTCCCCGAATCCCACGCGGCGTCCTTCGCGCTCATCGCCTACGCGTCGGCCTATCTCAAGGCGCATCATGGGGCCGCCTTCTTGTGCGCCTTGCTCAACAACTGGCCCATGGGGTTTTATCACCCAGCCACCTTGGTGACTGACGGTGCCCGGCACGGCATCACCACGTTGCCGGTGGATGTCACCCGCTCCGCTTGGCGTTGCACGTTGGAGCGCGACGAAACGGGGGCGCTCTGCGTCCGTCTCGGGCTCAAGTACGTGGCTGGCTTGAGAGAAGAGATCGGACGGCGGATCGAAGAAGAGCGCCAACACAAACCGTTTTGTTTGCTGGGCGACTTCCACACGCGCGTCAGCCCGCGGCAGGACGAGATGACGGCCTTGGCTTCCGTGGGCGCGCTGGGGGCGCTGGGCGGGCGTCGGCGGGCGGCCCTGTGGCAAGTGGAAGCTCTTGGCCGCTCGGGCGTGCTGTTTGGCGGCGCGGCAGACCCCGACACGAACGACGGGCCCTTGCCCGAGATGACCGCCGACGAAGAAGCGTTGGCGGATCTGCAGGGCACGGGGGTGACGCTGGGACCTCACCCGGTCAGCTTCGCGCGACCGTGGCTCGAGGCGCAGGGCGCGGTGCCCGCGAGCCAGCTGCCCGAGATGCGCGACGGGCAGCGCGTGCGCACCGCAGGCATGGTCATCGTGCGGCAGCGTCCCGGCACGGCCAAGGGCCTCGTGTTCATCACGCTCGAAGACGAAACCGGGTTCGCGAACGTCGTCGTCATGCCCGACGTGTTTGCCCGACACCGCAGCGTTTTGCTCGCACACGCGGCCTTGATCATCGAAGGGGTGATCCAGAACCGCGACGGCGTGGTCACCGTCAAGGCCCATGATTTTGCGCCGCTGGTCCATCGAGGCACCACGATCTCCCGGTCGCACGACTTCCATTGATCGCTCCCTGGGCTTGGCCGCCGGATTGCATCCGATCCGGCCGCGGATTCACCATGCCACCCTTACTTCGAAGCACGAGGAGGTCTACCTCCAAGCGAAGCAGTGCGCCGAGACGGATCGAAACGCCGAGAGATCCGGGTCGGGTCAGGGCTCGATCTCGAACTGAAACTGGTTTTGGTCATCAGTTAGATGGCTGTTCGAGTACGGCGAGTATGTTCGGGCTCGAACGGTTTTCTGCCAGCGAGGAACTCGAAAACGCGGAGAAAGCCCCCTCCTCCGAGAGGGCGCTCCTGGTAATTGATGGCGAATTGGTGGACGCTGTCCCCGGCGTCGTTCTTGCTCACCATCCGGCCAAGGCCGTCCTTGGCAACGTGTCCACTCAACACGATCCGCACGTTGGGTGAGACTCGCACGAGTTCCTGCCAAATCTCCTCACCATCGTTTACGTCTGCTCCTGCGGGCGTGGCTCCAAGATACCAATGCGGGTTCCAGGCCTGCGAGTTGGTGCGGCTCCTCGAGTCGTAGCGAGTCTCGTCCCGCCGCTTGCTAATGGCGCCTTGCGTCCTGCATCAGCCGACTGGGTCCACCGTTCCTGATCGGCGGCCCTTCGTCCAGTACGCCTGGCGCTTCCTCTCCACGCTTCCCGCACGGGGCTTGCCTCGTCGTCGCGACTGTGGGAGCGTCCCGCCGTCATGGGCATGCTATTTGGGTTCGACGCTTTGCCATTGGGCGATTCGTTTCATCCCGAGTTCGTCTTGCTACCGTTCTCGCAGGCGAAAGCCGAGACCGCTGAGGGCGGCTACCGGATCACCGACCGCGCTTCCGAGGTCGGCCGGGGACTCGCCTTGCTCGCCCAGGCCACGAGGCGGGATGGGACCGTGGAGCTCGAATGTTTCGACGCGTCGATGTCATTTTGGACGGCAGGTGCGTCCTGACGCTATGGGGAGCCTGAGACGTGCCACGTTGCTGCCTCGTCTTTGCTGTCGTGGTCGCCGCCTGCTCGAGAGAATATCCTTACCCCATTACAAAGAAGCACGTGGCAGAGCTTGAAGATATCGCCGAGAGGGCAGCCCAAAGCTGTGACGACCTGTTGAAGCGTGAGGAGTGCTTCGAGGAGGTTGGGGCATCCAATGACCCCGCTCTTCCGTCGGTAGCCATTCCCGATGCTCCCCTGGAAGGCGACCCACTTCTACGATACCTCGGGATAACATGTGACAGTTCTACGGATGAGTACCGTTCCTGCGATGCCAAATCGTTCCGCCGCTGGCGCGAGTTTCGTATCCAGGTCCCGATAGATTGCGAGTGGAAAACTCTCTGGACGATCGGAAAATTCGACGAAAAAGGACATGGGAACGGGACTCGCCTCAGGCATGCCACGCGTCCCGAGTGTGCCGGCTCCTGGGGCACTGTGCAGGTCGGACGGCTCACCCCTGAAGGGAACTTCCTCTCGCTCGGAGCCGCGTTCGCTGCACCCGAAGCGCTTGCCCCTGGAGGCGCCGTTCATTATCTCTGGTCCATCGAAGACAAACGCGACCACGACGCCAAGCTCCTGTGCGGCGACGAGGGCTGGGAGCGATGCCTCGCACCCGACGTCGATCCCCAGAACTGTCTCGGTCTGGGCCTGCAGGCCGAAGGCGGCGCCGACCTGATGAAGGCACTGGCCGCGCAACCAGATCCCCCGGTCCGTTCGGAGCTCGCCCAGAAGTACCTGGGTCGCATCTACTACCAAACCAGCTGCTACCTGCCCCGGCAGCTACGCGAGGACCCTCGCGAGCACTGGCGCCTCAAGGCGGAAGCCGCCAATCGACGTGGCCCCCCGCGCGTGATTTTCGACGTGCGCTCTGATGGGCCACTGTCTGAGAAACAGGTGCAGGAGACTCTCGCTCCGGCCCTACCCACCGTCATCAAGTGCTTCGACGAGGCCCGCGAACGCCTGCACAATCTGAGGGTGGGCTATCTTGCCGCCAGCATGAAGGTCACGCCCGCGGGCGTCGTAGCGGCGGTGGATGGCGGAGCCATGAACAATCCCAAGAAGGACGACCGGCTCTTTCCTTGCGTGTCCAGCGTGTTCCGCACCCGCCGGTTCCCGAGAAGACCGAGACCGTCAGTGGTATACGTCGTCACCACCGACATGCCCAAGTAATGTGCGCAAGAGGACCTTATGGCAGAATTAAACACACCGAACGCATTGAGAAAGACCCCTGGTGTGCCCGCCCCCCGGTCGCAGGGCTTCCAGGATCGCGGTACGCCCAGCGGGATTCTGTGCGCCCGAGAAGTGTCCATCGTAACCGGCGGGGGAGAACTGACGTAGCCCGGCGCTGCCGTATTCCACTTGATTACCGAGCACCACCGGCAACACGGCCTTGATGTCGATCACCCCCTGGGCTTGGCCGCCGGATTGCAGAAACCTGCCGGATACAGTCAGACCCGGCGAACCGCGACGGTGCGGATCGGGCGCATCACGAGAACAGGGGGGACAACGCAATGAGATACAACGGATTCATGGCCACGGCGCTGGGGGCAGCGGTTCTCACGGTCACGGGGGCAGCCTTCGCGGAAAAGCTGGCCACGCAGGAAGGCATGCAGCAACGCGAACAGGGGTCGCAAGGAAGCGCAGGGCAGGCGGGCATGCAGGGTCGACAACAGCGGGCGCCTCAGGGCACGACGGGACAGAGCCCGCGCGGTGAGGCCATGACGGGACAGGATATGGAAGGCCAGGGGCAGCCGGCTCCCAAGGGCACCGAAGGCATGCAGGGCCTGCAAGGCCGTCGGGCGCAAAACCCCTCGGCGCAAACCGCAAAGGTGGCCGTGCAGGGCAACGTGCAAGGGGAGATCAGCAAGGTCGACTTTCAAAAGGGCGAGGTGACCATCAAAACGCCTGAGGGCTCGTCGAAGTACATGGCCAAGCCCAACCAGATCGCGGGCCTGCGCACCGGCGAGCAGATTCAGGCGCCGTTTGCGGTGTACGGCGACACGACGTGGCTTGCCTCCCACATGGACCAGCAGGCCCGGGGCCGCCAGTTCGGTCGCACCGGACAAGCCACCGGCGACATTCGTGAGCTCGACAAAACCAAGGGAACGTTGACCCTCAGCACGTCCTCCGAAAAGGACATGACCTTGCAGGCCCACCCGGGTGAAATCGAGAGCCTCTTGCCCGGACAGTTCGTCACGGTCGAGTTTTATCGCGTGGGGCGTACCGATTGGGTCCAGTCCATACGCAGCGCCGCCGGCGCCAGCCCACAGCCGTAACGGCAAGGCCACGTGTTCGTCAGGGCCCGCGAAAGGCAGCTTCACGCCTCTCGCGGAGTCCTCGACGACGCGCGGGTCCTGGGGAGGTCACCTCCTCCACGAGAGCGTGGGCGCGCCGCTTTAGCGGTGCGTCTTCGCGTGCGAGGTCTGCGTTCTCGGCGCGCAGCCCCAAAAGACGCTGCGTACCTGCCTCGTAGGCGGCCTCGAGACGCAAGGCGCGCGCCGCGACCCCCGCCAGGAGCGCCGTGATTCGTTCGAGGGCCGAGCCGTGATCGCGCCCAAACGCCGCGCCGGCCACCAGGGGCTCTGCGTCGGCCCGGTCCGCCAACGCCCGCGCCACGGCGCTCACGCGCCCCGCAGGCCCCGCCCGCCGGGCCCAGTACCATCCGGCGAGAAAGTCCGCGTGGAGTTCGCGGTCGACCCCCTCGAGCGGGCAGGCGCGCTGGGCCTGCAGAACGTGGGCAAACTCGTGCGCCAAGATGCCCAGGAGCGCGTCGGGGCCTTTGGCGGGGTGGGCTAGATCCGACATCAGCAGGGTTTGGCCGAGGTAGATGATCCCCCAAAAACCAAGAGAGGTTTGCCGACCGAAGGCCATCGCGTTCGGAACGTCGCCGTCGTCGAAGAGCGCGAGCTCGGCATCGACGCCGAAGGCCCGCGCAAGGCGCTTTCGTTCCCCCTCCAGGCGTTTCCGAAGGTGCGAAAGGCGGAGCGTCTCGGTGCGCGGCTGAGGGTCCGCCCACGCCGCGGACGACGCGCCCACCCACGCGGCCACCACCAGGATCGCCCAAAGCCGCGAAGCGAGGAGGTAGGGGCGCGCGCGCCTGCGGAGCCTGGGGTGCTCCGCGCGGCGGCAGGCGGAACGCCGGGGTCGATCTCGGAACACGGGTAACGGTCATTGTGAAGGACCTGCCGCGCGCAGACCACGAAAGAAACGAGCGAGGGCGAGTGCCCTCGCGTGGCGGCCCCGTAACGCGCCCTTAAGTTCAGTTACCCACACCACCTAAATACGCCAACAACTTTTGTCGACGAGCTTCGTCCTGAACGTTCCGAAAATAAAACTCGTCGAAGAACGGCATGTCCTGGCGCAAGTGATCAGGAACCTTTCGGCGCAGCTCCAAGTCTTCGATGTAGGCGTCCAGGTACGAGGGCATATCGGTAAACTTCACGTCAGGCAGCCCACGCAAGGCTTCGGCAACCTTTTCCGAGAAACGACCAAAGTAGAAGCCTTGATCGAACAAAGTTACAGACGTCAATTGCGCGTGCGCAGGACCGAACAACGGAATCGATGACATATATGGGTCTTTACTCTTTACATAAGGCACCGTAGCACTGCGCTCATGCCCCGGCCGGCCACGCTTGACAAGTGGCATTCGCGCCAGAACGGGGTCGATCAACCCATGCAAATCGACGATCTTCCATCCAGTTCGCCATCCCACATAGCCGATGGCGAAAGCCGCGTAGCTGAGTTCCACACCTTCGTTGGCCAGATACCGCGCAAGCATTTCGCCTCGATGGGCAGTGGTACCGCCTATCTCCAAGGGCGAAAGCGACTTCAACGGGTACATGGTTCGCTCGTCGGTGAGGTACCACTTCACCTCAGCCGGTGGGATAACTTTGGCGGGCACCACCAGCGGAACGAACGACAAGCTTGCCGTTGCGGCCAAAGCCACAGGCCATCGGCTCGTCATGTGGAGCAGCGCCTGTTCCGAAACCAAAAAGACCAGAGGCAAAATGGGGGTCAATAAGCGGCCCAGCATGTAGTCGCCGCCGATTTTGGCCACGTAGACCAGATACAGCGGGACTGCGATCGCCGTGTAGCGAACCACTAGCTCGCTCCGGAGGGCCACAAGCCCGTAGAGTGACAAGGGTAACAGTGCCCACAAACCACACGCCAGGGTGGAAGCCCAGAGGTAGAACCAACCCTGCGGAAAATTCGCGAGGTGTCCAGCCTTGGCATAGTACGTGTTCGGAAAGAACTCCCCGAAGTACTTCCAGCGCAACACGGTGTAGGGCAGGTAGACCAGGACGAACGCTAGTCCGTACCAAACGAGGCCCCGGCGACGTCTCGGGTCCAAGAGCAAGGCGACGGCAAGCGCTACATAGAAGATAGCGTGATCGGGATGCGCCATGGTTGCAGCTATGTTCGCCAGGCCCGCCTGAAGCGGACGCTCCGCGTAGGCTCGCTCGAGAGCCAACAGAACCATCGCCGCAGCAAGCATCGTCTCTAGGCCACCAGTCGAAAATGAGGCCCACGTGTAGTTGAGAGCCAGAGCAATACACGCAACGGGCAACACGAACGCGATTTTTCGCGTTGGCATCCAACGACGTCCCAGGTGGTACGTCAGCAAGAGGGCCATCGTAGAGAAACCAAGGCTGAACACTACAGCGGCAGTCGGCATGTCGACGCCCAGAGAGTGCGCAGCGGCCAACAACACGACCCACAAGAAATTGGTGTACCCCTCAACCTTTTCGCCCAAGTTAAAAACCAGACCGTGTCCCTCCACCCAGTTACGGGCGTATCTAAACGAGATGAATGCGTCATCGCTCAGCCAACGAAGCCGCCACGCGCAGACAAGGCTTAGGACCAATGTGGCCCCTAGTGCGAGGCGGACGAACCAGCGGTTCCGAGTCCAGTAGGGGCGCCAGTACGAGAGGCCGAGAACACCGAGCGTTACCACGACGGCTACCAGGAGCAGTTCCGATTTATCACTCCACTCCGCCTGCAAGCTGTCGAGAACAGCCTGAGAGCGCGCAACTTTATCGGTCATGGGCGGCTTCTAGGACACAGCGGTCGAGATGGCAAGAACGAGCCGACGCATCAAGTCGGCTTCGCAAAGCGGGCTCGGTCCCTAGCCTGCCCTGACCGGGGCCTGCGCGAGGCCAAGCCCCCGCATCGCAGCGGTTCAGGGCGAGATCGTGGGCACACCATCACGGGCCGAGGTGACGAGCGCTTCCAGGATCGCGGTGCGTCCCGCAGGATTCTGCGCGCCCACGAAGTGGCCGTCGTAACCCGCAGGGGAGAACTGACGTTGCCCGGCGGTGACGCCACCCAGGTTCGCCTTGACCGGCCCCGGCACCTTCGGCAGCCCCGGATAGTCGCTCACCACGGCCCCCACGGCCGGCAGCCCCGCCGCCAGCGCCAGCTGTTGCTGCGTGGGCTCGGGCGCAAAGGTGTCGCCCTGACCGTAAACGTGCAGCAGATGCTTGGGCAGAAGCGGCGCCAGCGGGGCCGCGGCGATACGCCGTGCCAGATTCGCCGGATCGCTGCGATCGAAGTAAAGCTGGAGCACCGCCATGAGCGGGTGGTTTTCGGGACGCTTGAAGGGATCGGCGCTGCCGTATTCCACTTGATCACCGAGCACCACCGGCAGCACGGCCTTGATGTCGACCGGCTTTTGCTTCGTGGTGAGCGAATACGAAAGAAGCCCTCCCGCGCCCGAAAGCACCACCGTCTTGTAGCGCGCCTCGTAGCCCGCGGCCGTGGCCGCGGCGTTGGCACCTTGCGAGTGGCCGTAAAGGTAAAGCTTGCTCGCATCGAACTTCACACCGCCGTGGGAAAAAGCCTCGGCAACGCGGGCCAGGGCAAAAAGATCCGCGGCCCCCTGCAAGGCCGTGTCGCGCGCGGACAGCGGATTCAAGAAGTTGAACACCAGCTCATCCACGTTGCGGGTGGACACGCCCTTGCGCGTGGCGTGCAACGCGCCGTCGTAGGAGATCATCGCCAACGGCACGGCCGCCCCCGTCCCGGCGGTACCCTCCGCGAAGGCTTGTGCCCACTGGCTGCGCCCCGAAAGGTAATTGCCCCCCGTGCCGTGAGCGTAAACGACGACAGGCCAGCCGGCCTGGGGCATCGGCCCCTTGGGAACCGTGACGGTCACGCACACATCCTCGCTGCCCTGGACCACGGCCGTGCCCTGCGCGTCGTAAGCGATCCCGCCCCCCTGCTCGGGACGTTCGTAGGGACGCGTGCCCTTTTGGAACACGGGCATGGTCACGAGCCCCTGGTATTCATCGAAGGCCGCCTGCGGCGCAAGACACCCCCGCTGCTTGGTGGGCCCCGTCACGCCGTCGTCGCAGGGCGAGAGGGCCTCGCCGCACTTCACCATGCTCTTGACCCCAAAGGACGGCGCCGCCGCAACGGCCTTGTGAAGTCCGAGGATGGGTGCTTCGTAGTTTTGCACCGTGAACACCGTGCCGCCCAAAAGCGGCGCCGCTTGCAAGCCACTGCGCGGATCCTTGATCCAGGTGCGCAGGGGCGCGTAGCGGGCCCACGGGCCGCCGAGCTCGGGATCCACCGGCGAGGTGTCAGCCAGCAAAGCGGCAAAATCGCTCGCGGGCACGAACGCCTGATTGTCCTTGTCGCTGAGCGGACCCTTGATGAGAACCCCGTACGTGCCGCCAGGCTCGAGCCGGCCGCTCACCCGCAACGCCAAGTAGCGCGGACAAATGTAGCGGCTGCCCGTGCCCGTGCCCGCCCCCCCCGTGGTGGCGTCCCACCCAAACCCCAGCGCCGTACCGAAGGCAGGACCGGGCGAAAGATTCACCACCGACAGCACGCCGGGCTCGCTGAGCCGCGCGGTGTTCGGCCAGCGCGAAAAGCGGAAGAAGACGGTGGTGTTGGGCGAAGCCCCGTCGACGTCGGCCTCGATCGCCGCCAGGTAAGGGGCCACGGGATCGTAGGGCAGCGCGCCCGCGCCGGGCCGGGGGAAGTTCTTCATGTCCAGCTTGCCGTTTTTCAGACGAGCGTCGTTCGGAAAGGGCAACGCGAAAAAATCTTGGTGGGCCGGCGTGGCGGCGCGGGGGATTTCGAACTTCACCTGCGCCACCGGCTCTTCGGCCTGGGAACAGGTGGCGCCCGTCCAGGGCCTGAGCGCCAAAGGGGTGCTGCACACCGAAGCCAGGCACAAAAGCCCCGCCTGGCAGGTGACAGGTCCCGTGCAGGGGGCGCCCACATCGCCTGCGCCTGCTGCCCGGCACCCGCCCGAAAGGCCCTCGAGCTGACATGCGAAGCCGGGGGCGCAATCACCTTCGGTCACGCAGGAAGCGCCCTCGCCGCCCGCCTTGCCCGTGCGCGGCGCGCAGGCGGTCTCGGGAAGCCCCTGGGCGCTCACGCCCACGGCGCAGTGGTAGTCGGGAAGGCATTCGGCGGAGAGCAAACAAAACGCCCCCGGGCCCGAGTTGCCTTTGGGCTGGCACGTGGCTGTGGCCGGTGCACACGAAAGCCCCCGCCGGCATTGCGTATCCATCGCACAAGGTGCCCCCACGCCGAGCCCTGCAGGCACCGCCGTGTTCCCGGTTCCCGGCGTTCCCGTCGTGCCGCCGGTGTTGGGGTTCGGCTCCGACGAATCGCCGCCGAGCGCCGTGAACCCGCAGCCGGCGCCCAAGAGCACCATCAGCCAAAGCCCAACCACACCTAAGCGCATATCCGACATTTTCCAGGCTCTCCTTCGTGTTCCAGCGTACACCAGGAGGACGCGGACTCCGAACTTCACGGGTCCCCTTCGTGGCTCTGTGCTGGGCAGCCGCAGCGCTTGGGGGGATAATGCCACTCATGTCGAAAGCCGGGAAACCGAACATCCTCGACCAGCTTCGCCGGCTGGACACCCAGAAGGTCAAGGTGGCGGTCACGGACATCGACGGCGTTTTGCGGGGCAAGTACCTGCACCTCGAAAAATTCCTGTCAGCAGCCGAAGGGGGCCTTGGTTTTTGCAACGTGATCTTCGGCTGGGATTGCGGCGACGTTTGCTACGACGACATCACGTACACCGGCTGGCACACGGGGTATCCAGACGCCGAGGCGCGGGTCGATCTCGGCACGTTTCGGCGCGTGCCCTGGGATGGACAGATCCCCTTTTTCCTCGCCGACTTTGCCGCGCCCGCAGCGAAAGACGGGGCTCCCCCGCCCCCCTGCCCGCGCCGCCTGCTGCGTGAGGTGATCGCGCAGGCCGAAGAGGCAGGGCTTTCGGCGAAGATGGGAATGGAGTTCGAGTGGTTCAACTTCCAGGAAAGCCCTGAAAGCCTGAGGGACAAACAGCACGCGAACCTTGCGCCGCTCACGCCCGGCATGTTCGGCTATTCCTTGCTGCGCACGAGCCGCAATCTTCCCTTTTTCAATGCCCTGCTCGACGACTTGGCCGCCTTCGGTGTTCCCATCGAAGGGCTTCATACGGAGACGGGGCCCGGCGTGCTCGAGGCCGCCATCCTGTACACGGATGCGCTCGAGGCCGCCGATCGCGCCACGCTCTTCAAGGCGTCCGCCAAGGAGATCGGGGCGCGCTTCGGCATCATGCCCACCTTCATGGCGCGCTGGAACGACAAGCTCCCCGGATCGAGCGGGCATTTGCACCAAAGCCTGTGGGCCTCGGGAAAAAATGTGTTTTTCGACGCCAAAGATCCCCACCGCATGAGCGCCACCTTCAAGAGCTATCTGGCGGGCATCCTGCACTGCCTGCCCGAGATTTTGCCGCTCTTCGCCCCCACCGTGAACAGCTACAAGCGGCTCGTGGATGGCTTCTGGGCGCCCACCAAGGTGTCGTGGGGCCTCGACAACCGCACCGTCGCTGCGCGCGTGATCCCGGGCAGCGCCAAGTCGACCCGGCTCGAGCTGCGCGTGCCAGGCGCCGACGTGAACCCTTACCTCGCCATCGCGGGAGCCCTGGCCGCCGGCCTGTACGGCGTGAGACATCAGCTTGCGCTGACGTTGCCGCCCACCACGGGCAGCGCCTACGTGAACGAGCACGCCCCGCGTCTGCCCCGCACGCTCGAGGCGGCCACGGAGGCGATGGCCACCTCGCAGCTGGCCCGCGAAATCCTGCCCCCCGCGTTCATCGACCACTTCGTGGCGACGCGCCGGTGGGAATGGCGCCGCTTTCGGGACGCGGTCACCTCGTGGGAGCTGGAACGATACTTCGAGATCATCTGAAACACCTTGCCGCGAGGCCCAACCATGACTGACACACCCCTGTCTCGTTTTGCGTTTCCCACCGAGATTCACTTCGGCAACGGCGCCCGTCATCAGGTGGCGCCCCGGCTCGACGCCGAAGGCCTGCGCCGGCCCCTCATCGTCACGGACAAGGCGCTCGCAGCCCTTCCGTTGACGAAAGACCTCGCCGCGTCCCTGGCGGCAGCAGGCCTCACGCCGGCCACGTTCGATGGCGTGTGGGGCAATCCGGTCGCGTCGCAGGTGACGGCCGGCGTGAAGGCCTACGCCGCACACGGCGCCGATGGCATCGTGGGACTCGGAGGCGGCGCCGCACTCGACGTGGCCAAGGCGATCGCGCTCATGGTGAACCACCCGGGGGCGCTCTTCGATTACGAAGACGAGCTGCCCGGCGCGCGCGCGATCGATCGCCCCATCCCCTTCTGGGTGGCCCTGCCCACCACCGCGGGCACCGGCAGCGAAGTGGGGCGCAGCGCCGTCATCTCGGATGACGACACGCACGTTAAAAAGATCATCTTTTCCCCGCGTCTTTTGGCCAAGGTGGTGTACGCCGATCCCGAGCTGACCGTGGGACTTCCTGCCGCCGTCACGGCTGCAACGGGCATGGACGCCCTCACCCACAACGTGGAAGCGTTTCTCGCCCGCGCCTACCACCCGATCTGCGAGGGCATTGCGCTCGAGGGCGTGCACCTGGCGGCTTTCCATCTGCCGCGCGCGGTGGCAACCCCGGAGGATCTCGAGGCCAGAGCGGGCATGTTGATGTCATCCATGATGGGGGCGATCGCTTTTCAGAAGGGCCTTGGGATCGTGCACTCCTCGGCACACGCCCTGGGAACGGTCTGCAACATGCACCACGGGCTGGCCAATGGCGTGATGATCGACCACGCCCTGCGCCTCAATGTGGACGCCGTGGGTGACAAGTTTCGTCGGCTGGCGCAAGCCGCGGGCCTGACCGACCCCGGGGCGCCCGCGTTCTTTGCGTGGCTCGAGCGCCTCAAGGCCCGCATCGGGATCCCCGCCACGCTCACCGCGGCGGGCGTCAGCCGCGACCACCTGAGCGCGCTCGTGGACGTGGCCGTGGCCGACGGCTGTCATCAGAACAACCCTCGCCCCTGCAACCGGGACGATTTCCAAACCCTCTTCGAGAAGGCGTTTTCCTCGTGACGGCACCTCTGCGCATTGGTCTATCGGCCGGGTTCCTCCACGCCGATCCTCAGCGGGCGCTCTTCAAGGGCAAGACCCTCAAGTACGTCGAGCAGCAGCTCTCCCACTGGATCATGTCGGAAGGCGCGCTGGCCTATCTCATCCCCTCCCCCGACCGCCAGCATGCGGTGGCCCTCGACGCCTTCGCGCTCGACCTCGACGGCCTGGTGTTGCAGGGGGGGGCAGACGTTGCGCCCGAAAGCTACGGGGAAACACCCCTGCAGCCAGACTGGAGCGGCGACCCGGTGCGTGACGCCTATGAGATCGCGCTCATTCGCGCCTTCATCGAGCTTGGCAAACCCGTGTTCGGCATCTGCCGCGGCCTGCAGATCCTGAACGTGGCCCTGGGCGGATCGCTTTACCAGGACATCAGCACCCAGGTGGCCGGCGCGTTCGTGCACCGCGATTGGCACGTCTACGACCAGAACTTTCACAACATTCGTGTCCACCACCCAAGCCTCCTCGCGTCGCTCTACCCGAATACGGCCACGGCGCGGGTGTGCTCGGTCCACCACCAAGCCGTCAAGGAGGTGGGCCAACACCTGCAGGTGGAGGCCCGCTCGATCGACGACGACGTCGTGGAGGCCCTGCGCTACACGGGCCCCTCGTGGGCCTTCGGTGTGCAGTGGCATCCCGAGTGGCACGATCCGAACGATCCCGCCCTGATGGACGGTCGGGTGTTGCTGCAAGACTTTTTGACGGCGGCTCGCAAACGTCGGCACGACGGGCGGCCCGGACAAGATCAACGCTAGGCGAAAGCGATACCGACATGACCCGAAGCACGACACAGATGCTGCAAATCTGGAACCCCGCCACGGGCGAGGTGATCGACGCCCTGCCCGCCGACGACCGCGCCGCCGTGATGGACAAAGCCCACCGCGCCCGCGAGGCCCGCGTGCGCTGGGCGGCCACCCGCCTCGAGGAGCGCATCGCCACGTTGGCGCGGTTTCGCAAGCTCGTGGCGGAGCGGGTCGAGACCCTGGCGAAGACCACCACACGCGAAACGGGAAAGCCCGTCACCCAGGCGCGCAACGAGATCAAGGCGCTCGACGGGCGCTTGGCTTTTTTCCTCGAGAACGTCGCGCCCACACTGGCGGCGCGCACCGTGTTTTCGGATGACACGCTCGAAGAGCGCATCACCTGGGAGCCGCTGGGGGTCGTGGCGAACATCTCGGCCTGGAATTACCCCTACTTCGTGGGCAGCAACGTCTTCGTGCCGGCGCTGCTGGCCGGCAACGCCGTTTTGTATAAACCCTCGGAGCACGCCACGCTGACGGGGCTGGCGCTGGCGAGCTTGCTGCACAATGCAGGGGTGCCCGAGAGCGCCTTTCAGGTGGTCGTGGGGGGAGGCCACGTGGGGGCGGCGCTCGTCGAAGCCCCCATCGACGGGATTTTCTTCACGGGCTCGCACGCGACCGGCGTCAAGGTGGCAGAGGCGGCCGCCAAGCAGCTCTCGAAGGTCCAGTTGGAGCTGGGCGGTAAGGATGCGGTTTACGTGATGGACGACGTGGACGTGGACCGGGCCGCCGAGGCCACGGCAGACGGCGCGTTTTACAATGCCGGACAAAGCTGCTGCGCGGTGGAGCGGCTCTACGTACACGAAAGTGTCTACGACGCCTTCGTGGAGAAGTTCCTGCAAACGGTGGATGCCTTCGTCGTGGGGGATCCCATGGATGAACGCACGTACTTGGGACCGCTCACCCGCGCCGCGCAGCTCGACGTGCTCGACGCGCAGGTCGATGATGCCCGCGCCGAGGGGGGCCACGTACGCCGCGGCGGTGCACGGCTCGACCGTGCGGGTTTTTTCTTTGCGCCGACGGTGGTCACCGAGGCCAACCATCGCATGCGCCTCATGCGGGACGAGACCTTTGGCCCGGTGATCGGCATCCAGAAGGTCACGGACGACCTCGAGGCGGCGGCGCTCATGCGGGACACGCCCTACGGCCTCACGGCGAGCATCTACGGGCAGGACCAAACCCGCGCCGAGGCGCTCTTGGCGACGATGGAGACGGGCACGGTCTACTGGAATTGCTGTGATCGGGTGAGCCCCCGCTTGCCCTGGTCGGGGCGAGGCCATTCAGGCCTGGGCAGCACGCTCTCCACGCTGGGCATCAGCGCGTTCGTCCAGCCGAAGGCGTGGCATCTGCGCCGCCCCTGAGAGCCCACGGGCAGGGCCACGCGCCTAAAGATCGGCGTGGCCGAGCACGAACTTGTTGTTGCGATCGTGAATCAGCGTGAACGACGCGCGGGATTCGGCAGGTAGCAAACTGACGAGCCGCCCCTGGCGCGCCCGCTCGAGCATGAAAAACACCCGCCGGCCGCGGTGCCGCCCCAACCAGGCCTGCAGATCCTGATCGGCGGTGCCCGTGTCGAACACGGTGCGATCCTCCTTGGGCCCCTCGTAGATCTCGTTCTTCGTATAAAAGGTTTCGCCTCGCCAGTACATCATGTAGGCCACGAGCTTTTCTTCCGGGGAGCGCCGGGCCTCGTAGTACGCCGCAAGGGGGTCTTTTTGGGTCCAGTAGGGCGTGACCCGCGGCATGTAGACGTCCAGCAGAAAATACGTGAAGACCACGGCCGATAAACTGGCGCCCAGGACCCCGAACGCTTGGGTGCGGCGCCAGCACAGCAACACCGCGCCGAGCGCAAAGAGCGCCACGAACACCACCAGGCTCATTGAAAAGTCGAGCCCCTGCGGCCAGGGCCGCCCCGTGGGGCTGTGCACGTAGTCGTAGTTGAACAGCCACAGAAAGAGCTGTGCGCCCTGGGGTGCCTTCGTCAGGTCGAAGGCCACGAGCCCAAGCAAGGGCAAGCCCACCAGGGCCGCAAGCCGCGCGGCGCGCGCATCGCCGCGACGGAGCAGATCATCGACAAAGCTCCCCACCACGATCGCCAAGCCGGGAAGGGCGGGCAGCACGTAGTGGTGGAACTTGGTCATCGACATCGACACCACCGCATAGGCCGATACGAACCAAATGCCCCCGAAGAGGTAAATGCCCTGGCGGCGTTGCCCCGCGGGGGACACGTCGTCCGCCCTGCGGCTGACGAGCGCGGTGAGCGCGGCGGGCGCCAGCGCGATCCACGGCAAGAGCGCGAACCCCAGCTCGCGCAGGAAGTACTCGAAGGTGCCGCGATCCCCGTGCCGCCCCAGCACCATGCGGCGCCAGTGGTTGTCGCCGAACAGCTCGGTCCAAAACGCCCAGCCGTGGCGAATGATCATGCTGTGATGCCAGGGCGCCGCGACCAGCACCACCGCGAGCACCGAGACCAGGACCGCGGGCAAGAGCTGAGCCCGCTGGACGCGCTTCCAGTTCCAGGTGAACGCCAGGTAGGCCACGAACACGATCACGGGCAGACCCAAGCCCGCGAGCCCCTTGGCGAGCACCGCCAAACCGCAGAGCATGGCCGCCAGGTAAAAATAAAGCGGCGCACGGTATCGGGCACGGGCGGCCAGCCACACGAAGAGCAAGGCGCCAAGGTCGTAAGGGATCATCGCCACCGCGCCGTACATCAGCACGCGGCGCCCGCCTCCCAGCGGCACCCACAGCTTGAGGTCCACGGAGTACACCAGGAGCTGCGGCAGCACGAGCAGCAAAAAGACGGCCACCGTGAGGTAAAACGTGCGGTGATGGGGCCAGCTGCGCCAGCCCTGCCCCCGGCGCGGCAGGGGCACGTCGGCGTCGTCGAAGAGGGCCAGCGCCGCCAGGGACAACGCCAGCGTCATGGGTCCCACGAACGGCATGTCGGTCATGGCCTGACGGGCGATGAGCGAGAACATGGGGCTCGTGGCCAGCACCAGCGTGGACAAGAGGGCTGCACGCCGGTTCACGAAGCGGGCAACGACCAAAAAGACCCCCACGAGCGCCATGGCCGCAAAGAGGGCCATGGGCACGCGCATCGCCCACTCGACCCGGGAGGACAATGCCATTTCACCCGGGGCCCCGCCGGGCAAACCCACCCCCGCAAGGTGCATGCCCAGGCTGAGGACCCAGAAGGTCAACACGGGCTTCGACCAAAAGACGTCCGCGTCCCTCGGTGAACCGGGCCACCACAAGGAAATGAAGTCGCGCCGCAGGGTCATCTGCCGCGCCACCTCACCGTAGTGCGTCTCCCAGGGATCCCACAGGCCGTAGGAGCCCGCGAAGGGCAGGTAAAGCAGGAGCGCACAGCCGATGACCACGGCCACGAGCTGCCCTTCGCTGAGGGATTCCAGGCGGAGGCCCCGACGTTCGGAGGGGGGCACCGAAGCCCTAGACATGGCGCCCCGGCCGGACGAAGAGAGCACGCGCGAGAGGTTCACGAAGGGTCACGGGAGGAGACGTTTACCATCGCCAGGCAGGGGCGCAAAGCCCCAACGCACCGCGCCTCACTGAGCGTCCCTTCACCCGCTCGACGCAAAAATGCGACGGGCGAATCTCCGGTGCTCACCGGTGACTCGCCCGTCCTTCATCCCCTCACGTTTCGGACCTCAGGGGGTGCACACCCTTTTTGGTCCCAGCGGCACCGCGACACCCCTCACAAACCCCTTGCACCTCGGGTGCCGCCGGCCACACTCCTGCCCGTTGCCTTCCCTCCACCCCTTCCGAGTGTGACGGCAGCCCAAACGCCCTCCCCCCACCTTCGCGCCCGGGTCCTCCTCCCGGACACGCCCCCCCCTCACTTGCCCCCCTCCCCGCCGCCCGCATAGCCACCCCGTCTCGCCGCCGCCCTGACTCGCCGCTCCCCTCCCCGCTCCCCGCTCCCTGCTCCCGACCCCTTCGACCGCCCACCCCTCGCCTCGTGCCCTGAGTTTCGGCAGAGTCGTCGGGGAGCTTGAGCCCCTCGCTTCACTTTTTTTCCATGGCTTTTTCCGACCTCCCCACCGTGTCCCTCAAAAAGCCGCTCGAGCGGGCCCTGCGCCTGGGGCACCCCTGGGTCTACCGGGAGGCCCTCGACCCCACGCCACGCCTGGCGTCGGGCACGCTGGTGTCGGTGGTGCGTTCGGCAGAGGCGCTCGCCTGGGGCTACTGGGACGCCGCCTCGCCGATCGCCGTGCGGGTGCTGGGCCTCGGGGCGCCCCCCGCGCACACGTCCGCGGGGGCGCGCGCCGCTGCCGAAGCGCTCGTGCGGGCGCGCTTGACCGACGCTCTTTGCCGGAGGCTCGAACGGCTCGACCGCAGCCAAACGAACGCCTTTCGCTGGGTCCATGGCGAGGCGGACGGCCTGCCTGGCATCCACGTGGACATCTACGACGTGGCGGCCACGGTCCGGCACGACGGCGAAGGCCCCCAGGCCTTTTTCGAGGGCACCTTGGGCCTGCAGAGCCTGCTCCGCGAGACAGGCGCGGCCGTGGGCCTCACCCACACGCTCGTGCGCCGCGCGCGGGGCGCCGCGGGCGAGGGCGACTGCCCGGTGCGCTCCGTACGCGAGAACGGCCTCTCTTTCGCCGTGGACCTACAGTTTGGCCAAAAGGGCGGGCTTTTCCTCGATCAGCGTGAAAACCGCGCGCGCCTCGCGCCCCTGGCCCACGGCAAGCGGGTCTTGAATTTGTTCGGCTACACGGGGGCCTTCTCCGTCTACGCCGCAGCGGCCGGGGCCCTGCATACCGACACGGTCGACATCGCGCCCGGTGCGATCGCCGCCGCGAAAGACAACTTCGCGCTGAACGCACTGCCACTCGATCGCGCCGGCTTTTACGCCGAGGACGCATTTGCCTTCCTGGAAGCGGCGGTGGCCCGGGGCCAAACCTGGGACATCGTGATCACCGACCCCCCGAGCTTCGCCCCCAGCGAAAACGCGCTGCCCGCAGCCCTCGGCGCCTATGAGCGCCTGCACCGCAGGGCCGCGCAGGTGGTGGCCCCCGGCGGCCTCTTGGCGGCGGCCTCGTGCTCGAGCCACGTGCCCCGCAAGGCCTTCATGCAGACGGTGCACGAAGGCGTGGAGAAAGGCACGGGCAAGCGGTTCTTCCTCGAGGCTTACGCGGGCGCAGGCTTCGACCACCCCGTGCGGGCCGCCTTCCCCGAAGGGGATTATCTCAAGTTTGCGCTGGGGCGCCTTTCGCCTCGCAGCTGAAAGCCGAGCATGTCCGACCACGAGTCACGTAGTTTTGGGGATGAGGCCTTTTTGGCCTTGCCCGGTCAAACCCTCGCGGCGGCGCTGCGCGCGGCGCTGCCCGACCGCAGCTGGTCGGCCGTCAAACAGCTCTGTGCCTCGGGCAAGGTAAGGGTGAACGGCACGCTCGCGCTGGACGCGGCGCTGCGCCTGCGCGGAGACGAGCACGTCACACTGTCGATGAACGCGCCCCGCAAGGATCGCAACAAGCCGTTCGCCGAGATCCTCTTCGAGGACCCGCACCTGGTCGTCATCAACAAACCCGAGGACGTGTCCACCGTGCCTTGGGATCCCAAAGAGAGTGGCACCGCCCTCGATCTCATCCGCGAGGCGTGGCGCCGGCAAAAGCGCGCGGCCACAGCCACACCGCTTCTGGTGGTGCACCGGCTCGACAAGGACACATCAGGCGTGCTCGTGTTCGCGAAGTCGAAGCTGGGCGAGCGAGGCCTTCACCAGGTGTTCAAACACCACGAAGCCGACCGCGAATACGTGGCCGTGGCTCACGGCGGGGTCCAGCGGCGCAGCTTCACCTCCCACATGGTGGAAAACCGCGGTGATGGCCTGCGCGGCAGCACCCGCTTCGCCGAGCAAGGGCGTCACGCGGTCACCCACGTGCTGGGCAGCCAGGTGGCGCCGCTCGTGCCGCCCTTCGACACGGGCGCCCCGGACGGGCGCAGCGTCTCGCGCTGCCGGGTGAGGCTCGAGACCGGACGCACGCATCAGATTCGCATCCACTTCGCCGAGTCCGGCCATCCCCTGGTGGGCGAAACCGTGTACGTGCGGGATTTTCGCCGCGATGGCCACGAACCTCTGCCGGCCGCCCGGTTGCTGCTGCACGCCGAGACCCTGGCCTTCCAGCACCCGGTGACCCACAAGACGCTGTCTTTTGCGGTGCCGCCCCCGGCCTCGTACGAGGCGCTGTGGACCCGGCTGACCGGCGCGCGCTGAGACCGCAGAGACCTCCACCGCCGCCCGGGTTTCTGATACATGTAGAGGGGTCATGGGACGTATTTTCGAAACGCGCAAAGCGACGATGTTTGCCCGCTGGGACAAAATGGCGAAAGCCTTCACCCGCGTGGGCAAGGAAATCGCGATCGCCGTCAAGGCTGGAGGACCGAACACCGACAGCAACCCTGCCCTTCGCCGCGCTCTGCAGAACGCGCGCACGGCCAACATGCCGAAGGACAAGGTGGAAAACGCCATCAAAAAGGCGAGCGGCCAGGGCGCCGAGAGCTACGACACGGTGCTGTACGAAGGCTACGCCCCTCACGGCATCGCGGTGGTGGTGGAGACCGCCACCAACAACATCGTGCGCACCGTGGCCAACGTGCGCAGCATCTTCCGCGCGAACGGCGGCAGCATGGGCGCCGAGGGCTCCGTGGTCTTCCAGTTCAAGCGCATGGGCGTGTTCCGCATCGATCCGGCCTCGGTGGAAGGCCGCAACCTCGACGAGCTCGAGCTCGAGCTCATCGACCACGGCCTCGAAGAGATGGGCGAAGGCACCAACGAAAAGGGTGACAAGGAGATCGTCGTCCGGGGCGCCTTTCAGGGCTTCGGTGAGCTGCAAGCCGCCATCGAAAAGCTCGGCCTGACGGTCCAGTCAGCCGCCTCCGAGTACGTGGCCCAAAACCTCGTCGAGCTTCCCGAGGACAAGGCCACGGAGGTCCTCAAGCTCATCGACAAGATGGAACAGGACGACGACGTTCAGCACGTCTTCCACAACCTGGCGTAGGGCCGCCGCACCCGACGGCCCCAACGTCTTCCACGGCGAGTGGAACGACACCATCCACCCGCCCGTGCCGTGGATCGAGCGGAAAAACGCGCCGGCGTCCTGCTTGGGCTTGAAGCCAGATCCCGAGCTTTCCAGACGACGGTGCCATTTTTCGCTTGCTCGTGGTTTTCACGACTCCACGACGCGGAACGCACGCCGCATACGATCCTGGGCCATGCGCGAGATCCCATTGGCAGCTGCGACCTCGCGCCACTTTCTGACGGCGAACGTGATCTCATCCACGAGTTCTTCCGCTCGACGCGGCTTTACCCGGAACGCGGAGGCCACCGAGATGGCCAGGTCGAGGTCTTGGGCGTTGTCCGTCTCGGAGATGTTCAGCTTGAGGCCGGCGCCATCAGGGTCGGGGTTCATGTCATAGGCCGGGGCGAGCGCCCAGCCCGTGGGGGTGAGCATGAAGCCGTGGTTGCGCAAGTGATCGTCGGTATTCGATACGCAGACGAAGAAGATGATGCGGCGGAAAAGCTGCTCGAGGTCGGTAGACGTGTTCGAGCCAAGGCGGATGAGCAAGTCAGCCAAGTCCAGGTAGCTGACCCCGTCATCTGCGTTCTGACCGTCAACACGGCCAAGCAAGGTCATGGCCGAGGCGAAATGTAGCCGACCACCGCGGACGGATCGATCGAAACGGCGGCTCAGGAAGGTGTGATGAGCCGAGCGACCTCCTGAACCTTTTCCGAAGCGACGTAATTGGGCGTCAGGAACGACGAGTCCGGAGCTCGCGGCGAGTTCGTGTACCACCATCTCCCAGGCGCCGATGTCGTCATCGTCATGGCGACTCGGGAACTTCGCAATCCAAAGCGCATCACCTTCATCGCGAACGCTCGCCTTGGGACGCGCTCCGCCAAGCGACCCGCCCGGGGCAATGAGCATGCGCAGCCAGCGGCCATAATCGGGGTCGTTTTCGGCCCCCTCTCGTTCGAGTTCCAGGCTTGCATGCTCGAGGTCTCGCAGGGAGGTCCAGGGAGGAGACGCAAGCTCGTCATTGTCATCGAGGAACCGTCCGTTCACTCTGAATCGAATCGCACCCATGCGGTGCCCATCGTGGACGCCCAGCAGATAGTCCGATTCGAGGAGATGCCGTTCTTGTCGACCTTCGACGCGGGCAAGTTGGGCTTCCCGGCGACGCATGAGAACACGCCCCCAGCGGTCAGGACACGAGTCAAGGAAGACGCCAAAATTCTCTCGATCTTTCGCTGGATACTGGGGCCCCCGATAAAGGGCCAACGAGGGATCGAGCTCTCGCCGTGCGCTCGTGGACAGCCACGCTTTGTCATATTCGAAGGCGAAGATCTCTTTGCCACGGGAGGGCGTCGCCGTAAGTTGGCCCATCAGGACGGGGCCCCGAAGCCCTGCCCAGTCGGCGGCGACCTCGATGATTCGCTGCTTGCCCATGCGTCACGAGCGTTCTTCGCTCCCTCTTCGCGGACCTTGCGCACTCTTGATCGCACGGCGGCGCGTAGGAAGCTGCGCGTCTTGAAGCTTGCGACCCAGCTCGTCGTCGCGCGCGAGGAGCGAAAGATCGTCATGAAGACCCAAACTGTGGAGCACGTTGACGTACGAGGCGAGGCTGACACCTGGCGCCCCGCTCTCGACGGCCCTCAACGTCGGGCGCGACATGCCGGCCCTCTCCGCAACGACTTCCATCGAAAAACCCCGCCGAAGCCGAGCGAGTCGTAGACGCTCGCCGAGGTCTTTCAGCAGTCGCTGGACGACGGGATGGGGGGCGGAGGTCACCTGGGCCATAACAGCAACTATTATTGCCATTAATGCGAAATGGTGGCAACAATAATTTACGAAAGCCGTTTGCAGTGGCGTTTCGAGCTCGTCGCTCTCTTCTCAGACTCTCGGAGGGACTGCCGCGAAATTAAAGCCCGAGCGCGCCCAGCGGGCCACCGGCAGCGCACAGTGCGTCCACCCGCCGGCTGACCTCGGGATCTTCCTCGAGCGGCGGCGCGTGGTGGGGCTTGATACGGGCGTCGATGACCACCGCGCCCGTGCAGCCCCAGTGTTTGTCTTGAATGAACGCACCGATGCCGCTCACGTCCACCGCCGGATTCGATCGGGTGAACACCACCCACACGAAGTTGTGGAGCTGCCGGGCCACGAAGGCCGGATCGTCGACCAGCACGATGAGCGGAAAGCGGTTGATGCCCGCATCGGGTGTAAAGGCGCCGCAAAAACGCTCGCGGGATTCGGCGCACGCGGCGGGGGCGCCGGCCGCAGGCGCCTTGATGGCCAAAACGCCGGGCAGGCACACGGTGGGAGCGGAAAAGCCCTCGGGCAGCGCAAGGTCGCTGGGCACCGTCGTGGGCAAGGTGCGTACGGCAGGGCCCACCGCGGCCACCACCAGCTTCGAGCCCTGGTTGAGCCCCGTACCCGAGTAGTCGAGCGTATCGATCGTCGTGCGTGTCTGGAAATGCAGATCGCGCCGGGGATCGAAGCGCGCCAGCAGGTGCTGGAAAAACGCCCCGACATCGTGCACGTCGGGTGGCCCGTCGCCGTCGGCGGCCATGAACAGATACTTGGCCAACGAAAGCTGCCCCTGTCCCAGAATGGCGTTGGCCTGCGTGAGCAGCTCCTGTGGCTCTTTCGGCGTGTCGTAGGGCGTGTAGCGCTCGCTGCCCACGGCCAGCAAGAGCGGGTGCACCCCTGAAGCGTCCACGGCGTGCACGGCTTTGACCCCGGGCAACACCGCGGGGATGAGGGGCCCGGTCAGTTCATGGATGAGCTGCCCGAACACGGTGTCCTCTTGCGGGGGCCGTCCCACCACGGTGAAGGGCCAGATGGCATCGCGGCGGTGGTAGACGCGCTCGACGCGCATCACCGGGAAGTCATGGGTCAGGCTGTAATAGCCGAGGTGATCGCCAAAGGGGCCTTCGGGCTTGCGCGCCTGGGGCGCCACCTCGCCCACGAGGCAAAAATCTGCCTCGGCGTGCACGGCAGGTGCGCCCGCGCGGGAGGCCATACGCACCCGCCGCCGGTTGAGGGCCCCGGCGAAAGCCAGCTCCGTCAGCCCCTCGGGCAGCGGCATCACCGCAGCCAGCGTCATGGCCGGAGGCCCGCCCACGAAAATGCACACCTTGAGGGGCTCGCCGCGCGCCAGCGCCGCCGTGTGGTGCACGCCGATGCCGCGGTGGATCTGATAATGAAGTCCGATCTCTCGATCCCTCTCGTAGTCGTTCCCTGCAAGCTGCACGCGGTACATGCCCAGGTTGCTGCGCATCACGCCGGGGCGGTGTGGATCTTCGGTGTACACCTGCGGCAGCGTGATGAACGGGCCTCCGTCGCGGGGCCAGCTCACGAGAGAAGGCAGTTCGCCGAGGCGGGCCTCGTGGGCGAACACAGGCCCTCCTCTCACGCGCTTTGGAAGCGCGTTCAGGGCAAACAGGGGCACCCCCAGGTATCGAAAGGGACGCCGCCACGCCTGGGAAGGATCGACCTTTAGCTCGACCAAACGCCGCACGGGCTCGAGGGCGTCGCGAAAAATGTACCGGGCCCGCGCAAGGGTGCCAAAGAGGTTTCCCACCATGGGGAACCGGCAGCCCTTCACCCGCGTGAAGAGCAGGGCCGGTCCCGCCGCGCGGTACACGCGGCGTTGAATCTCCGCCATCTCCAGGTGAGGATCGATCTCGGCGTCCACCCGAACGAGCTGCTTCGTTCGGGCAAGATCGTCCACGCAGGCAAAAAGCGAGCTGTATCCCATCGAGGCGTTTTAGCTTCGGATGCCGCCCGGCACACCGGCGTGTCAGGCGAAGCGCTCAGGCGCTCGGCACCTCGAGCCACAAAACCCCAAGCGGCGGCAAGGTGAGGTTGAGCGAGAAGGGGCGCCCATGGTGGGGCACGTTCTCGGACGCCACGGCGCCATCGTTGCCCACGTTGCTTCCCCCCCACACGGCGGCGTCGGTGTTCAAGAGCTCACGGTACTGGCCCGCACGCGGCACACCCATGCGGTAGCCGTGGCGGGGGACCGGGGCGAAGTTGCCCACGCAGATCACACTGCGCCCCGTAGCAGGCGACTTGCGCAAAAACGCAATCACGTTGTCATCGGCGGAGTGCGAATCGATCCACTCGAAGCCCTCGGGGCTTTCGTCCACTTCGTGCAGCGCGGGCTCACTCTTGTACACGCGGTTGAGATCCGCCACCAGCCACTGAAGCCCCTGGTGGTCTTCGCCCATGAGCACGTTCCAATCGAGGCTCTGGGTGTGTTTCCACTCCTGCCACTGGCCGATCTCTTGCCCCATGAACAACAACTTTTTGCCGGGATGAGCCCACATATAGGCGTAAAGCGCGCGCAGGTTGGCGAACTTCTGCCAGCGATCACCCGGCATCTTGTCGAGCATCGAACCCTTACCGTGCACGACCTCGTCATGCGAGAACGGCAAAATGAAGTTCTCACTCCAGGCGTAGACCAGACCGAAGGTAAGATCGTTGTGGTGGTAGCGCCGGTAGACCGGATCTTTCGAGAAGTACTGGAGCGTGTCGTGCATCCAGCCCATGTTCCACTTGAAGCCAAAGCCCAGCCCGCCGAGGTAGTTGGGGCGGCTCACGCCGGGCCATGCGGTGGACTCTTCCGCGATCATCAACACGCCGGGATAATCCCTGTGAACCACCTCGTTGAGCTCACGCAAGAAAGTGACAGCCTCGAGGTTCTCACGGCCACCGTATTGATTCGGCACCCATTCGCCCTCCTTGCGGCTGTAGTCGAGGTACAGCATCGACGCCACGGCATCCACCCGCAGGCCATCGATGTGGAAGCGGTCGAACCAGGACAGCGCGCTCGCGATCAGGAAGTTGCGCACCTCACGGCGGCCGAAGTTGAACACGAACGTGCCCCAGTCCGGATGTTCACCCTGGCGTGAGTCCAGGTGCTCGTAAAGCGCCGTTCCATCGAAGCGTCCGAGCGCGAACTCGTCCTTCGGGAAGTGCGCGGGCACCCAGTCGACCAGCACGCCGAAGCCCTTGTCGTGCAAGTAGTCCACGAAGTACTTGAAGTCGTCGGGAGAGCCGAAGCGGCTCGTGGGCGCAAAATAGCCGCTCACCTGGTAGCCCCAGCTGCCGTCGAAGGGGTGCTCGAACACGGGCAAAAGCTCGACGTGGGTGAAGCCCATGCGGCCGAGGTAGTCCGCCACCTCGGGTGCCAACTCGCGGTAGGTCATGCTGCGGTTGCCGTCCTCGGGCACACGCTTCCACGAACCGAGGTGCATTTCGTAAACGGAGAAGGGCGAGCGCCAGGGGTTGGAGGCCTTCCTCTGCTGAAGCCACGCGTCGTCGTTGAAGCTATAGGAAGACTTCACCACCACCGAAGCTGTTTGGGGGGGATGCTCGGCGGCCTGCGCGTAGGGATCGGCCTTGAGCACGATGCCCCCATGCGCCTTGCGCAACTCGAACTTGTAGCGGGCCCCCGCGCCCACCCCGGGCAAAAAGAGCTCCCAGATACCCGAGCCGCCCAACATACGCATGGGGTTCACGCGGCCGTCCCAGCCGTTGAAGTCACCCACCACGCTCACGCCGCGGGCGTTCGGGGCCCACACGGTAAACGAGGTGCCTTCCACACTGCCCATGCGCATCACATGCGCGCCCATCTTTTCGTAGAGCTTCTCGTGCCGTCCCTCGCCGATGAGGTGCAGATCGAGATCACCAAGGGTGGGCAAAAAGCTATAAGGGTCGACCTGCTCGTGCGACTCGCCGTCGTGATAGTCGAAGCGCAACTTGTAGGGGAAGACCTGCTGGGCGTCGGGGAAAAGACCCGCGAAGAGGCCGTTGTCGTGAACCTTCTCGAGCGGCAGGCGCGCGCCCTCGGCAAGCACCGTCACGGAGCGGGCATGGGGCTGGAACACGCGGACCACGACGCCAGCGGGCGTGGGATGCGCACCCAGGATTGCATGCGGATCGTGGTGCTCCAGCGCCAAAAAGAGCGCGAGCGACCTGTCATCGATGAGGAGGGGGGGATTTTGTTTCGACATGCGACGTGATCCGTTTCGACAAGGTGCGAGGGGTGAACGAAGGGTACGAACGGACGGTCAAGTCCTGGGCTTGACGCCCACGGCTTTGGCCAGCTGCACCAGCGAGGTTTTCCAATCCCGATGCGATTTGAACCCGAGGTAGACGAGCTCTTGAGAACGGCCGAGGTTGGGCTTGAGTCCCAGCGGCTCGGTCAGGTTGGCCAGCGCCGTGGCCGCAGCGAACTTGTCCTGCGTGGGTTCGGCAAAGGCGTCGGAGACCACGTCGGCCAGCGTACGTCCGAACAGCCGCCCCGCCCGGCTGGTGTCAATCTTGAATCCCCGCCGCTTCACCTCCCGTGCGATCTCCAGCGCCCGCTCGTACGCAGCCGGATCGGAGCTGCCGTGCGCACGCCGGATCTCTTCCTCGAAGCGGCGCCCCAAGGTGAACTCCGCCGCCCGAACCAGCTCTTCCGGAAGCTCGAGCCCGGCCTCCTGAAGCATGTCGAGAATGCGCTGGTTGCTCTCGAACATCGCCACGTACTGCTGTGAAAAACGCGTCACGATGTTGCCGTACACCAGCTCGGAGATGCGGTGTTGGCCCTCTTCCAGGATGGATTCGAGCCCGTAATCCTCGGGCCCCATCGACTCTTGAATGAGGCGCAGCAGGCGCGGCAAGGTGGCCGTCCGGTACACGCCCCAGATCTTCTGCGTGGCCTGGGCGAAGGCCTGGCCACCGGGGAAGGGCTGGCACACGCAGTAAAAATCGACGCCGCCCATGTGCACCGACGTAAAGCCCCAGTCGGTCAGGCGGCCGGTGGGCACGTCTTCGAGTTCGAGGCGGCCCGTCGCCAAGGTGAGGCGTCCGTGACGGTGCTTCTGGAAAGACGTTCGGCAGTACCGGTAGCCCGAAATCATGCCCTCGGCGGCCTCGCCCTCGACGAGGCTCATGATGCCAAGGTGCGCCGCCACCCTGTGCGTGGAGACACGCATCGGCTCCACCCACTTGCGGTAGATGTCGGCGCCCGTGCCGTGTTCCTTCACGTTGCTGCGTGCCTCGCTGAGGCGGGCGAGGAAACGCTCGCGCGGCGCTTCGATGCCGAGCGCGTCCATCTGATCGAAGACGCGCTCCGCGTACTTCAGGATCTGCACCGTCTCGATTCCCGAGATGTCGGCGAAAAACCAGCCGCAGCTCGTGTACATCAGCATGGCGTTGCGCTGCATCTCGAGCAGAGCCAGCGCGCGCTCACGTTCCCGCGTGGACAGCGGCCGGCTTTGGAAGCGCTCGAGCCAGGCCTCGCGGGAGCGGCTGCGGTCGAGCACCAGCTCGATGTACGCATCACGGGCAGCCCACGGGTCCAAGAAGAGTTCCCGGCCTTCGCCATCGAAGTGGTTTGCGGCCGTGTCGCGCAGCAGGTCCAGCGCCGCGCGCAGGGGGCCGCGCCACGCTTGATTCCAGCCCTGTTGGGCGCCGGTGTTGCAGCCGCAGTCGCGGTACCACCGGCCCACACCGTGAGCGCAGCTCCAGGCGGTGCCTTCACCGTCAGGGCCCGTTTTGATCCGCACCTCCATCGTGGGGGGATTGCGGGCGAGGAAGGTGCCGTAGTTCATCACCTCGAAGCCCTGGGCAGGGGCCTCGTGCACGAGAGCGTGCGCCAAGCCGAGCTCACCGAACTTGGTGTGGTGCCCGTAGCTCTCGCCGTCCGTGGCGATGTGAACCAACTTGGTGTTGGGGCTCACCCCTTGGGACAAGCGCCAAACCAGCGCCTGGCTCGAGGCCAACGCGCCCTCGAACGCGATCGAGCGCGACTTCGGCCCGTCGTAAAAGAAGACGGCGATGGAGCGCCCTGAGCCGTCGCTGTGGAAGGCCTCATAGGCCATCGACGGGTCGATGCTGCCGTCTCCCACGGACTGCCAGGCGCCCGCGCCGGGCTTGCCGTTGGCCGACAGGGGCCGCACCTGCTCGGCCTGGTAGGGCGACAGAACGACATACGCCAGGCCCTCTTCGATGAGCGTCTCCAGGGTGGCCTGGTTGCAAGCCGTCTCCGGCAGCCACAGCGACGCGGGCCTCCGCCCGAAGCGATGCTGAAAGTCCGCGATGCCCCAGCGAACCTGCGTCACGCGATCCCGCTCGCTACACAGGGGCAGGATCGCGTGATTGTAGCCCTGGGCAATCGCGCTGCCGTGTCCCCAGTGCTGGGCGCTCATCCGGTCGGCTTCGATGATGCGCAGGTACGTTGCGGGATGATGCGTCTCGAGCCAGGACAGCAACGTGGGCCCCAGATTGAAGCTGAGGTAGGCGTAGTTGTTGACGATCTCCTGGATCTGCCCGTAGTCCCCCACGATGCGCGCGAAGGCGTTCGGGCGGTAGCACTCCCTGTAGATCCGCTCGTTCCAGTCGTGTTCTGGGTGGGCGCTGGGCTCCCGGTCCACATTGTTGGTCCAGGGGTTTTCTCGCGGCGGCTGATAAAAGTGGCCGTGGATGACTAGGGCTGTCGCCATGGGCGTGAGACTAGCGCACCCTGACAAATCCGCCTACCCGGCACACCCGCCCTGGCATCCGTAGCGCACCGCCCCGCATCCACCCCGAAACGTTCGCCTACGAGGCTCGCGACGCAGATCTCCAGTCGCTTTTTTGTCACCTCGGTTGAGTCGCCCGAAAGCTGCGCCTTCAACACCTTGAAAACACAAGATTGTTACGACATGACATCTTGACAGTCAGCTTTCAGAGCGGGAGCATCGTTCGTAAACGACCCTCAAGGAGACCGGGTAGTGACCCAAGACAACCTCGCCACCGTGGGGCGCCGGGAGCGGCGCAAGCAACAGACCCGACGAGCCCTGCTGGATGCGGCCATGGAGCTCTTCGCCGAGCGGGGGGTCTACGCCACCCGGCTCGAGGACATCACCGAGCGGGCCGACCTGGGCAAAGGGGCCTTCTACAATTACTTCGAATCGAAGGACGCCCTCATCGCCGAGCTGATCTCGGAAGGGGTTCAGCGCCTCTCCGTGAACCTTCAGGGCCTCGACCCCGAAAAGCCGTTCAACGACCGCGTTGGATTCGTCATCACGGCACACGAACGCTTCTTCGACGAGCACCCCGAGCAGATCGTGCTCTTTCACCAGGCCCGCGGCTTGCTCAAGCTGAAGACCCAGGGCACGAGCCGCTTGCGGCAGGCCTTTGCCAACTACCTCGTGGTCATCGCGGGCGCGCTGTGGGGCGACGAGGGCGTGACCGCCGAGTCACATCCCCGCCGGCTCGACATCGTGACGGCTCTCGTGGGCGCGATCACCGGGTACCGTTCGTTCCGCATCGCCGTGGGCGCCCCCGTCAACCCTGACACGATCGTTGGCGTGCTCACCGCCGGGCTGCCCGATGACGAGACGGTGCGTTCCCGTGGGGCCACCCGGCCAAGCGTGAAGGCGCAAGGCTAAATCAAGGCGCCGCCGCCACGGTCAGTGGCCGCGGCACTCGTTCGCCAGGGGCTCGAACGGAACACCGAGGCGCCCGGCGAGATCCTGGGCGCAGTAGCCTGCGGGGTTGGGCGCTGTATCGCTTGCGCCCTGCCGCCGGAGGAACTGCACCACGGCCGACGACGAGAGGCCCACGATCACGGCCTGCCACAGCACGGAGCTGCCGGCCCAGTCCTGGGCGTTGACGTCGGCCCCGTACGTCACCAGCAAATAAGCCAGGGACAGATCACGGCGGCGCGCCGCCAGATGCAAGGGCGTGGCGCCCTCGCGATCCCGGGCGTTGGCGTCGGCGCCGGCTTCGAGCAACGCCCGCACGGCGTCACGGTCGCCGCTCAGCACGGAGAGGTGAAGAGGCGTTCGGTACGTCTCGTCTCGGCCTTCGGTGTCGGCCCCGCGTGCCAGGAGGCTGCACACCCACGCGGCGTCACCGAAGGTGGCGGCGTCCACGAGTTGTTGAGCCAGCGGGTAGGGATGCTGCATTGATTTCCGTTCTGCCCGCCTGTCCGAACTGCGTCAAGAAAGCGATCGTGTGTGCGGGCGTGATTCATTCCCCCCGCGCACGTGCGGCGGCCACGCTCCGCCGCCACGCCCGCAGCGGTCCGGCAAGACTTGCCAGCGCAAACAGCCAGGCGAGCGCCACCGTCGCCACCTCACCTCGTGCGGCGCCGGCCAGCTGGTAGCCCGCGATGCCGAGCGCGGGTCCCAGGAAGTACCCAAGGCCCACGAGCCCCTCGAAGGTGCCGCCCGCGTCGACCTGCGCGTGGCCCACGGCCAGGCCGTAGTAGAGCGAGGCGTAGTAGAGGACGGCCATGCCCGCGCCGAACAGGGTCAGCGCGAGCGTGAACAGCCACGCCGTGGGCGCAAGCAGCGCACACGCCATGCCGGTGCCCAGCGCGACACCCCCTCCCAGCAGCGTGCTCCAGCGGCCATGCCAAAACGAAGTGGCCGCCAGCAGCGCCAAGGTGGCGAAGCGGCTGACCATCCAGGTGGAAGCCAACACGGGCGCCACGTCGGGTTGCACTCCCAAGGCCAAAAGGCGCGCCGGGAGCACCGGGGAAAGAACGGCGGCCATGAGATACGCGAGCGGCAGCAGCCAGCGGGTGGCGTCGCGCAGGAAGCGATAGTCGGCGCCCACGCTTTGGCGCGACCGCTCGGGATCGTGGTGCGCGGGGCGCGCGGGAAAACCGGCCACCGCCACCATCGCTACGCCGTTGCACAGAGCGCTCGTCCAGATGCTGGCCAGCGGCCCGAGGCGGGTCACCCAGGGCATGAGCAAAAGGGGCACCGCCACCGCGGGGGTCCAGGTCACGTTGAACCACCCGATGGTCTTGCGCAGCTCGGGCCCGTGACGGCCCGCGCTCATGAAGCTCTCGACGAGCGGCCAGACCACGGCCGAGGCCGACGTGCCGACAAGCGTGGCCAGCCAGAACAGGAGCTCCGACGTGGGCGCGCAGGCGGGCAACACCGCCGCCGCGGCCCAGGTGGCCAACACCAGCAGCAACGACGTGCGCGGCGCCAGGCGGCCGAGGGGACCGCGCGTGAGCCAGCCCGCCGACCACGCCCACACGGTGTAGGCCGCCCCCAAAACGCAGGCCAAAACGAGGTTACGCAGGGGCGAAAAGTGGTGAACGCGCGCCGAGACGAAGAACATGGCGCTCCAGAACGCCCCGCCGCTCACCGAGCCGAAAAACGTGGCCACCAGCACCCGGGCAAGGGGCGTGAACGACGTGGCGGGGTGCGCGGACGAGGCGTTGCGGGGGGCCATGGCAGGCGCGCAGCCTCCAGCAAGACCGCGTCCCTGGCAACTCTTGCCGGTCGTGGCTGCTGCCCCGGCGGCCGACGGAACGGCATCCTATGCTTGGCCCATGCTGCCCTCCGCGCTGCCCGCGGCCCTCGCCGGCTTCCACCCCGCCGTGGGGACGTGGTTTGCGCGCACCTTCGCGGCTCCCACGGCGGCCCAAAGCCAAGCCTGGCCCGTGTTGCAGCGAGGCGAGAGCACCTTGCTCTTGGCCCCCACCGGCAGCGGCAAAACCCTGGCGGCCTTCCTGCACGCCATCGACCGGCTGATGTTTGCGCCGGTGCCCGCGACGCCGCGCTGCCGCGTGCTTTACGTGTCCCCGCTCAAGGCGCTTGCCGTGGATGTCGAGCGCAACTTGCGCGCGCCGTTGACGGGTATCGGTCACGTGGCCCTCGATCGCGGCGACGTGTTCCACACGCCGTCGATCGCGCTGCGCACGGGCGACACCCCCGCGCGGGAGCGGGCGCGGCTTCTGCGCGCGCCCGCGGACATCCTCATCACCACACCCGAATCGCTTTATCTGCTGCTCACCTCCCAGGCCCGCGAGGGGCTGCGCCACGTCGAGACGGTGATCGTGGACGAGATCCACGCGCTCGTGCCCACCAAGCGGGGCGCGCATCTGGCGCTGTCCCTGGAACGCCTCGAGGCGCTGGGGGGACGGCCCCTGCAGCGCGTGGGGCTGTCGGCCACGCAGAACCCGCTCGCCGAGGTGGCCCGCTTTTTGGGCGGCCTCGCAGGGCGCGCCGAGCCGGCCCCCGCGCCCGAAGATCCGCTGGTGTTCGGAGACACGACCGATAAAGCGGCCCCGTACCGCCCCGTCACGATTGTGGATGCGGGCCTCAAAAAGGCCCTGGCTCTCAGGGTGGAGGTGCCCGTGGAGGACATGCGGGAGATCGGCCGTGTGATCGACATCCCGAGCGGCCCGGCTGCACAGGGCCCCGTGCGCGCCTCGATCTGGACGGCCATGCACCCGCGCCTGCTCGAGCTGGTCAAGGCACACCGGTCGACGCTCATTTTCGTGAACAGCCGCCGCATCGCCGAGCGTCTCGCCGCCGCACTGAACGAGCTGGCTGGGGAGACGCTGGTGTACGCGCACCACGGCTCTCTCGCGCTCTCCCAGCGCGCCGAGATCGAAGACCGTCTCAAGCTAGGGCAGGTGCGCGCGCTCGTGGCGACGTCTTCGCTCGAGCTCGGCATCGACATGGGCGCGGTGGACCTGGTCGTGCAGATCGAAGCGCCCCCTTCGGTGGCCAGCGGCCTTCAACGGATCGGCCGAGGCGGCCATCAGGTGGGCGCCACCAGCCAGGGCGTTCTGTTTCCCAAGTACCGCGCCGATCTGCTCGCGTGCGCAGCCCTCACGCGCGCCATGAACGAAGGTGAGGTCGAGCCGGTGGCGTACCCGCGCAACGCGCTCGACGTGCTCGCCCAGCAGCTGGTCGCGATGGTGGCCATGGAGCCGTGGGGCGCCGAAGCGCTCTACGAAACCGTGTGCAAGGCCGCACCCTACGCACACCTTCCGCGCGCGGCGTTCGAGAACCTGCTCGACATGCTGTCGGGCCGCTACGCGTCCGACGACTTCGCCGAGCTGCGGCCACGCCTCACCTGGGATCGTGCGGCCGGCACCTTGAGCGCGCGCGAGAGCGCCCGGCGCGTGGCTGTGACGAGCGGGGGCACCATCCCGGATCGCGGCCTTTACGGCGTGTACCTGGCGGTGGGCAGCGAACGGGGGCACGCCCGCATCGGCGAGCTCGACGAAGAGATGGTGTTCGAGAGCCGGCCCGGGGAGACCTTTGTCCTCGGCGCCTCGACGTGGCGGATCGAAGAGATCACACACGATCGTGTGCTGGTGTCGCCTGCGCCCGGCGAGGCGGGCAAGATGCCCTTTTGGCGCGGCGACGCCGCCGGGCGCTCGGTGCAACTGGGACGCAAAGTGGGCGCGCTCGTACGCGAGCTGCGCGGGCTTTCCGCCGCCAGCGGACGGGCGTTGCTGGTCAAGCGCCACGGGCTCGACGAGGCGGCGGCCCAGAACCTGCTGGCGTTCCTCAGCGATCAGGCGGCGGCCACGCGGGTGGTGCCGGACGAGCGCACGCTCGTGGTGGAGCGGGTGCGCGACGAGCTCGGCGACTACCGCGTGTGTGTGTTGTCGCCGCTCGGGGGCCGGGTGCACGCACCCTGGGCGATGGCGGTGGCGGCCCGGGTGCGCGCGGAAACGGGCGCCGAGGTCGAAACGATGTGGACCGACGACGGCCTGGTGGTGCGTTTTCCCGAAACGGAAAACCCTCCCGATGTCCGGCTGCTCCTGCCCGAGCCGGAAGAGCTCGAGGATCTGCTGATGCAGCAGCTCGGGGGCACCGCCGTGTTCGCCGCGCGCTTCCGGGAGGCTGCCTCGCGCGCGCTGCTCCTGCCTCGCCGCCACCCGGGACGGCGCGCGCCGTTGTGGCAAACGCGCAAGCGCGCCGCCGACCTGCTCGCGGTGGCGGCCCAAGCGGGCTCGTTTCCGATCCTGCTCGAGGCTTACCGCGAGTGCCTGCGCGACACCTTCGATCTTCCCGCCCTGCTCGAGGTGCTGCGCGGGATCAAGAGCGGACAGATCGCCGTTCACACCGTGGACGCCGACGTGCCCTCCCCCTTCGCGGGCACCCTGCTTTTCGGCTTCGTGGCCAACTACATCTACGACGGCGACGCCCCCTTGGCCGAACGGCGGGCGCAGGCGCTTTCCATCGATCAGGCGCAGCTGCGGGAGCTCCTGGGTGACGTCGAGCTGCGCGATCTCCTCGATCCCGAAGCGCTCGAGACGCTCGAAGCCGAGCTGGTCCAACCCGTGCCGCGCGAGCGGCTGCGCACGGCCGACGGGCTCGCCGATCTGCTGCTCCGCCTGGGGGAGCTGTCCCGCGCCGAGATCGAGCGCAAAATGCTCCCGGGCACGGCCGCGGCCGCGCTCACAACCTTGTTGCGCGAACGGCGCGCCGTGGAGCTCTTCGTGGCCGCCGAGCCGCGTGTGCTGGCCATCGAACACGCGAGCCGCTACCGCGACGCTTTGGGCTTGCCCCTGCCTCCCGGGCTTCCTGAGTCGCTGCTGCGTCCGGTGGCCGATCCTCTGGGCGACCTGCTGTTGCGTTACGCCCGCACCCACGGCCCCTTCACGACCGCCGAGCCGGCGGCGCGCTGGGGGGTCCCGGCCGCCACGCTCGCGCCCACCTTGCGGCGCCTGCGTGAGGCCCAAAAACTGCTCGAGGGGGCCTTCCGGCCGGGCGGCCGCGAACGCGAGTATTGCGCCCCCGAGGTCTTGAGCAGCCTGCGCCGGCGCTCCCTGGCGAAGCTGCGCAAAGAGGTCGAGCCTGCAGCCCCTGCCGTACTGGCACGCACGATCGCGCACTGGCAGGGGCTGAGACAAAAGCGTGGGGGCCTCGACGCCGTCATGGACGCGGTGGAGAAGCTGCAGGGGGCGCCGCTGCCGGCCTCACTCGTCGAAACCGAGATCTTCCCCGCGCGGGTCGACAATTACCTGCCCGGAGATCTCGACGCCCTCGCCGCCGCGGGCGAGCTCGTCTGGGTGGGCCTGTCGCCGCTCGGCCCCCGCGACGGCCGCGTGGCGCTCTACCTCACCGATGCGCTCCCGCGCCTTCACCGCGCGCCCACCGTGGACGAAGACGCGCTGACCCCGCGGGAGCGTGCGGTGCTCATAAACCTGCGCGGCGCGGGGGCCTCGTTCTTCGCCGCCGTGGCCGAAGCGGTGGGCGGCTTTGCCAACGAGACCGTGGAGGCGCTTTGGTCCTTGGTGTGGAAGGGCCTGGTCACGAACGACACCTTCGGCGTGTTGCGGACGTACACGCGTCCTGCGGGTGAGCGCAGCGGGAGGCGGGTGCTGCGCGACGGACGTTCCTTTCAATCGCGACGCCTCGCGCCCGCCAACGCGCAGGGGCGGTGGTCCCTGGTCGAAGCGCGCACGGCTCATCGGGCGCGCCCGAACGACACGGAGCGGGCCGCCGCGCTGGCCCGGCAGCTGCTCGAGCGGCACGCCCTTTTGACCCGCGACGCGCTGGCGGCCGAGGATCTCGTGGGCGGGTTTTCCGCCGTGTACGACACGCTCAAGCTCATGGAGGAAGCCGGCCGCATTCGCCGCGGGTACTTCGTGGAGGGCGTGGCCGCCACACAGTTCGCCGAGCCCGCCGCCCTCGAGCTTTTGCGTGCGCTGCGTACGCCCCCCGAAACGCCCGAGGTCTTGTGCCTCGCCGCTTTGGATCCCGCCAACCCGTACGGCTCGCTCTTGCCGTGGCCGGCAAGCCCGGAGAGTCCGGCCGCTGCCAGCGGCGATCCGGAGGCCGAAGGGCCAAATCCCCGCGCCTTGCTGCGCACCGTGGGCGCGCACGTGGTGCTCGTCGATGGGCAGCTCGGGGCGTATCTTTCGCGAGGCCATCGCCAGCTGCGCGTGTGGCTGCCCGAAGACGAGCCCGACCGCGGACGCAGGGCCCGGCTCGTGGCCGAAGCCATTGCCCATCACGCACGGCACGGGGGGCAGACAGGCGAAGGCGTGCTGCTCACGCACATCGAGGGCGCTTCGGCGCGGGTGCATCCCTTCGCCGACGCGCTGGTGCAGGCAGGCTTCGTGGCCACGGCGGCCGGCCTCCAGATGCGGCGGGGCCCCCGAGACAAAGGGGTCGCGCCCCGCCGCGCGTGAGCCGCGATGCCCGAAGGCGATACGATCTTCCGTGCCGCACGTACGCTGTCCTTGGCGCTCGCGGGGCGTGTGGTCACGCGCTTCGACACGGGCTACGCTCACCTCGCGACCGTGGATGCGGGCAGGCCGGTGGCAGGCCGCACGGTTGAAACCGTGGAGGCGCGGGGCAAGCACCTTCTCATGAGCCTATCGGACGATCTGATCCTGGTCACACACATGCGCATGAGTGGCAGCTGGCACGTCTACCGCCCCGGGGAATCCTGGCAAAAAGCCCGCAGCCGGGCCCGCATCGTTCTCGAAACGGAGGCCTTCGTGGCGGTGGGCTTCGACGTGCCGGTGGCACGCTTCCTCACCGCCGCGGCCCTCGCGCGTGACCCCCAGCTCCGCAGCCTGGGGCCCGACTTGCTCGATACGGGATTCAGCACGAAGCAGGCGCTCGCCAACCTGGCGGCCGGAGAAGGACGCGAGGTGGCCGAAGCGCTCCTCGACCAGCGCGTGATGGCCGGGCTTGGCAACGTGTTCAAGTCCGAGGTGCTGTTCATGGCCGGGGTGAACCCGTTTGCGCTCGTGGCCGATCTCGACCTCACGACCCGGGCGCGCCTCGTGCAGCTGGCGCGCACGTCAATCCGCGACAACGCCCTCGACCCCCAGGTCCAGGCGCCCACGTACACAGGCTTGCGCCGGACCACGAGGCGCGCCGATCCGCGCGCGCGGCTGTGGGTCTACGGACGAAGCGGGCAGCCCTGCCGGCGCTGTGGCACGCCCATCGTCGAGCGCAAACAAGGCGTGCACGCGCGCACCACGTTCTTTTGCCCGACCTGTCAGCCGCCGCGCCGCCCCTGAGGGGCCGCGAGCTTGCGCAGCGTGAAGCGATCGAACACCGTCGCGTTGGCATCCAGGTAGAGAAGCTCGATCGCCTCGTCGGAGATCTCGAGCACCACGGATCCCAACGTGGCCGACGACACGTCCATGGCGGGATGATCCAGGCCCGCAAACCGCCGCCCCACGTTGCCCGAAGCCCCGGCCACCACGTACACGGTGCCTCCACGCGGTCCCACGCGTTTTTCGAACACCACTCCCGGTCCGCCCGAGGCCAGCTTGTGGTGGGCCTCGAAGCTCGCCCTCGCCCCGTAATGCCCCGCGAGCAAGCCCGAGCGCTCGTAGTTGTGGCTGTGCCCGGTGAGCACGAGATCCACGCCCGCCTCTTCCAACACGGGCAGCACGTTTTTGCGCATCTCGATCATCGCGCGCTCGCGGTCGGAGTCATGGGTGCCGCGGCTGTAGGGGGGATGGTGAAAGAAGACCACGGTCCAGCGGGCATCACGGGTCGCAAGATCGCGCCGCAACCACGACACCATGGGGCCCTCCGGGCCGCGATCGCTGCCGTAGGAATCCAGGCACACGAAATGCGTGTTGCCGTGCTCGAACGCGTAGTAGGCCTCGGTGTCCGACGCGAGCCCGCCCGCTTCGCCGCGCGTGGGCAGGCTGAAGACCTGGAAGTAGGGCGCCGCGAGACCTTCGCCCTGATCGTGATTGCCCCGCGTGGGCCACAGGGACACCCGCGCAAGAATGTCGGCATACGTCTCGAACACGGCGGCCTGGTACTCGAGGTCGGTGCCCCGCGTGTAGGCGTTGTCCCCCAGCATCAGCCACACATCGGGCAGGCGTCCCTTCGCATGGCGCAGGTATGCGTCGCGCACGGCGCGTGCGCCTTCGGAGGCCGTACCCGCATCGCCCAGCGCCCAGACACGAACTGGCGCTTGGGAAGCCGGGCCAGGCGGCGAGGTGAAGGTCACGGAAGGCCCCCCGGCAAGCGGAGCGTCGTCAGGGCCCACAAGGTCGTAAGCGTAGGCAGTCCCGGGCGCGAGCGGGCCCAGCAAAAGCTCGTGTTCCCGCGTGGCCGCAGACTCCCGGACCACACGCTTGGTGGGGTTTGCCACGGTCGCAAACGCAACCCGCCCCTCCACGGGCAGGTCGGTACGCCAACGGACGAGGACACTCTTCGGCGTCAGGGTCTGCAAGTAGGGGCCCCTCACCACCCGCGGCCGGCCATCCTCGCGGGGCACAGGCACCGGCGCTACGGCCCAGCGGGCCGATCGCAGGTCGAACGACAGCCACAGCGCCAGGCCGGCCACGACGCTCCCCAACCCCAGGAGGGCGGCGACGAGCCAGAGGCGGGGGCGGCGGGGCTGACCCATGGTGCCCCGCGAGCATAGCGACAAAGCCGTGCGTGAACCCGCGCCGTCGCACACATCCCCGTTGCCATTGCGAATGCCCCCCAAAAACGACTCTGGCTCTCACAGCGCCTCCCGATCACCGAAACGGACCATCGCGGATATACTCGGCGCCTCAACATGCGTAGGAGGACGACCATGCCGTCGCAGACAGTCACGAGAAGAGCTTTTCGAAACACGGTGGTGAGCGTGGGGCTGGTGGGCTGCTTGGGAATCGCGGGATGTGCGAGCAACACGGGCAAGGGCGCGGTGGCCGGGGGTGGTGCGGGCGCGCTGCTGGGCGCGGGCATCGGTGCCCTGGCCGGCGGCAAGTCCGGCGCGCTCATCGGCGCCGGGGTGGGCGCCGCGGCGGGCGCGGGAACCGGGGCCCTCATTGGCCGCTACATGGACAAGCAAGAACAGGCCCTCAAAGAGGTCAAGGGCGCCAAGGTCGATCGTGAGGGCGACAAGCTGCTCGTGAAGTTCGACTCGGCCATCCTGTTCGACACGAACAAGGCGAAGCTCAAGCCGCAGTCCGAGCGCGACTTGGCCGAGTTCGCGAAGGTGCTCAAGGAGTACAAGGACACGGACCTCATCATCGAGGGCCACACCGACAACAAGGGCAAAAAGGCCCGCAACCAAAAGCTGTCCACGGAGCGCGCCGAAGCGGTGATCGGGTACCTCGAAGCCCAGGGCGTCGAGCGCAGCCGCATGCGCGCGATTGGCTTCGCCGACGAAAAGCCGATCGGCGACAATGGCACCGAAGACGGTCGCATGCAGAACCGCCGCGTTCAGGTGGAAATCGCAGCCAACGAAGAGCTCAAGAAACAAGAGCAGACCGCAGCGGCGCCCACGTCGCCCTGAGTCCCTCGCGCGCACGCCAAGGCCCCGGGATGGCGTGCGCACTTCCTGCGTCGAGGGCGCGCGGCGAGAACGAAGGTCATTCCATGCCAAGCCCTACCCTCCTACGAGCTTATCCGTGAAAAGAATTCCTCGCACGAAGCTCCCGTGGATCACGCTA
Organism: Myxococcales bacterium; assembly: GCA_022184915.1. Lineage (NCBI taxonomy): Bacteria > Pseudomonadati > Myxococcota > Myxococcia > Myxococcales > Myxococcales bacterium. The sequence goes on along the minus strand of JAGTJU010000002.1, from coordinate 95,755 downwards.
GGGGCGTGGGGGGCTGCATGGGCGTGCCAGCCGCAGCAAAATCACCTGACCACTGCGCCCGCGCCTGACGCTTCGGCACGAGCAGATGCCGAAACAGAACGTGCGCGTCCGGACGCCGACGAGAGCTTGGACATTCAGCGTGGAACCATCCCGGTCACGTACGAGCCCTCGCCCTGGTTGACGGGCACGACGACACGCGCCCGCTTCGGCCTGATATCGGTGCAGACGCGGCACGACGGCCCCTTCGGACGAAGCCGCATCGAGATGGAATACACGGACGGGAGTGGTCGAGCACGCATCGAGCATGAACAATTTGGGCGATGGCGGCTCTTCGGGTACGTGCCGGAACGAAAGAGCTACATCGTCGGTGGGGCCTGGGAGCAAGGGGCCTTCGAGCCCTACGGCGCCATGGCCTACCTGGACGAAGCCACAGGTGAAGTGAAGCGTTGGCAAGATGAACGCACGTGGTACGCCTTCGCCGCCGTTCCAAGCCCGGACCTACGTTTTGTCGCGCTCGTCGGGAGTCTTGAAGCCGGGTACCGGGTCTTACTTTGGAACACGATCTCCGATCGCCTCTTCGACGTCGCCAGAGCGCCCGCCCCGCCGCCCATGTCCGCGCGGGATTGCACGCTCTACGCAAGCCGCGAGGGCCATGACTGGGGCTTCCCTGTAGACGCCGTCGTCGAGATGGATCCCGGGATCGTCAGCTTCTCGGCAACGCACGTGGAGGTCTCGTACGGCCGCGACACGTGCCGCGCACGAGCCAAACGACGCGTGCGCAAGGCGTGGGCGCTGGCGAACTTTCAGTGAACGCCCGACGTGGGCCCCGGCCACGCCCGGTGGGGTTACGACGTCATGACGGCCCCACTTGCGTCGGTCATACTGACGGACTCAGCCCGAAATATGGCGATTCAGACCAACATCCACGAGGCCAAGACTCACTTATCAAGGCTCCTCGAACAGGCTCACCGCGGGGAGGACGTGATCATTGCCAAAGACGGCAAGCCATACGCCCGTCTCGTGCCGATTCGGACCGCAGCGCGGCGCGTGCCCGGAGCCTTCAGGGGCTTGATTACGGGCGATGTGCTGGGGCCCATGGGGCCGGTCGACGCGGACTGGGGCTGACCGTTGCAGCCGTACTTGCTGAATACGTACGCATTGCTTTGGTGGATGGCCAACTTCCGCCGCTGCGTTTGGTAGGCACGGCAAAGCGGGAGGTGCAGCCGGCCCGCGGCGTTCGTGGCGCGTGAACGCGCCGGGCGCTGTCAGGTCTTTGACCAGATGCGCGTGTTCAGGTTGAGCTCATCGACCAAGTCGGCCACGAAGCGCAAGTCGCGCCGCAGGCCCTCGATGAACGATGCACGAGTCAACGGGCGGAACCAGGTGGGCTCGAACTTGCGCAGACCAGGTGCCAGGTGAACCCTCCGTACTGTGTGTAAGTGAGGGTCGGCTCAATCTCGTGCACCAAAGTTCCTACGACGTCTCGCTTGAAGTCGGCTCGGAAGCTTTGTGCGGACGTGAACACCACGAGGGCCGCCACGCCGAGCGCAGCCACCAGCGTGAGAACGTGGCCCAGATGAAGCGGAATGGGGAGGAAAGAAGCGAGGAGGTCGAACGTGGGCCATGGCACGTGGGTCACCGCAAGCAGTGCGAATCCGATGGCCAGCGTAACCGTCAATGTGGCCAGGCCACGAATGAGAATCTGCTTGCGACGTGCTTCCAGCGCGGGAAGCACCGTGTCCAATTTCTGCCGCGCGTTCATGACTGGAACATCGCTTGAACGTCCGGGTTCTTGCGCTCGGCGGCCTCGGCCGTGAACACGGCCATCCTCTGGTGCTTGAGCAGTGAAGCCACGAGGCTGGTGGGCAGCATCTGAACGGCATCGTTGTAGTCAGTGACGGCCGCGTTATAGGCGCGGCGGGCGGCAGAAAGCTGCTCTTCCAGCTCGTTGAGCGCTCGCTGCAGTTGCTGGAAGTTTTCGCTGGCACGAAGCTCGGGATAGTTCTCGGCGACGAGCATGATGTTGCCAAGGGCGTGCGAGATTTGATTCTCCCTCTGAACGCGCTCGCTGGTCGCCATGGTGCCGGTTCGCGCGCGCAGCTCCGTGAGCTGGGTGAGCGTGTCCTGCTCGTGTCGTGCGTACTGCTTGACCGTGGCGACGATCCCCGGAATCAGGTCGAAGCGCTTCTTGAGCATGGCGTCGATGGCGCCGAAGGCGTTCTCGACCTAGTTTTTGCGCCCGACGAGCGTGTTGTGCGCAAGCACGAAGAACAGCACGATGAGCGCCCCGGCGCCAACGATTAGCCAACTGGAGGTGGTCATGGTGCGTCGTAAACTATCACAGGGACAAGGACCTGGGGGAGCGCGCATGCAGCATCCCCAGAACAGCCGACCTCCGGGGCTCGGTTCAGGCCGTCATTCTTCCGCTTCGGCCGTGTCGAGCAGCGCCACCATGAGAGAGCTAAGGAGAACGCTGTTCGAAAAGCCACCAGGGCCCTCGAAACGCCTTGTAGGCCGTACGTTCCGTGGGCGAGGGACGTCCATCGGCCTTGTAAGCGATCCCGCAACGGGCTTTCACCGCACAAACCCCTGTCGCAAGGAGCGTAGTCCCATCCTCGAACTCGACCTGCCGCACATCGAACCAGCCGATCCAGCCGGGCTTCACCTGTAAAGACGAAGCGTGTTGAACGGCGGCCAGGAGAGACTGTTCACTCAAGGAAAAGCGCACCGAGAACGGGACAGCGTAGCGGCAGAGGCTGGGAACGATGGCCATCACCAGGCACGTTGTGGCGAGGGGCAGCCAACGGCGGGGGGCGCCGGGTGGATTGCCCGCGCGCGAAACGGACCCCGCGATGAGGGTCACGAGCGCCGCCATGCCAACCACCACGGCCCCCACGTAAAGGGCCACCATGTCCACGTACAACGAAACTGCGCCGTCGCTGAACAACAACAGGGTTCCCGCCCCCCATGCGAAGGTGAGAAGAACGAGCCACAAGCCGAAATGGGGCCGGCGTCGAACGGGGGGGGGTGGCTCGGACATCAGCGCAAACCTAGCCGCTTGCCTGGCAACCGGCAATCGGCGCGGTGGGTTGACTGAAGAACCAGAAGCGCCGTTGCGGTGCGCTTGCCTCCGGGCGTGCGCAAAGCCAAAGCGGGGTCAGGCCGCCCTCATCATCGAGGACGAACCCGCCAGATACGACCTTGGGGCGCGTTGTCGTCTGTCGTGACGTACACAGCGCCGTCAGGCCCTTGGACCACGGCCCGAACCCGGCGTCGGTAGCGCTCAGCGTCGAGCGCGCGGTCGCTTGCAAGGGTCTCGGTGCCCGCGGCATCCAGCGCAACCGTGACGATCCGGCGCCCCGCGAGAGAGCCAACGAAAAGGCGGCCGCTCCACGCGCCCCAGGCGCCGCCCGTCACGAAGGCACAACCTGACATGCCCTCCGAAGGCAGGCCGAAGGCGGGCGACATGACGTTCGGCAAACTCATGTTCGTCATGGGGGTGCCCCCATAGCCATCATTGCCGGGCCCCGGGTTCCATCCGCCATTGCCGCCCTGGACAAGCGGCGTGACCTCGTCGTTCGTGGGCGAGCCCGGGCCGTGCTCACAGGTGTACGGCTGGCCCGAGGCGGGATGAAACGCCAGGCCGTTGATGTTGCGGAAGCCGTAAGCGTACAGCTTGCTTTCCCGGCCAAAGCCACCGGGTGTCGCGGCCCCGTCGCGCGTGATGCGCAGGACTTTCCCCCCGAAGCTGTTCCAATCCTGGGGGAGCGCTCCGTTCCGGTTGTCGCCGGTGCTCACGTAGAGGTATCCGTCCGGCCCGAACGCGAGCTGACCGCCCGAGTGACCGCCACCCGCGTAGGGGATGCCGGTCACGAGGAACCTCTGATCGGAAACGCTCCGAAAATCTTCAGACACGCGCCAACGCACGACACGGTTGTCGATGGTGCCGTTCGTGTTCCAGGCGACATAGACGTATACGAAGCGATGGGAGCTGAACTGCGGGTCCACGGCCAAGCCCAGCATGCCGCTTTGTCCTTGTTCGTTGACCTGAGGCGGATCGGCAACGGTGACGCGGCTTCCGTCGATGAGGGCATTGAGACGCCCGGGACGCTCGGTGAATAACATGACGGGGTTTTGTCCAGGACCGCGGGGCGCAAACCCGATGTCCCAGGGGTTGTCGAGTCCTTCGACGACCACCTCTGGCTCCGGCAGCACCGGTGCGCCGAGCGCTACACCCACGGCCCGGAAGGACACGGGCGGCAAGCCCTCGACCTCGGCCACGAGCGTGTTGTCCCCCGGGGTGTTGCCCAGAGTCCAGCCGCCCACGCGCGCCACACCGCTCACGTCAGTGGTGGCGGAGGGGCCACTCACGGTGCCTCCGCCCGATGTCACACGAAACGTGACGCTCGTGCCCACCCGGGGGGCCCCGTTGCCACCCTGCAGCCTGACGGCGGGGCGCACGGGCACCGCGGTGGCGACGGACACAGTCTGATCATTGCCCTCATGCACGACGAGGCTGCCGCGGCTGTCAGCAACACCGGTGGCCGTGAAGACCACCGGCGGTAGTCCCTGAAAACGGGCTTCGAGGCGGTTCGTTCCGGGGCTGGGCCCCAAGGTCCAGCTGCCCACCGCCGCGGTCCCGTCGCTGCCTGTGACGCTGTCGGCGTTGGTGATCTGTCCCATGCCTTCGGTGACGGCCCACGTGAACGCGATTCCCGCCACCGGCTGGCCTGCGGTATTTCGCACGACGATGCGTGGACGAACTGCTACGGCCGTGTCCACGGTGGCGCTCTGTCCGTCCCCCTCCACCACCTCAGTTTCAGAGGCGCCTGCAAACACCCCATCGGAGCCCCCCACGCTGTCCCTTCCTCCCTCGCCGTCTCGGCCGCCGGAGGCCGCATTGCCCCCTGCCCCGGCCCTGGCGCCCGTGTCCCCGCCTTCGCCCCCGGGATCGCGTTCGCCCGGGCCTCCGTCCCCGGCGCAGCCGGCAACGAGGACCAGTAGGGCGGCCGAACGCCAAACGAGAGCGATGTGCATGACGAAACCTCCCGGGCAGTTGCCCAAGGCGCAGCGAGCGCATGACTTCGAAGGTGAACCTCCCGGTGCGGAAGGCGTCCCTTCATGCTCCGAGCTGGGGAAGCCGTTCTCAATTAGAAAATCCCGTGGTTTCCCATCGGTTGGGGGGGGCCACCCTGAGGGGCGGCCTCGCATGCCGTCCGCCAGCGGGCGGAGCTGCCACAGCGCGTGAATCGGGGCCCCCCTGCCGGCGCACCGCCTTCCGCGACTGGTGGCGAAGGCTCGCGGCTACGGAATGGGAGAAGGGACACTGATGGCGTCAACGAACGACAGAGCATCATCTGCCTGGATGTCGTACCGATAGACTCTGCCATCGTCGAGTGCGGCGGCGTAAAGCTGACCTTTGCGAATGGCCAGGTAATGAAGGTTGCCTCGCGTCGCCAGCGTTACGGCAGCCAACTCGGTCCCGCTCTCCAGATCAAACTGGCGAATGGCATTGGATGCACCCGTCATGTAGAGGCGCTTGCCATCAGGCGCGGTTGCGACACCACGCGCCTGTCCACCTCCGATCGTGCCTTTGGGCAAAAATCTACCGTCAGCCGAAAACGCAAAATGCGACACTCCGCCATTGCGATTCGCTGCGAATACGTCGCCATCGCCACTCACGAACACCTGGTGAACGGCCGCAAGCCCGTTGCCTACGATCGTTCCGTTGGCTTTGAACGTTCAGGGGCCCCATCGATGCGCGCGACGTCGCTCGCTGCGTCCAGAGCGTCCGCGAACCCGAGATCGCCTGCCGCTCCGTCGCAGCTCGCTGCTGCTACGCCGCCATCCCCGCGAACCTTTCGTTCGGCATCGTCTTCGCACGCCGCGTGTGGGGAGAAGCTCTACGGCTCGAGGAATTCAGCGATAGACGCTTGACCTTCTTGTCGGTTTGGTTCTGGACGTCGCACCGATTCTGATGGATCTTTTCGGATCTCGTGTCCAAAAGGAGAACAACGCGCAGAGCACCTCGCCGCATACAGCGGCTGGCGACCCCGGAAGAGCGGGCGTACGTTGCCACTTTTTCTCGCGATCACAGCTCCGTTTGGCGGTTCGGTGGATGGCTCTTTGGCATCCTGGGCCTTTCAATCGCGGTCCTGCTCCTCAGTGTCGACCTTCCGTACTGGATGCCGGCCGTTGCGCTCCTCACGGGTGCCGCAATTTCGTGGCTGTCTTTTCGAGCGGCGAAGACTCTTGCCTCACCCGATTCCGACGATGACGTTCATGTCGTGGAGTTGAAGGGGCCCCTTGAGATCCTGGATGTTCGCATCGGGAATCACCACCAGACGAGCTACTGCATTGACGGAGTCAGCCTGCAGTTTCCGTCGCACTGGCTTTCCCATCTGAAGGACGGTGCCCCCACGGCGGTTGAGGTTGCTGAGGTACCGTCTCCGGTATTGACGCTTGGACTTCCTGTGGTCTCTTTGAACCAGGAGAGACGGATCCATTCTGAGGTGAAGCTCGGCTTGCTCCAGATACGAAGGAACATGGCACTCGGAGTTGGCGTGATGGCTGTCGTGGTTGGGTCCACAGCGTCACTTATGACCATGAGCCGGCATGAGGCAACGACGATGGTTTGGGCGGTTCGTACGGTCTTCAGCCCCGAGCTTCACTTTCCGTCACTGGGCGCCCTCGTCAAGGCTCCTTCTGTGAAGAAGGGCATGGTAGTCCACGTGGATGGGGCGGCTTCGATGCACGCAGGTCGAAACGTCTTCCTGGTTGACAAGACGGAAGCTACATGACGTCGCTGCCGAAGCGGAGAGGCGAGCGGAGCGTATCCAATCGCGCGAGGACGACGACACCCTTTCCGCCTTGAGGAGCTTGCGCTCGGATCCAGGGGCCATGCAGGTTTACAGCCGGCAGCTCGCCAAGCTACCTGAGTTCGAGAGCTTCAAGAAGGCGATCTACGCAGATGGCCCACGTTTTTCGTCCGTGTTCTCCAAGGGCATCAGCAGTTTCGAAGCAGCGCAGAACTATGCCGATCTCATGACGGCACGGATTGAGGTCGCCTTCGAGGAGCATCTTGAACCCGCAGTTCAACGTCTCGAGGAGCAGCAGCGCCAAGCCCAAAGGGAGAGAGAGGCTTGGTACGAACATGCTCTGCCTCAGCTTCCGCACCTTCGGGTGCGTTCGAACGTCGGTGCCCTTTGGCCAAGTGCACACAGTCTCGAGGAACTCGCAAGACCGCTTCCACCGGCTTCGGTTGTCGTCACCTCACGCCAAGGCCCCGTCATGAACGTGGAACATGTTTTCTCACTTCCTCGCTTCGCGACGGGTGGGTTCGTGTTTGGGCTCGCCACCCTTGTCTGCGGAATGTTTCTAGTGCAGCGGGGGTTTGTGACTCGACGAGGCAACATGAAGATCCTCAGCCGAATTGACGAGGCGTACGAGAACGCGGCTGCGCCTTGACGGGACTGCATCGGTTCCCGGGCGGGGACAGCTTTCGTGCCGCACAGGTATGTTCATGCCCAACGGAATGTGGCTTTCGGAGTGGGGGCCAGGCAAAGAAACCTTGAAGACCCTGAACGCGTTTCAGGGACGCTGTGGGTTTCCAGGGCTTCACGGGCGGTTTTGGTAGAGCGGTCTTGTTCAGGTATCGCGGGCACGTTGTCGGGAACCGGGGGTGGGGTGATGCAAAGCAGATCTTCCAGCACCCAGACGCCACGCACGACCGGCGAGGTCCCATCGACCCTTGAGGTCACCGTCAGGACGCTGCCCTGGGTCAGGATTCCCCGACGATTCCCCCCCAAGTTTGTTCGCTTGAACTCGTCGCCAGCCGTGGGTAGGCCGTAGTGTGCCGCAAGTCGCTTGTTGATATACGACACATCGCTGGTGAGCAGCGCGGAGACTGAGGCGTTGTCTTCGAGCCATCCCGCCAGAGTGAGTTCGGTTTCCTTGACCATGTCGGCCTTCAGATCGCTTGTAAACTCTGGGAACAGTGCGGGATCAGGTTGGTGTATCCGAAGACGTTGGAGCCCCAACCATTCAGAAGCCAAAGCCTTTACGAGCCGAGTGGCATGCGGATCTTTGAGCATCCGCTCCGTTTGTTGGCGCAGAACGTTTGGGTCTGTCAGTGCATTGCTGTCGGCTTTTTCGTAGAGTTCTTCGTCGGGGACACTGCTCCAAAGCAGATAAGACAGGCGTGCGGCAAGTTCTCGGCCGCTCAGCCCGCGACCTTGCTCGGCGCCGGTTTCTTCCACCAAGAAAATGAAGTGTGGGGATAGCAGTACGCCTTGAAATGCTGCTTGCAGGCCTGCGAGCGCATCTGCGCCCGCATTTGCTTCTTGGACCTTTTCGTAGAGTGCCAGTAAGTCGTCCACCTCTTGACCCGTGGCGGGGCGCCGCCAAGCCGCGGTGGCAAAGGCACCTACAATCTTTCTCGCGCACGCATCCACACCCGAAGGCGTGCAGCTGACGAAGCGTTTGTAAGCCTCGGTGTTTGGGCTGACCATCGCACGGCTGATTTCTTCTGAGGCGTCGTACCAAAGCGCCGTAGTCGCTGGCGATGCGGGCTGCACGGATCCGTTATTGGAAAAGCCGAAGGCGCGCTGGTCGTCAGGAAACCGCCGCACAACCTCCGACTCGATTCCCAGAAGATCGCGAATCGTGTACGCGTAGGCTTCGCGGTTGAGTCTCCGCATGACGGATCCGCCGGGCGTGGCGTCACCCCTGACGATGGGATCTGGACCGCTGCCCCCTGAGGGTGACTCGTTGCCTGGGGGGGACCCACCCTGCTCGCCCACATCATCGTCCTGGTCATCTAGCGGAGACGGGGAGCCAACCGATGCAGTGCATGATACAAAAAGACCTGTCGCCAGGAGACAAACCCGCCGCAACTGCACAACGCTGGGGTCCGAATACCTCATACCCCCTTCGTCGGACGGGGATGGCAAATCGGATCAACTCTTTACCCGAGGCCTGCCGCTTTTTCGTGGCACCGGCCTCGGCTGATGATTCATCCTATTTGCCTTACCACGTTCAGCGGCGACGAGGGTGTCCACGGAGGACGCGCTGGCCCACGAAGAGGTTGCACCCAAGCCCCACGTGACCAGCGCCAAGTACAACAGGCCCAGATTCGACGACAACGGCATGAAAAGGGGGCACAGCAGGAGCCGTGCGAACCTCGTGTTGGGCTGCTGCCCCCGTGTTTCCGGCCGGGGGCTGTCACCTCGCACCCGAAAAGGGTGCGTGGGCGGATGACTCTCAGCCTCTCCCCGTCGAGCCCGTGCTTCAGTAATGGACCTTCGTCCTTCGGGCTGCATTGCGGTCCTTGTCCCGCGAACGATCTCGCATGCGGCGTGCGCGTTTGGACCCGCGCGCCTCGTCGGTCCCCTTGAGCGACGCCAGAGGCCACAGGGTGTGTTCGATGGTAGCCAAGCCCGCGTCGACAACGGCTTGCACCACATCCTCTGCCCGCTTGTAGCAAGCGCTCGATTCGTCCAGAGGCACTTTCCCATCAACGTTCACCAAGATGCCATCGCGACGGTACTGCTCATTCACCTTGTTTTGATCGAGTTGTCGCAGCGCCTCGCCTCGAGACATGCGCCGGCCAGCACCATGGTTGACGGAGTATCCACTTCGCACCGCTCCTGGAAGCGGTCGCAGGATATAGCTGTAGTCGCGATTGCTGCCGGGAATCAGCACCGGATGGCCGCTCGTCTCCCAAATCGTTCCAGCCAGCGCCGGATGGCCACCGGGAAAGGCGCGCGTTGCGCCTTTGCGATGCACCCAAACGTCACCGAAGTCAGGGTGCGTTTCCGCCTGGACCAGGTTGTGGGAGATCTCGTAAACAAGTTCCAAATCGGCGCGGAAGACCTTGCGAAAGGCTTCGGAGATCTGCTCGAAAATGATGAGACGGTTCAGGATGGCATAGTTGCCCCCCGCGGCCACCGCGTTCAGATAGGCGCGATGGTGGCGCGAGCTCGGCGTAAAGTATCCGAGATCGATGTCATCGCCCTGCTCCGGGTGTTCAGTACGCGCCATCGAGAAGTAGTTTGTGGCCAGGCCATGTCCAAAACCGCGGCTGCCTGTGTGCACTTGAACGAAGAGCGACCCGCTTTCTTCCGCCCGTTGCAGCTCAATGAAGTGGTTACCGCCCCCCAGCGAGCCAAGCTGCTCCCGTCCCCGCTCAGGCCTGCCCTCGCCACCCCAGGGGATCTGCCACCCGTCGTCCACGGGAATGCGGTGCCGCTCGGCGCGGCTGCGGTCGAACGCAGCTCCGTACCTGTCGACGTAGTATTCAGCCCCACCCCGCACGAGGTTCTGAAATTCGCCATCTGATACTTTGCCCAAGCGGAGGCTGGTGCCTCCGGCGCCCATGGAGACGCGCTCCATCACTTCGCGGTTGAACGCGAGCTTGCGGTCAGGCGTTGCCAAGTCAGCAGACACGTCAGAGCGCGCCGACATCATTCCGCAGCCAATGTCGAAGCCGACAGGCCCCATCGCCACGGCACCCTCCGCGCGATCGGTGAGGATCACGCATCCAACGGGCACTCCGTAGCCGTAGTGCGAGTCAGGTGTGATCGCTACCAAACGTGCCCCCGGGAAGCGCGTGGCGTTGACGATCTGCCGGTACAGCGTGGTCTCCGCTTCGGCCAGCAACGTGGGTGTCAAAAACAGGCGCACGGGAACCCCCCGCGTGTCTTCGGTCTCGAGCGCGTAGTAGCCATCGCTGGTGAACACCGCCCGGCGTTTCCAATCCGCATCCGCAACAAGGGGAGCAAGCTTCGCCATTCCCGAAGCCTGACCGTTGGCGCCAGGCCTCGCAACCGGCCCGGGAACCCTGCCCCAAGCCCGGCGTATCGGGCCCCACTGATTCCTCCTCAGCGCAGCGCGGATCCAGCAGACATTTGGGGTCCGGAAGAGCGATCGGGAGTAACGTTCTCGTTGCCTTGGCAGCGCTCTTCCTTGGCAGCATGAGCGGCTCAGCACGAGCCAACCCGGCTCCGGACGTGTCTTCTCGCCAAGAGCGCGGCGAGAAGGCGCTCGCTCTGAGCGATCGCTTGAGGCATAAGCGCATGGCCGTCAGGGGCCTCGACGCTTCCTTCATGCAGGTGCAGCCGTCTCAGGAACCAGATGCCCATCCTTGATATCGAAAGCTTTCGCACCTTTTGGGATTCGTCACAATCCCCACGAACCCGTTGCCCTGTCCCTCGCAAACAGCGCAATGCGTCTTCGCGGGCCCCTACCCGTTCCTTCGCTGCCTAACGCGCGGCTCGTCTATTAGGGTGAGCGCCTGTCCTCGCGCGCCTATCTTCCGATCATGACGAGATCGTCAAGGCCGCTTGAGAAGCCCTTCGAGAAACAACCCGACCTGGAATCGCAGCAGTTGGTCGAGCTTCTGGTCGCCCAGCATGAGAGAGGCCGGAATCGAGGATTGCAGGGCCATCCAGCTGGTGACGAAGAGCTCGGGATCGAAGGGCTCCTTGGCCAGCGGAGAGAAGCCGGAAAACACCTCGCCAAGCGGGCGAAACACATGGCGAAGGCTGATGTCCTTGAGGCGCTCTTGCCCACGCACCGTCAGGTGGTGCATGTCCATCTCCGCCATGAAGAACATGTTCATGCGCACCTCGCCGAGGTACCAGCGGGCAAATTCGGTCAAGAGCGAGCCGCGCACCGCAAGCACACCTGAGATGACGCCGAGAGGTCTGGTACGACGACCGCGGAGTTCGTCAACATTGCGCCCATAGTCGAGCCCGTCTCCGCCGCCATTACCTTTGCCGATGGTCCCCAGATTTCCAAGACCGATCGTTCCTTCACCGGTACCGCCACCGCCGGACCCGGTGCCAACGAGCCCCAAGCCGCCAACGCCGTAGGCTTCGCCGATGTGGTTACCGAGAAGGCCGCCCAGCACGTTCTCCGCATCTGTTCCCAGGGCCGTGTCACGACCGAAGAGAGACGCAAGGTGAGACCCCTCGTCGGCCTTGATCATCCCGAGGATACCCGCGTTCTTGGCGTTTTCTTCACCCAGCTTCTTGGCGAGGTGAGGATCGGGGTTGTCCGGCGGACCCTTCAGGCGTAAAGCCCCTGCTTGTTCTTGGACGGCTCCTTACCCATCTTCCCATCGTCGCCCTTGTGGCGCTTCCCCTTGCCGCCCTTGTCGTCGTTTTTGTTGCTGTTGAGGAACTCGGGAACCTCCTCTTCTTTCACCTCGGGAGGCTTGATGAGGAAGTTGACGAAGCGGTGGTGCGTGTTGAGAAGATCGAGGGAGAGTGACTTCGGATCCGGCGGCACGGAGAAAATGATCACGAGGAAAAGCAGCAGGACTGCGGCAGCCCCCGCAGTGAACTTTTGCTCGGCCCAACTCCACAGAAAAATGGGCACCGGCAGTGTGCGCGGCTTCGCCACGGAAGACACCAGGAAACCCGCCTCGCCGAGCTGAAGGCGCACGCGTGCCCCTTCGGGCAGTGGGAATGCGGGGCCACGCTGCTGGACGAACTGCGCGAGCGGGATCGCCTGGCCGGAGAGGTAGACCTCGCCCTGCATCTGTGGCGTGGTCTGCACCGAGAAGTCGGCGCCCGTCGCACGCACTAACCTGAACCTTTCACCGCCCAGGTACTCGGGGGGCATGGGAGCATCGACGCCCGGCACGCTGCCGATGATGTAGTCCTTCTCACTGTGGCCCCATCGCTTGAGCCCCATGTAGGCCAGCGCTACGCCCGTGATCAGGCTGCCGGAAAAGATCACGTCGAGGGCCGGGTTTCCATTGCCGCGCGGGAACTTCTCGAGATCCTTCCCCGCAACCTGGTGAGCCTCGAAACGCTCCTTTTCATGGCCGTCCTGGATCGAAGCCCCCACCAAGGTCACCAAACCGACGAGTCCCAGCACGCAGCCCACCAGAGTCACCACCTTGCCGGCGGAGTCGTGAGGCTTTCCGCTCGGGTCCGTCAGGTGGCGGGTGTTGATGACGACGTTGCAGAAAGACGCCTGCACCTCGATCGCGTGGCTCCCGAGCTCCTCGATCTCGGGGCACGGCGGCAGGCCTGCCATCGGGAAGCAAAGCGGGACCTTGGACGTGGACATGATCAGAACTCCTTGGAACGGATGGCACCTCGAGGGAGTAGCCCTGAAGTGGCGTGGCGAGTGGCCCCGGGAGGCCCGGGAGGGCCTTGTTCCGCTGGAACGAACGCGATCCCGGTCAACGCCCACGAGAACGTTGCCGACAAGGAACAACAGCGCGTTCATGAGGCCCCCGACCGGGGTGCTTTCTTTTCGCCTTCTTTCCGTTCAGACAACGGGAACCATCGAAGGTTCCGAAAATGTCCCAGATCCCAAGGAGCTGATCAGCCGCTTCGGAGAGGCGCGCGTCGCCACGGCGCGCTCTGCGGTCCTTCAGCGTGCGTGTAGCACCACCGCAATGCGCTTGGTTTCTCCTGCGCTGATGGTGAACGCGCTTTCCTCGAAGCTTGGCGCCGAGAACTTGTGGGTGACGTTGTTGCTGGTGCCCCACGGCTCCTTCGGCATGCAAAGAAAGTTCGTATCGAACTTCCTGTTGCCGTTCACGTCGTGGATGAGGGACAGCGCGTAGGTCCCCGGTGCGAGGCCCTCGAACACGCACTGGCCCTTTCGGCTGACCACCGCGTGCCTTTGCACGACGGCGTGACGAATGTCTCCCGGAAAACCCTTGGCGCTTCGGAACAGAGAGCACCCGAGTTCGCCTCGCATGGGATCAAAGGCCTCCACTTCGGCCACGAGGCGTCCCGAGGGGGGCGGGGACGACGCGGCCGAGGCGGCCGCCCTTGCCACAGACAGGCCAACGAAGGCCCATGAACCAATCAATGTGTTGCGCTTCATGATGACTCCTACGTTGGTGCGCTAGAACTGCACGCCCAGATTGATCTTGGCCGAGAGAAAGGTGTCTGACTTCCCTCCCCGGGGTCCGATGTCCGTGATGGCCCCGTGGATGACACCCACCTGAGGGTTGAGGTAGAGGCTCGTGGCCGCCGATGGTGCGAAATCGAAGCGGTACCCGGCGTGTCCTTCGACGAGCATCGCGAAGTTGTTATGGTCACGCCCGTCGATCCTGTTGCGCGTGCCCCAGGCGTAGCCAAGATCGACTTGCCCTTCGAGATGCAAGCCTCTCCACAGGTACTGCCTGTAGCCTATCGTGAAGAGGTATTCATCGATTTCTTCGACGATGTCGTGCTCGACGTTCGGACGAAGAAACACGCCTAAGACGAGGTCGCCATGCAGAGGTTGCCCTTGCCCCCAGAGCGTGCGGGTCCCACGAATGGTGATGATCTCGGCCTCCGGAATGAACGGCACCAGCAAGTCGGCTTCCATGCCCCAGGTGCGGAGCACAGGCGCAGGCGCCTCATCCGAAAGCGATGGCGCCGGATCGTTCGTTGCGTACGCTTGCGAAGCAAAGGCGAAGGTACCGAGACACAAGCTGATCAGAGTGCGTGATGAGTTCATGATGCTGCTCTCTCTTTTCGATGGGGTTGAATCTAAGGGAGTCGCGAATGGCACTGTCGTCGGGCACGAACATCAGATGCGGATGTGATGCGACGCGCGACGCGGGACTACAGGGGACGAGCCGAACCCGTGCGACTTCGGCCGCTAGGTGGAGCGCCAACCGCCGTACGAGTGCCTTTCGCCATGCCCACACTGTGTCGCTTGCCCAATCGCTGCAAAAGTCGTATCGAAGCAAGTCGTGGTTGCGAAAAAGCAAACCCCGCCTCCGGGCGCGCGCTCCCTTCGCTGGGACGACGCCCGCGTGTTCCTCTCGCTTTGGCGCCACGGCTCCCTCAAAAGGGCCGCCAGGGAGCTAGACCTCAACATCTCGACCGTTTCGCGGCGCCTCGAGAACATGGAGGATGCCTTGAAGACGCGGCTTTTCGACCGCACGCCTGACGGTCTCCGAAAGACCGCGGCCGCAACGCAGATTGCGCCGTACGCGGAGTCGATTGAAGCAGCCGCGCGCGATTTCGAGTACGCGCTTGCCAATTTCGAGAGGGAGGTGGCCGGCCTCGTACGCATCACCGTTCCCCCCGGATTGCTCGAGCACTTCTTGATCCCTGCACTGCCCGACCTGCTGCTTCGCCATCCTCAGCTGCAACTTGAACTGAGGGGCAGCGTGGCGTTTTTGGACCTGAGCCGCCTCGAGGCCGAGATCGCCCTGCGGACGAGCCGACCCGCCGCCGGTGATCTGGTGGCCCAGAAGTTGATTGCTGCCAAGTGGATCGTAGCGGTCAGCCCCGAGCGAGCGAACGCCCTCGGCCGGCTCGAGACGGTCGGGGATCTTCCGTGGTTGTCCTGGGGCGAGAATCTGAGCCAATTGCCCGAGGCCCGTTGGGTGGAGACCCACGTCCCTTCGGACAAGGTGCGCATGCGCTTCGCAAGCATGGACGGTCTCGTGGGCGCGGTCCGCCAAGGGCTCGGCGCAGCGATACTTCCGGAGCCCTATGGCCGCTTGACAGGCGTGGTGTCACTCCCTTGCGGTGAGCGATTGCGCAACAGCCTCGACGAACTTCCTGACGTAGAGCTGTGGATCGCTGGCCATTCCAGGTACCGACACGTGCCCCGGATCGCCGCGGTCTGGGAATGGCTCGTAGACCTCATTCGGGGCGAAAGCGCCTCCAGCCCAATCCCCAACACCCGCAAGGGCGCTTGAACGAACCTACCTTTGTCCGTTCGCTCGCACGCCCGCACTTCGAGAAGGCGGGGATCCACGCGAGACACCGCAAGGAAATGCACTGCATTGTTTATGATGTTTCATTGTGGGCTATACGGAAAGGCACTCCCGCAGGTTCGTGAATCTCAGCAGGCTGGGGCGACGCTGTGCGGTTGAGTTCATTCGATTCCCGAACGGCTCCGCGCCTCCCAAAGTGTACGCGTGCAAGGAACCGACTGTGCTCCGGCACCTCCGGCGCTCTCAAGCCGACCGAAATGAGAGGTCGACGGACCTCCGCTGCTTGACCTGCCTTACGCAATGCCGCTATTTACAAAAGCGACAGCTATCCTGAGACTTAACGCACCCATGCGTATGGACCCCATATTTCGAGGGAGATGGGCTTGACATACTACGGCATTTGCGCCGGAATTTTTCTTGCGGCCTACGCGGTCAACTCGATTTACATTTCGGTGCTTTACCACCGAGGCCTGACCCACGGGGCTGTCGTGTTCGGAGACCGGTTCCGGCGTTTTGTCGTGTCAACTGGCCCATGGGTCGTCGGAATCGATCCGCTCACATGGTGTGTCATGCACAGGCTGCACCACAAACACTCGGACACGCCAGCCGATCCCCACAGCCCCGCCAACTCTAGCATCGTGCGTGTCATTGTTGAGCAGCTGCGCTCATACGAGCGAATCATGCGAGGCCTGATTGCGAAGAAGAAATTCCGCGAAATCGAGAGCGGAGACCTAAACTTCCCTGTCCATTGGTTGTACCGGCGAAAGCTCTGGTGGTTGCCCTACACGATTCATTTGCTCTTGGCCGCTGCAGTATCCGCGTCCGTAGGGGGATGGTTGGCGGGCGGACTATTTTATTTGGGATCAGTCACGCATCCGATTCAAGGATGGATGGTGAATGCGTTTGGACACTCCAAGGGGTACCGGACGTTCGACAACGGCGACAGCTCCACCAACAACCTAGTTGTGGCCATGCTGGTCGCCGGTGAGGGGTTTCAAAACAACCATCACAGGAACCCGAGATCCGCTAAGTTTTCGTACCTGTGGTTCGAGATAGATACTGGGTACGCGCTTTGTAAGCTGCTTCAGCTGTTCGGCTTGCTCAGCATTGACAGGGAGTATCTTTCATCTCTGCAGGGGGCAGACGGTGACCTGCCGTTCACCAAGCCCACGCAATGAGGTGGTGTTTCCAGCGCGAAACGTTTTCGCGTTCAACTGCCGGACGGTTGTGATCGACTGACGAAGCGACGAAGCTGCAGTGCCAGCGAAGGGGAATCGTTCAAGCCCACGGCACCGCAACCGACTGGGTGGGTAGGCAGACTGCGCTCGACTCATCCACCACACACACCGAGGAAGCCAAGGTGAGTTGTGGCCGAGCGGTTGGCGCCGGGCAATCACGTGGTCTGGATTTCCGGCGCCGTCGGCGCCGCAGGCGAGATGCCACTTGCAGGGCAGCGGGGCCTGCGGTCCTCCGGGAGCAGTGTCGATTTCGCCGTTGAGACGACGGTTGTTCGTCAGTCCGGTGGCACAGGCCCACCGACTCGTACTTTCGGCGGCCGTGGTCCCCTCACGCCGGCTGCACGGCCTTGCATGGGTCGCCCTTCGATAAAGTAACCGATCGGGTTCTTTTTCACTCGACAGCCGCCCTCGCGTCGGGTAAATGGACCAATGCAACCACACGGTTACTTTTACTCGAGATGGAGACACACCCATGGCTCATCCGCTCCTCGCTCAATCCGCATCATCCGCCCCTAGCGGGCGAAGGAACTTCCTCATCCGTGTTTTGGCCGGTGGCAGCGCCGCCGCCCTCCGCTCTGCGGGAATCGCGGGCATCGCCGGGAGCGCGGCCTGTGGTGTCTATCCGGCGGAAGACGGCGCCGCCTACGAGCCTTGGCACTATCCGCCGCGCGAACCGCTGGAGCCGGTCGAACTGAACGCCGTGGCAGCCGCCATCCTTGCCGCGAGCCCTCACAACACCCAGCCCTGGCTCTTCGAGGTGCGGCCGGGACGCGTGGACCTGTTTGCCGATACAGAACGAAGCCTTGGCGCCATGGACCCTTTTCATCGCGAAATGACCATGGGCCTTGGCTGCGCCATCGAAAACCTGGTGACCGGTGCGACACAGTTTGGGCTTCGCGCGGACGTCGTGCTCTTACCGGTTCCCGAGGAGCCGAATCACGTCGCCCGCATCACCCTGACCCCGGACAGCACCGTCGTCGAGGATCCGCTTGCCAAAGCGATTCCAAATCGACACACGCATCGCGGTGCCTATATGGAGAATCCCATGCCCGCCGCGTTCGAAGCGGCGTTCCGCGGCGAGGTGGCCAACGCCCTGACCCGTGCCGTACCCGCGCCTCAAGTGACAGTGGGCTCACCGCCCGTATCGCTATACCTGATTCAATCGGTAGAGGACAAAGCGCGGTTTCGACAAGCCACCATCGACGCGACCCGCGCCATCAACGCCGATGCCGACATGAGCCACGATGGCCACGCGTGGTACCGCCACAGCGCCAAGGATATCGACACCCATCGTGATGGCGTGACGATCGACGCCACCGGCAACGGGGCGACGCTACGCACCTTCGGCAAAGCCTTGCCAGCACCCAGCGCCTCTTCGGCCGGCAATTACTGGCTCGACGCGACCAAGGGTGCACAAACGACGGCAGGAGCCTTCGGCATTTTGGCGACGCCCGATCGATATTCTCGTATCGAGCAGCTCATCTGTGGCCGGGTATTCCAAAGATTGCACCTTTGGGCGACTTCCGAGGGCCTGGCCATCCAGCCTCTCAACCAACTTCCGGAACGGCAAGATCGCGAGAAGCAACTTAGCCAGCCCGAGCAAAGCGCGGCTTTGCTTGCGTCTTTCATGGAGAGCCGCACCGACGTGGGTGCCCAGTTTTTGTTCCGCATCGGCTATGCATGGGATCCTGTCATCTCCAGCCCTCGACGCCCCGTCGCATGGGTGGTGCGTGCAGAGGACCGGCCATGAACACCTTCACCAACGCCGTCGATACGAAACACGAAAAGGAAAGATCACAATTTCATCGGAGCCTCGTCATGTACACACACGAATACTCTCCGCGGTCGCTCTGGCTTTGTCTCGCCCGTATGGGTCTCGGTCTTGGCGCGTGGCTCATGATCACGTCGTCGCTGGCGTTCGCCCAGGACGATGCACCCGAAAAGACGATCGCATCGCAGGCCGCAGACGTTCCACGAGACACCCATGAAAAGGGCGTCTTTGTGCAAGCTTCCCTTTCCGGATACGACGAGTCCCAGGAGCTCCTCGACGACCAAGGCGACACCATGGCCCGCTCGTCCCGCTCTTTGCTGCTCTCCGATTTGACGGTGGGGTACCGGCTCCCCCTGCCCTCGGCCTTTTTCGTTGCAGGCCTTCCCTTGGTCTCGCTTTCCGAATTGGGATTCGGGCTCGTTTATCATCCGGGCGATTTCCCTCTCATCGCAAGGCAAACGGTGGTCTATACGCCCCACATCACAAAGCACCTCGCCGTGGAGGTTGGTCCGATGCTGGGCGCTCGGGTCAGCTTTGAAAACCCGTTTTCCCATGCCATGGTCGGCTTACATGCCGCGGTCGCCTGGAAGGGGCTCGCCCTCGCCTTGCGCCCGCATTTCACGGTCCCCATCGGACAGAGGAAACGCGATACTTTTGGGGGACGATTGCAAAACGAAGTCGAGACGACGTTTGTACCCCTCGACCTGAGCCTGCGCTACACCTTCTGAGGCGCGGCTGCGTGGCCACCTACGTCACAACGGTCGCAACGCGCGGCGCCCAATAAACGCAGACCTCGATCCGAGGAAGGATGAGGCTTCCCAATTGAAACGCACGCACAAATCCACACGGAATCTCACGACACCTGAAACTGAGGCCGCATCGCCCGCGCAGGCCGAAGCCATACCCACGCGCAAACGACAGGCTCGGCGCGAAGAAACCGAAGCGCGGCTCATCGCCGCTATTGGAAAGATCATCGAGGAGCACGGCGTCGCGGCGCTCGGTATCAATCAGGTCGCGGAAGTCTCAGGTGTCAATAAGGCGCTCATCTATCGATACTTTGGGGGACTGCCTGAATTGATGCGCGCCTATGGTGAATCCGCGGATTTCTGGCCCAGCGTCGAGGAAGTGCTTGACCCCGCATTTTCGGTTCTTGATCGAGAGGATCCCGCCAAGGTGACAGCGTCGGTCTTGGGGGCCTATGCACGGGCGATTCGCAAACGCCCCATCACCCTCGCCTTGCTGGCAGGCGAACTCAACGCACGCAATGAATTGACCGTCGTCCTCGAGGAGGTGCGTGAGGCGCGCACGCAGGCCCTCTTCAAGAGGCTACGGGAACTTGGCCTGCCTCTGTCGCCAGACCTCATGGCGTTTTCAAGCTTCTTGGCGGGCGCCATTCACTATCTCGCCATCCGCAGCCGGACCATTCGCCGATTCGGTGGTTTGAACGTGGAAACCGACGAGGATTGGAACGCGATTGCAGCCTTCATCGAACGCGCCGTCCGCCCGTTTTTCTGAACCGCATCCACGTGGTCACCGAGGGCGCGCGCACCTGCGAGCCAGGTTGCGGCACACAGGTCTTCGGCAACGAAACCGTTTCTTGGAGCGAGGGGCGTGTGAGATGACGCACGAAAGCCGCTGCTCTCAGGTAGCGTGCGGGCAAGGCCGCGACTAGGGTGAGCGACATGAGCCTTGACGCATACGTCGCCCGACAGATTTGGCGCTCGATGACATCTTTGGGTCTGTGCTGCCTCGGCAAGGTGCCTCGAGGGCCGTTTCTATGCGCGCTGTGGCTGACCGCTTCCGTGGTTCTGTCGACGTCTTCTGCACAGGCCGCCGGTAAGGCCACGGTTTATCCACCGCCTGCAGGCCTCCTGCCTTCGGCAGAGTACAGCGTAAGAGTCGATGGAAAGCCGGTCTTCGTCTACGACAATCCATCAGCCGCGATCGTCAGCTTTGACATTTCGGGTGAGGTCGATGTCGAAATTCAACCAAAACGCGATGTCAAATGGGTCGACATTCGGCCTCGGCAAAGGGGCGTGCGGGGGCGCATCGAGGATGGACGCATCGAATTCTCCCTCTCGCGACCAGCCAAGCTAAGCGTGGAACTCAACGGCGAGTTCAAAAGCGGTCCGCGCAAACCACTCTTTGTGTTTGCAAACGCCACTGAATCCAATCCTCTCGAGGGGCCGTCTCCCGGTGTGCACTATTTCGGTCCCGGGAAGGTCCATGACATGGGCGTTCTGCAGGTCCAAAGCGGCGAGACGGTCTACATTGCCGGTGGTGCCGTCGTGAAGGGCGCGATTCGCGGAGTCAACGTCAAGGACGTTACGGTACGCGGTCACGGCATCATCGATGCGAGCCAGCACCCTGAGCCTGCTGACGGAGAGTTCTTCCGGTTCATCGACTTTCGCGACAGCCAAAACATCACGGTCGAAGGGGTCACTCTCTCGAACGCCACGTCCTGGCAAGTCATCCCGGACAACGTCGATGGCTTTCACGTCCGAAATGTCAAGATCGTCAGCAACAACCCCACGGATGATGGCATTGATATCGTGCGGAGCCGGCGTGTGCTCATCGAGGATGTTTTTGTGCACACAAAAGATGACTGCATCGCCATCAAAGCCTTCGGTCCAGGTGCGGGTGGACCCGAGGACCCAGGCGTCGACGATGTCCGCGTGATCGACTCGGTTTTCTGGAACACGGATTGGGGCAATGCCTTGGAGATAGGCTTCGAGCTGAGGTCACCTTTCGTACAAAACATAACGTTTCACAACAACGACATAATTCGTGTCGAACGTGGCGCTGTGTTTGCCATACACAATGCCGATGTGGCCACGGTCAGGAACGTCCTTGTCGATCGACTCAGGATCGAAGACGCGCGACATAAGCTATTCGACCTCGCGATCGTGCTCAGCAAGTACAGCGTTGATGCTCCGAAGGACCCACAAGAGAGTGAGCGACGGTATCTGCATGGCGCTTGGGATGGCGTGCTCACACTCAACCCTGTGCAGCGCCAGGCCCATGCGTCGGCGCGAGGCCAGATCCGTGACATCACCTTGCGCAATGTCGAGGTCACCGACGGGCTGTTCCCCTTTTCCCTGTTTCACGGCTACGATGAGCAGCATCAGATTCGCAACGTCAGCGTCGAGAACCTCCGCGTCCACGGCGCCGTCGTGCGGGGCTTGGAAAACGCCCGCTTTCGCTTGCATGAAGCCGAGGGAATCAGGGTCGTTTCACACACGAAGCCAAGTGGTCGCCACGGGCGGCCGCGATAGCGCCTCGAGGAGAGGCTACATCGGCATTGGGATGCCCTCGGATTCGGTAAAGGAAAAGACGTAAGGGACGCCGGTCTGCCAGTTGTCTCCGGGCTTCCCTTGGTCCACGGACAAGCTGATTCGGCGGCCCGATAAACCGTTCGGAAGGGACTTCGTTTCCCCCGTGGCGACCACCACGGCGAAGAACGCATCGTACCAGCCAAGGGCCGTCGCGGGAACCACCGCGCACGCCGACGCGTGCGGCGGAGGCTGAGACGCCTGCGACGTTGAACGAAACCCCCTCACGATCGGTTAGGTACGCTCGTGCGAGCGGATCGGCTCGCGCAAAATGAAAAAAAATGCGGGAGCTGGTCCCGGGGGGAAGCCACGGCGTCTCTCATCGAGAAGCGGAACTGACCCTCGTATTCTGCGGCGGCGGGTAACTCCCAAGCCAGCGGACCGCGAGCGGAGTTCGTTCCACGCGACAGACGGGATCGTTCTGCGCGCAGCGGTCGCGCACATGCGGGGCCTCGACATCCCGTTCGTAGGTCTGCAAAGCGCGCGATGCCTGAGACACCCATTCCTGGGGCGCCGCCAGCTTGCGGTAAGCCAGGAGCTGGTTGCGCAGCAAGAGGGCGTCTCGCCCTTCGAGCGCCAGCCCCCGTTGGGCCGCAAGCAAGGAATCCCTGGGGCGGCCGATGCTGCCAAGGGCCGTTGCCAAGTGGCGCCAGCTCCGATCGTCGTCCTGTTGCGCGGCGGCGGTCTCGAAGGCCAAAGCGGCCTCGGCGAAGCGCCACGCGGCCAGGTGAGCCTCGCCGGCCCCGTAGGAAAGCGAAGGGGCGTCAGGCACGAGGCGGCCGGCCTCGGCCAAGAGCTTGAGGGCCTCGTCGCGGCGTGACTGCAGCGCCGCCACTTCGGCCAACCCCTCGAGCGCCATCGCGCGCAGCCGGGCGGGGCCACCGTCGCCCAGCGCCAAGAGGGCCTGCCCGAAGGCCAAGCGAGCCTCGTCCAGATCCTCTTGCCGCGCATGCAGCAGCCCCAGGCCATACCGGTAGGCCCGGCGCCATGCCCCCACGCCGAGCGCAGGCGCCGGCCCCTGGCTTTCGAGGGCCACGCGGGCGCTGGCCACGTCGATGAGGGGTTGAGGTGCACAACCATCCAGCGACAACCCCTTGAGCTGCCGGAGCCGCCGGGCGTAGGCCTGCCCGGTGTCCGAGCGAAACACCTGGCAGCCCGCCTCGAAGCTGCTCGAGGTCAGCCGCCTGTGGCGCAGCCGAACCGCCACGGTGAAGGGCCCGTGCGCCGCTGGGGGCAGCGACACGGCGTAACGGACCACGGCGGCATCCCGGGGCGCGATGGTGTGATCGTAAACGGGCGTGCGAAAGTGGGCCACCTCGTGCTCGGCCTGGGCCACGCCGGCCTCGTTGGCCACGCGGGTGTGTAAAACGTAGGCGTAGGGCTCACGGCCTGTCGTCTCGTGCGCCACCCCGGACGCGGCCAGCACCCGGCCCGCGGCGTCCTCGAGCTTCACCTCGAGCCACGTGTCGCGGAGATCTTTCGCCCCGCCGGGAAAGTTGTGCCCCACGCGTTCGTTGAAGATCACCACGTCGAACGCGAGCGCCGCGCCGGCGGGTGGCGTTACCCCCTTGGGAAGCGCAGGCAGCGGAAACACGTCCACGCTGGCAGCCCCCTCGAGCATGGCGCGGGTGGCGGCAAGTTGCCCAGGGCTGTGGATCATCCCGGCCAACGTCGTGTGCCCTCCCGCAAAGCGATGCGAGCGGTGCCCTGCCACCATGGGCATGTGGCAATCGGTGCATCCCTTCCGCTCCCCGCCCTCCTCGTCCATGCGCCTCGTCTGGTTGCCGGCATAAACCGATCGGCGCCACGGGCCCCACTCGTCCAAACCGAGCAGCGCCACGGCGTGGCCCATCGCCGGGGTCAGCGCCCCGCGGTGACAGCTGATGCAGAGCGTGTTCGTGCGCAAGGTGGTGTTCGCCACCCGCGCGAGATGGGCGTCGAGCGAGGCCGGATCCCCCTTTGGCAGAGGAATTTCGGAGGTCGTGAGCGTGTACGCCCCGTTGCCTGCGGGTCGGGCGGCCACCGCGCCGTGGCAAACGGCGCAGCCGATGCCCACGTGCGCGCCCGGCTGCGTGGGGTCGGTGGCAAGCTTCGCCCCGGGATCGAAGAGCAAGGCAGGATCGTGGCACCCGGCACAAAAGCGCGTTTTCTCTTCACCTCGGGCCTGCACGAAGTCGCTGAAGCTTCGCTGGTAGAGCGGGTTCGTGAGCGAAGCGAGTGAATGCGCACTTTCTTTCCACTCCTGCACGATGGCCGCGTGGCAACGGGCGCAGGAGGCGAAGGTTTGTAGCGTTTCGGGCCGAGCGGGCCCTTCGAGCGCCGCCAGTGAGGGGCTGAAGGCATCGCCCTCCCGGGGGACCTTCGGGGCGGGCAGGCTGGCACCCGGCGCGGGATCCGCGGGCGGTGGTGGCGGGCGCCGCTGACACGCCGCCAGCGCCACCACGATGATGCAGATAGAGCGCATGGAGCCCGCCGTTTCGCTCAGCGCCGCCTACGACGCCACAGCAGCAGGAAGGCCGCCGCGAGCGGCAGCGCCGAGCCCGTCGCCGCGGCGCCGGCCGAGAACGAGCAGCCACTGCCACCGGTCTTCGCAGACGCCTGCGGCATCACGTCTAGCTCGACGATGGGCTCCTTCACCAGGCTGGCCAAAGAGCGCGGGGCCAGCTCACTCGCGGCCGCCACGTCGGAGCTGCGGCCCGAGCTGTTGGGGCTGAGGGAAGCCGAAGGAGGCGGCTGCGACTCGTTGGGCGGACCTCCCCACCTGCCGAAGCGGGGGTTGGAGCAGGTCACCGGCCCCTTCCAGCGGTTGCGCATGATGTAGCGCCCCTGGAAGTTGTCGAAACTCGCGGGTGACGGTGCTGCGCCCGTTTCGAGCTTGTCGTCCTCCTGGTAGGCCTCTCGCCCGCCCACGATGGCCGGCGCTTTTTTGAACACCAGATCCTCGGAGGGTCCGGTCTTTCCGTAGCGCGCGTGCAAGCGGGTGAGCGTCCACCCCCCGCCCCAGCCACCGAAGTCCTCGAGATTGCCGAGCACGTCGGCGCCGAGGGTGGCGTAATCGTCTCCCTCGAGCGTGGGACCAGGGCAAGGATCGCAGGTGGCAGCGTCCCAGGCGTACTCCGTCACGACGGCATTCGGGGTCTTGGCCAGCGTGGCCTCGAAGAGCTTCGTGAAGAAGGTCGGGAAATCCTTGCGAACATCTTGCGAGACCTCGATGTTGGTGGGGATGGTCACGTTCGGGTAGTTAGCCACCTCGAAGCGCCCCTCACGCGACAGGATGTATACGATCAAATCCTGCGCCCCGGACGAGTTGACCATGCCCATGCGCACGGGCAGCGAAAAGCTGTCGCTGGTGTAATCGAAGCGAAGCGGCGACAGCACGGCGCGCCCCTCTTTGAAGGTCACCTTCTTTGGGTCGACCTTGGCCACGAAGAAGTACTGCCCCTGCTGGATGTACTGGCTGAAGATCGGGGCCGCCCCCGTCGGGATGTTGTACTTGTTGGTGGTGAGCCAGCTTTCGAGGGCCGTGGCCTCGGTGGCGCTGAGGACCACGATCTGGTACTCGCCCACCTCGAACTGGGCTTCCACCTTGACCTTCGGCGGATCGGACCCGTCCGTGGAGGGGCTTCCGGCTGCTTCCGGAGCGACTCTCCCAGGGCCCGCCCCGTCGTCTTCATCCCCGTACTCTTGGCAGGGGTCCTGCTCCCAGTACTCCACCAGGCGCGGGGCGCTGAGGGTGTCTATCTTGGCAAAGAGCGAAGCCGGCAAGGTCTTCACGTTTGCCTCTTGCAGCACCACGGGCACGGGCACCACCATGGCAAAGTCGGTGGGAGGGCCCTGGTAGTTGTTCTGCATCGAGAGGATCGTCTTGGTCCCGTCGCGCATCAGCACCACCTGGGTGGCGTCGTTGAACAGGTTGGCGGTGCCGCCCGAGACGTAAAAGCCGCAAAATGCATGGGCTGCACCGGGGGCCCCGCTGGCGGCCAGAAGGCCCGCCGCCAGGGCGGTGCGTATCCATCTCGAGGGCGTGGGACGAATCGTGGGAGGTGAAGCTGTCATGGGTCCTTCGCTTTCTTGCAAACCGGAATCTCACGGCACGCCCGACCGGGCGCCGGAGGCGGGCCTTTCCGTTGACCGCTTTGCAAGCAACGCGCCACGTCTGCAAGTTCTCACACGAGGCCCCGTTTGCCACCACCAGGCTCGCTGGAGCGGGACGAAGTCGGGGCATCCCCTTCTGCCCCCCTCAGAAATCCGCGGTCCCGCGCCGGATATTCGCGTTCTTTCGGGGGCGCCCCTTGCCGCCCACGCCTTCCTTGGCGCCTCCCGCCGACGTAAGCGCAGCCACCGGTGAGGCCTTCGCCGCGATGAATGCGAGGCTGCCGCGCCGAAAGGTGTGTGATATGCGCGCAGTCGTCGGATGCCGCTTGGCACGGCGCAAGCCCCCCGGTGCGCGCCTTCATTTCAGGCGAAGAGCCCTTCGATGTAGTTCCTCCGGTAAAACTCGAGCGTGAGATCGACGACCTCGCGGGGGGTGAACGTGGCCCGCGGGGTGTCGCTCGAAGCACGGTTCACGCAAAACTGGCAATCGTAAACGCTGACGTTCGAGAGCAAGAGCTTGAGCAGCGAGACACACCGCCCGTCGGGCGTATAGCTGTGACAGATCCCCATGCCTTTCGTGTGCCGCATTCACGTCTGAACGTTTGTATAGTTCCCGGCATCCGCGCCACGACCGAGATCGACTCATTGCAACAGTCGCAGCTGACTGTCCCGGGGTATTTCTCTTGCAAATCCACTCGGCGACGGATAACCGTTGGCCTGATCGTTCGTCAGTGTGAGGACGTCGAGCGGCGCTGGGGCTGCTTCGACCCTTGGGCACGGATTCGGAGTTTTTCCATGTCTTCAGTGGGTGAGAGTCGATGGTCGCAGTGTCCCTGGGCGCCGCTTCGCACGCTGGTCCTCGCGATGGCGTTGTCTGCCGTCGTGGCCTGCGGGGCTTCGGGAGGAGGCACAACGTCCGGCGAGGACGAGGCTCCGGAGGAAGAGAGGCCCGCAGACGCCGCGCCTGCGTTCGGCGTGGAGTTCGTCGACGCGCTGGCAGACGGGAGCCGCAACGAAACGGCCTGCGTGCAACAAACGGCAACGGCCGTCGCCAAACCGGGCGCCGTGGATCTCGTCTTCGTCATCGACAACTCGACATCGATGCTGGGCGAAATCGCCGAGGTCGTCAGGCAGCTGAACAGGCAGCTCTATCCCGTACTCGAGGCTGCGGGCACTGACTTCAATGTCCAAATCCTCACGGGTTACGGCGAGAGGAGACGGGTCCGGGTCTGCGTGAGTGAACCCCTTGGCGGGGGCACGGACGCCGATGAAGATGGGTTCTGCGACCAGGTGGGAACCGAGCCCACGCAAACACCCCTGCTGTTTCACAAGGACGTGCTCATCGGAAGCAACAACGGCCTGTGCCTCCTGCTCTCTCAGCTGGCCACCGGGGGCCTTGCCGACAGGCTCCGCCCGAACGCCATCAAGAACATTGCCATCGTCACGGACGACAACCCCAACTGTTCCTTGCCGGCGACCACCCCCGGGGGCGCCGTCGCGTTGGACCAGCGGCTGGCACCGAGATCGTTGGCACGCCGCTTCGAGGCTGCGCTTCAGTCAATCGCTCCCAACTTGTTCGGAGCCAGTGAGGAAACGCGCAACTACGTGTTCTGGTCGTTCGTGGGCCAGGAGTCGAGCGCGGGAGGCCTCGCAGGCGGTGGCGAGCCCATAGGCCCCATGTCACCGGTCTCTGGCCGACGCTGCGAAGGCGCGGTCGCAGCAGGGCAGGCCTACCAAGAGCTGAGCATCGTGACGGGCGGTTACCGCTACCCCACCTGCGGCGCCGAGCCGAACTACGAATCGATGTTCCGCAAAATGGCCGAGAGCTTGAACGAGCAGGCCAAACTGCCCTGCGCCAGTTCCAGATCCCCACCCCGCCCAAAGGCGAAACGCTGGACCGGACCTCGGTCGTGCTCGAGTTCGAGGAGGCCGGGGTGACCCGTACGTTCTTGCCCGTTGCGGGGCTAAACGAGTGTGCCGGTCGCGACGGGATTTATCTCGAAGGCGACTCGGTTCGTCTGTGCCGCGTCAGTCCTGCCAATCCGTGGAGGCCAGCAAGGACGGCAAGCTTCAGACGAAGTGGGGCTGCGAGCTGGTGATCAAGTAGTTCGGGCGGACGTTGTCGACGATTCAAAGCTAGCCTGATCTCGGGCTATCCACAGCCTACTTTTCGGGCTTCGATGCGGCTCTTTTTTGCGGCTGACTTGGCGGCGGCCTTCTTCTTTGCCGGGCGGCCGGTGCGCCCGCGATGCCCAGAGGGGGTGGCAGAGCTTCGAGAAACGCTCGAATGCCTGGCGTGCCCCGAAGCTCGCGGCGATAGAGCGCCCAGACGGAGACCTCCGTAGAGACCCACTGAGACAACACGGCGCGCAGCCGCTTGCTCTGAAGGTCGCGGGCCACCAGCCAGTCCGGCAACAGGGCCACGCCCGCCCCTTCGATGGCTGCTTGGCGAAGAACGGAGGGTGTGGTGCTCACGATGCGTGCACGAACCTCGACGGTGTGCCGCTCGCCCGTGGCGGGCCGCTCGAGAGCCCAGCTGCCCAGGCCTGCCGCTGCGCTCGCCTGAAGCAAGCCGTGGACGGGGCATGCCTCGCGGGCGTCGCCCTCACCACCCCACGACGAAGCCGAAGCGCGAGGTCGGTCGAAGCTTCACAAGGCGTCGAGCAGCACGAGGCCAGCTGCCATGACGGCGAGCGCGTAAGCCAGGTAGCGAAGGCGGTGATGTGGACCACCCCACAAGGCAATCAGGTACGAGACGCCGCTCGAGGCGTTCACTGCCAAAGCCAAAAAATCCTTGCCGTGCCACCACCCAGGCCAAGCCGTGAGCCCCAGGACGATGCGGATGATGAACAACGTGCGCGCCCACCGCTCCCCAAGGCACAAGAACAGGAGCAACCCGGCATCGATCGCCAGCGTGAGCCAAGCAGGCCAAGCCGTGTCGCGCAGAAGCAACCGCGCGAGCGCCTCCGCCGCGACGTAGATCCCAATGCACATGGCGGCGGTGCGCGCCTGCGCGTCATCGGACGGGCGAACGCCCGAGGCGTCGCGGTGGTCGAGCCACATGCCCGAAACCTTGCGCAAGAGACGTGAGGTTGCAACCGCCAGAGTGGTAGCCTGCCGTGCCATGCGATAGAGCTGCGTCTATTCAGGCTCGCGGCGCCGATACCTGGAGGCGTTCACAACGGCTCTGTCCACCACCCCCCTCATCTCGCGCGCAGGCGGCGTTCGAAAATCTGAGGCTGCCTGGCACCGCTGTCCGGCCCCCGGCGCCCGCGCAGGCCGGAACCGCCCGTCCTGCGGCTGTTGACCCGTGGCACGGAAAATGCGTTAAACCGAGACCATGCCCACGACTTACGAGGTCCCCAAGCTGCCAACCTCCCCCTCTGCCTCCGCCCGGCTTCGCAACGCGCTCAGGGCCGCGCTTCGGGACGCACTGATGGGTGCCGGTGGACTATCGCTCTTTGCCTGCGGCGGTGATGCGCTCCCCTCCGCTGGTTTTCAGCCACGCAGCTGTGAGACGACGGCCGAGGGCCAGGTCTGGAACCCGCTGCCCGGACTCAACGCCACCCCGCCCGCGGATCACTGGCTGTTCGATACGCGTTCGCAGGTTTTCTCCCGCGGGGCGGCTTGTTCCGGCGCCACGACGCCTGCCGCGTGCCAGAGCACGTACGAAGCCCTGCTTCAGCAGGCTCGCGCGAATGGGTGCATGCCCGGCGGCTGCCCGTCCATCGTCATGATGACCCGGGGTGACGAGGCAAAAGCCCTGACGAGCCTCGAAGAGCTTCGCCCCGTGATTGCCCCCATCGATACCGCTGACGAGGCCGCCCTTTTGGTAGGTAGCGCCTGGTTCAACATCGGCTGCACCGTCGCGGCAGGGGGCGTTCGCCCACTCGAAAATGGCAGCTTCGAGGTTCGCGCACAGTCCACGCGAGGAGACTGCGAGGTTGATGACGTGCTCTTGCGCGTGGGCAAAGACGGGACAGTGACCGAGCTTCGTCGCGAGGGGCCGCCCCGGAACAATAACTGCGCCGTGGGCCGCCTGCCCGAAGGCCTGCGTACACCGGCCAGCCCATGCGGACGCACATTGGGAGCGTTCTTCGCCGAGATCGCCGAGCTGGAAGCGGCGTCCATCCCCGCATTCATGCTGCTGGCGCGCGACCTCGAACATTTGGGCGCCCCAGAGGATCTGGTCCACGGGGCCCGCCGGGCTGCACGTGATGAGGTCAAGCACGCAAGAGACACCCAGGACCTGGCGAACAAATACGGAAGCGCAGTTCGCGAGGTCGTCGTAGACGCTTCGGCCCCGAAGACGCGGCTGGCATTGGCTCTGGACAACGCCGTCGAAGGCTGCGTGCGCGAAACGTTCGGCGCGCTCGTGGCCGCCTATCAGGCCACGCGCGCAGCTGATCCCAATGTCGCCGCGCTGATGCAGCAGATCGCGCGCGACGAAGCCTCGCACGCAGAGCTCGCACATGAATTGGACGCATGGCTTTGGCCCCAGCTTTCACCCGAGGAGCGCCACCAGGTGCACACAGCCCGGCTCACGGCCATCGGCGCCTGCGAGGAGGCCCTCCAGGAAAGCCACGACGAAGAGGTGTACGTCGCCGCCGGGTACCCCCGTCCCGAGGTCGCTCTGCAGCTTCACAAGTCTCTGTTCGCCCACCTGAACGCCACCTGAATCGGCAGCGAGAAGGCACTGGCAGGCGCCCGCATACCCAGGCGCGAGATTGGTAGCGTGCGCATCGGCCTGCGGTGTAATGACCCCGCGACGGCAACGAGCCCAGAAGTCCGTCTCTAACCGGAGCGCGCCCAGCCGCTCGAGTTTCACGGGGCCAGCCCGGCGCTCGCGGTTTGTGCGAGCAGCCCTACCTCCGCGAGGCCCGGTTCGCGTTTTCTAGTTGCATGTAGAGCTGTTGTTCAGCTGACAACGGCCACCTACGCAGCGGGCGGGTTCGAGACATGGGGTCGTGTCGCTGCAGGGTTCGCCGTCCTTCGCGGCCACCGCGCAGACGCACACCAGCGTCTGGCGTGGCCTCTCGTGACACGCGCACGCATCTATACCCGAATGACGACTTTACCCTTGATGCCGCCCGCCTCGAGCTTGCGGTGTGCGTCCGCAACGCCGTCCAGGGGGAACACGCTGTCGATGAGCGGCTTAATCTGCCCGCGCGCAATCAAGGTCGACATCGCTTGGATCTTTGCTTCTGTGCGCTCCATGAAGCCAAAGTAAAGCGTGAGGTTTTTGGGTTGCATGCCCGCAAGTGAGCCCTCGACGCTGACAACGCTTGCAAGCTTTCCGTAGGCGCGCACCGCTTTGATTGACCGACTCACCGTGTTGCCTCCCACGGTATCGAACGCGAAATCAACACCGCAGCCATCGGTCAGCCGCAAGGCTTCATCTTCGAACACCGTCTTCTGGTAATCGATCACGTGATGAGCGCCCAGGCTCTTGATGAGCTCTGCATTGGAGGCGCGCCCCGTGGCCAGCACCCGCGCGCCCGCAGCTTTCGCCAACTGCACCGCGAAATGCCCCACCCCACCCGCGCCCGCTTGAATAAGGACCGTATCTCCAGGCTTGGTCTGAAAGAACGAGATCACAGTGTCATAAGCTGTGATCGCCGCCAAAGGCACGGCAGCCGCTTCCTCGAACGTCAACGCAGCCGGCTTGAGTGCGATGATCTCTTCGTCTTCGACATGATACTCAGCGTACGTGCCTTGCCGCCCAAAAATGCGCGCGCTGTAGAAGACTTCATCGCCAGGTTTGAATCGCGAAGCTTGCGCACCCACAGCTTCTACGATACCCGCAGCGTCGTAGCCAAGGATGGCCGGCATTGGCACGCCTGCCCACGATCCATTCTGCCTGATCTTGTAATCAACTGGGTTCACTGAGGCCGCAACAACGCGAATCAGCACCTGCTTTGGCCCCGGCACCGGCTTCGGCATCTCGGCCAGCTCGATGTTTTCAGGACCACCGAAGGATCGAATGATGGAAGCTTTCATGACGAGTACTTTGTACGCAGGGTGAGGCGTTGTCGAGCTGGCGGCCGCCAATCCGGGCGCCCCTCGCAAGGTATCTGACGACCAAGTCGAGGCCAGCCCCCCCCAAGCAGACCAAAGGATCCTCCGATGCCCACTCATCTCCGCGCGCCCGCATCGGAGCACGTCGGCGACCTCACAATGATCGGACCACGTTCATATTTGTTCCGTCTGAGCGCGGCGCTTGTGCTCTTTTCTGTCGGCTGTGAAGACGACGTCCCCGATGCGTTGCCCGATGGGGGCATGGTCACCGCCGACGCGGGGCCCGATGCCATTCCCAATGCCTACTCCGCAGACGGCGTTCAACATGGCGGCTCGCCCTCGAAGGTCGTCAAGAACGTCCTGATCGACAAGTACACTCAACTTTCTGCCGGCGCGAGCGGCAAGCTGACCCAAACCAACTT
This sequence comes from Myxococcales bacterium, assembly GCA_022184915.1. Taxonomy (NCBI): domain Bacteria; kingdom Pseudomonadati; phylum Myxococcota; class Myxococcia; order Myxococcales; species Myxococcales bacterium. Next base: position 63,191 of record JAGTJU010000002.1, on the reverse strand, counting down.
CACGTAGAAGGCAACGGGGGCACTCAACGTTTGGACTCGGTTTTCAACTTTCAGCTCACGAATGCGCAGCTCCAGCCGTCTGGCGTTCCGGGCAAGCCCACCGAGATCGCCTTCAGCGAATTCGTCGCCCGTCCGGCGCCGGTGGCGTCGCCTTTGCCGTGAGGAGCGCGATTCTGGATCATCACCTCGAGCCTCTCTTCGCGGACGGCCCCTTGAGAATCGAACGGAAAGGCGAAGGAGCGTGTCATCCGCGCCACCGCGGTCTGCATCACGAGGGACGGACGGGACAGCGTGACCGCGGCCGAACTGTCTGGGTTCGCGCATCCTCAGCCTCGCTGCCAGGCCAGACAAAACGGCGCGTCATCAATCCGAGGCACCTGCGGCGAGCCCAGGATGAGGCCCGCACACGGCGGGGCGTCCATCACGTCTTCGGCCGTGGCCCAAGCGTGACCGCGTTCGTGGCGCGCCCATGACGACGTTCGGTGAGAATGTCGCAGGCGAGGCGTGCAGTTTTTCAGAGGAAATCGTGAATTTTTCGGCTCGTGCCGTTACACACGCGGCGTGCACGTAACTTCGCCGATCACGCACGTATTTTGTCTAGACAGCTTGCGACCACCTTCACTAAATGGCTCTCGCGAGTGATCGAATGTACAAAAGAATGACCGAATCCCAAGACCTCATGTCGTCACGAACGGCAAGACAACTCGTTCGGAGCCGAACGACCCACCTTCTTCTGGCGGCGCTCCTCTTCGCGAGTAGCCGGCTGGCCAGCGCCGACTGTGTACGCCCCACCAAGGTGAGCTTGCCCATCTCGGGCCACGTCATGGCCCTCGTCCCGACGAGTGGCAGTGCCGGTCCAACCCACCAGGCGATCGCCAATGGCAACTGGAACAGCGCGGCCACCTGGAACAACGGTGTTCCCGGCGCCAACGCACGCGTGTGGATTCCGGCTGGAAAGACTGTAACCTACGATCGCAACGTGACCACGACACTCGACTGGGTGCGCGTGGACGGCACGCTCGCCTTCCGCACCGACGTGAACACGACCATGCGCCTCGACACGATGGTGGTGATGGAAAGCGGCAGCCTCATCATCGGCACCGAAGCGAGCCCTGTGGCCTCGAGTGTGGCTGCCAAACTTCAGTTTCCTGGGAGCAGCGCGATCGATCTCGCACGAGACCCCATGGCCCTCAGCCGTGGCCTCCTCGCGATGGGTCGGGTGCAAGTGCACGGCACGCCGCGAACCGCTTTCGTGCGCACCCCGGCGAACCGCCAGTTCGCCGTGAGCGAAACGGCCATACCGCTCGCTCAGGCGGTGCCTGCGGATTGGCAGGTGGGCGACGCCGTCATCTTGACCGGCACGTATCTCGATCCGAACGATGCCACGAGCTTTTCCCATGATGACGAGCTCGTCGTCGGCGCCATCGGGACCAACCAAATCACGGCCAGCCAGGGGCTCGCGTACGCTCACACTTACCCCACCGGGTTCGGCCTTTCCCTTTACCTTGCGAACACGACCCGCAACGTCGTCTTCGAGACGGTGGACGGGGCGGGTGTCACTCCCCAGCGGCGCGCTCACGTCATGTTGATGCACAACCTCGACAAGGACCTGCGCTACGCCGCTTTCCGCTTCATGGGCCGAACCGACAAGAGTCGACTGGTCACCGATCCGCAAGGGACCTTTCAGAACAACCCGCCCCTCTATTCCTCGTGTGATGGAAAAGACCGCTTCGCGCCCGCGAGCCTTCAGACGACCCGCATCTCGACCGAAAACGTACGAGGACGTTACGCGGTTCACCTGCATCACGCCGGAGACGAAGACCTCACGGTACCTCCAGCGCGGTTCAAGGGCCTCGCCATTCTGCACAGCCCGGGATGGGGCCTCGTCATTCACAAGAGCTACGCCGAGGTCGATGACAACGTCTCCTACGACGTGACGGGCGGCCACTTCGTCACGGAGGAAGAGACCGAGGTCGCCTCCTTCCGCAACAACATCGCCATCTCGTCACGCGGGTCGGACTACGAAACAGGCCTGCTCGCGTTGCCGAATGAACGCGATTGGCGCAACGACTTCGCGGCACGCGGGGTGGGGTTCTGGTTCGACTCGCCCTACTCCATCCGGGAAGCCACTGGCAACGTGGTCTCGGGTGTGCGTGCGGAAGCCTACTTCGTGTACGGCAACGACGACGCCAACGACGAGTTCGACGAAAAACACGGACTGCTACCGGTGAAGCTGAAGAACATTCTTCCCGCGTACCAGGGAGCCTTCGGCACCACGAACGCAGAGGCCACTTTCACGAGTTCCGAGGTACCGTTTGGCCCGTTTCAGAACAACGTAGGGTTCAACGCCCGAGCTTACGCCATGTTCGCGGGCAACCTCCGCGACGACTCCGGGGTGAAGTACTTCTTTCGAGGCGCGAACACCCTGCACGAGGTGGTCGAGAACGCCAAGGGCTTCAATCTGACCGAGACCGGCGCATCGATTCAGTACGGCGCACGGACAGACTTCAAAAACTGCCTGTTCCTTGGAAAACCACAAGCCCCCATTCCTTTCACCGAAGCCGCTTGGGATGGCGCGGATCCGACTGGATTCGGGATCTATTTCCAGAAGAACGGCCGTGAGTCGAAGATCGACACCTGCCACATCGAGGGCTTCTACGCTGCCGTCATGGTGGCACAGACAGGCCAGCAGGGTTTGCGAGAGGTCGAGGAGACCCCCTTCGGCATGAGCGAGGTCATCGGGGGCACTTTCCGCAACAACACCCACGTTTTTGCGCCGCCGCCCAGCCGATTTCACGACATCGCGTCCGCGGACCGCATCATGTCGCCCCCCTTTCCTACATACTTCGCGCTCAAGGGCAGCCCAACCTTCCCGGCGCAGCCCGGCGGGCAGGCGCCCTCGGCCTCCATCTCCTCCAGCGCCGTTGGCGGCTTGACGGTGCGGCTGAGCGGCAAGGGATCCGTTGACCCTGACTACCAAACTCGACTCGGTAGGCATCCCGACGATGCCCCCTCAGGGGCGAAGCCCACGGGGGCCTATATTTGGGGCACCAAATCCGCCGCCGAGGGCGGATGGGCGGAGGAAAACGACAACACGCTCGCCGCGTTCGTTTGGGACGTCAACAACGACGGGACCATCGAGGGGTTCGGCCGCTACTTCGACCACCGGTTCGCGGCAGCCGGCTCCTACTCGGTCAAGCTGACCGTATACGACGAGGACGGCCGGTCCAGCAGCACCGTCAAGACCATCCAGGTGGTCGACACGGCAGCTGCCAACGTCGTGATGGACGGCACCTTCGACACCAACATGCCCGTGTTCAACCCGACCACCAAGCTGTTCGAGCCGAAGCCCATCATCGGCCAGCGGACCACCTTCACCGACGCCCCTTGGATGTACCTGCCCACCGGCATTCACCCTCGCACCGATCAGTCCTGGACCATTCACAAGAGTGGTCCTTGGGTTCACAACGTCTCCCAGGGCACCCTCGACGCCACGTTCGATGACAAGAACCCGGGCCGCACGGCGGTGCAAAACATCCATGACGGCAAGCTGTCCCGGGGAGCCCACAAGTTCACCTTCGACGCGATCAACACCGGGGGCGACACGCTGCGGGTTCTGATCTACGGCATCGCGGGCAACTACTTCACCTCGGAGACCCGAAACACCAACCCGCCGAAGTCCCTGGATCACGCCAACCCCATATCGACGAAGGTGCTTCTCGACCGCACCGTCACCGACCTGACCTCGTCTTGGCGTCCTTACGAGATGACGCTCGATCTGGAAACCGGGTTCGACAATTTGGTGGTCATGCTGGTCACCGGGGTGACTTCGGGCGGCCTGCAGCGCATCGACAACGTCAAGCTGCTGAGCGCCGGTTCTCCGCCGCCCCCACCTCCTCCGCCGCCCCCGCCTCCTCCGGACTGCGCTTACGTCGAAGCGAACGGGTTGGTGGTGATGGAAGCCGAAAAAGCCATGGCGGCGGGCACCGGCGCTGACGGCTTGGATTGGCGCCTAGACCAAACGGCCATGGCCGGCTTTGCCGGAACCGGGTACGCCGACACGCCGGACGGAACCCGCCTCGGGGCCTTCGACACGGCCGCCGCGCTCTTTTACGACGTGGAGTTCTCGACCGCAGGCACCTATGCGGTGTGGGTCCGCCGCTACGCCGTAGGCGGGGGAGACAACTCGGTATGGGTGGGACTCGACGGGGTCGCATCGACCGCCGGCTTCGACAACAAGAACTCGGGCCTGGGCGCCTGGACCTGGATGAAGCTGGACAACGTCGTGGTGAGCGCTGCGGGCACCCGACGCCTTCACCTGGTGCAGCGCGAAGACGGCTATCGCGTGGACCGCATCCTCCTCACCACGAACCTGAGCGCTTCGACACCCTCGGGCGTGGGGCCCGCGGAGAGCCCGGAGTCTTCCAGTTGTGGCGACGGCGGAACGGGGCGTTTCCAGGAGGACCTGGGTGTGGTCTCGATAGAAGCGGAGAACGGCAGCTTCGATGCGGCGACGCTCTGGCAAACACTGGGCAGCGGGACCAAAGCCGAGGCGGCCTCCGGGGGTGCCTACATCGAGATCGAGCCCACCTACAACGAGGCGGGCACCGTGCCCGCGTCCACGGAACCCGCCCGGATCGTGACCTACCCCTTCACGATCGTCAGCAACCCAGGCACCTACACCTTCTGGCTCCGGGGTGCAGCAGCCTCGAGCGCTGACGATTCCTTCTACTGGCGACTCGACGGCGGGCCCTGGAACCGCGTGAACAACATGCCCATCGGGACCTGGGTCTGGAGCAGCCGGGCGTTTGCCAGCGACCTTGCCGCGGGGGACCACGACCTGGAGATCACCTTCCGGGAAAACGGCGCCGGATTCGACAAGCTGGTCATCCAGCTGACCAGCTTGCCGGGGCCCACGGGGCAGGGCCCCGCCGAAAGCGCCCGCTAAGCCACCGCCAAGCCCATCTGACGTAACCCGACGCCTCCGGAGGCCCTGCCGCTTCCGGGGGCGTGTTCATTTCCCGACCGCAAGGCCTCCCGGACCGCCAGACAAACCGGTATCGTGGAGCACGGTTTCGTCGAGCTGAGCAGCGACTTTCTGCTTCGAGAGCTCATCAAGCTCTTGTCCTCGTCGGCGTAGCAGCAAAAGTCGCTCCACGACGTGGGCCCTTGACCCGAGAGCGCGGCAACCTCAGCCTTTCCTCAACACGTGTTTGGCCCTGATGGTGGTGCATGACCAAGGAACGATCGCGGCGTGAATCCGAGATACGGGATCGCTACGGCAAGATAAAGGGGAGTCTGACAGAGAGAGCTCGGCGGCTATTCGTGGCGAACGAGGCGATCGCTTTTGGCTACGGCGGCATTGTCGCTGCATCTCGTGCGACGGGTATGGCACCGAGCGTGGTGGGGCGCGGGATCGCCGAAGTACGGGCGATCGAAAACGGGACGGCGAGCCATTTGCCGCCAACGCGAAGCCGTCGACCAGGCGCCGGGCGCAAGAAGGCAACCGAGAAGGATCCGAGATTGATTCCGGATCTGAAGAAGCTTGTAGAATCGACGACTCGCGGAGATCCCGAGTCGCCGCTTCTGTGGACAGCTCGTAGCCAGCGCAATCTCGTGGAGGCGCTCAAGAAGCAGGGGTACCAAACGAGCATGAAGATGGTCTCAAGACTGCTCAAGGAGCTCGGCTACAGTCTTCAGGCGAATCGCAAGCGGCTTGAGGGCGCGCAGCATCCAGATCGAAACGCTCAGTTTGAGCACATCAACGAGACACTCCGTCGACAGCTCGAAACGAACGAGCCGGCGATCTATGTGGACACGAAGAAACGAGAGCTTGTCGGACCGTACGTCGACGACGAAAAGAGACGCGCCACACCGTACGGCATCTACGACCTCCAGAAGAACGAGGCGTGGGTCAACCTCGTCGCCACGCTGCGCTTGCGGGATGCAACCGTGTCACGAGCACGAAATCGTCGCAGTAGCGCACCAACCGACCACTCAGTTCCCCATGCTCTACTCGCCTTCGAAAGTTCCGATCCATCAGGTGTAGATACAGGTTCGCGAGCAGCGGCGAGACCACCCCTCCCTGCGGCACGCCGGCCAGTGGCCTTCGTGGCCCCACTCCGTTCCGTTCATCGATCACTGGCGCCGCCAGAAACATTCGGATCAGCGCTAGGATCGAACTGTCCACCACTCGCCTCGCTACCACCTTCATCAGGCGATCGTGAGGTGTCGAGTCGAAGTATCGCTCGATGTCCGCATCAATCACCCAGTACATCCCGTCGGCGATGCTCTCGCCCACCGCCGCGAGTACATGCTGGCGGCTTGGCTTCCCCTGCTGCACGGCCTGCGGCAGCAGCAGAAGGGCGTGCTGCGCTGGGCGGTGGAGGTGGACCCGCTGGCGCTCTAGTTCGCGGCGCTCGAAGTCCTTGAACCCATCGGCGCAGGGCGTGCGGGCTTCCGCGCTGGCCGGACTCACCCTGTCGGCCAGGAGCGGTGTCTCGCCGACGGCTGCTTTGACTCCGCTCCCAATGCAACGCGCCGTGTCAACCAGACCGAAAGCGCGTCATCCCCGGCGTTCGGTCACTCTGGGGTGGGATTCGGATTGTGGACCTGACCACAAGCCTTGTTCTCCTCGGAAGAGGTGCAGGCGCTGGTGCTGGGCTCGCGCTGGCTGGCCGAACGCGGTGAGGGGCCGCTCGCCGCGGCGGCGCGCGAAGCACTGTCCAAGATCGCCGCTCTGGTGCCAGTAAAGCTGGCACAGGAGCTCGACGCGCGGCACTTCGCGTCAGCCCAAGCCGCGCAGTGCCGCATGGGCGGCACGCTCAGCGGACTGCAGCGCACCTTCCATGAACGAGCGCCATTCGTCTGCGGTCTCAGTGCCAGCGAAGTGAAAACAGTCGCGTGACTGGAACAGGTCGGGAGCCTGCACCCATCCGCCAGGGCCTCGCCGACTTGCATAGCCGCCCAACGACCAAGGGTCATCGTTCCAGTCGACCGACCGTGCGAAGAGCGTTGCCGGCGTCTTCGCAATAGTGTTGCGCAGATCCTCTAGTGCAAGTCCAATGCGCGCAGCTTCCGACCGTGTTGCGGCGAGACGCCGTCCGCTGGGGCCCGTGGAAAACAGGACGAGGATACCGATGCTGTCATCTGCGGGCGAGGCATCGACCATCGCGTTGAAGAGGCCACCTGCACCGCCGGCACGGCCCGACAGGCCGAGTTCGCGCCACCAAGGCGTGGCAAACACAAGCAAGGTCTTGATCACCGCACCCAGCCGGTACTCAGAGAGCACCTTCTGCTGTGCCGCTGAGAACCACGGCGTGAGCCGCATGCGACCGTAAAGCTGCGGCGGCACTGCAACGACGACTTGGCGCGCAGCGAACGAGCCTTGCGGCGTCTCAAGCACCATGCGGTCGGATTTCCTTTCCAGCCCCACGACAGGAGCGTTGAGGGCAATGGACGGCCCCAAACCAGCAGCAAGGTGCTGGATGAGAGGGCCGGTGCCTTCGGCCAAGAACCACTGCGCAGACGCTTGCTCGCCAGCAAAGCCGCCGATCGACGCAAGCTGATCCAGCATCTCCAGGGCAGAAATCTCATCGCCCGCTATGCAGGACTCGCTTTCCAGGTAACCCAACAAGAACGCGTTGGTGGCGCGGGTGAACGTTTGGTCAGCAACGAATGCAGCCGCGGTGATGGCGTCAAGACGGGTGCGCGCTGCCGGATCGGTCACTGCCCGGCGGCCCAGGCGTTGGGTCGCCTGGTAGGCATCCATTTGGCTGAGTACCGACAACGGGAGCTTCCCATCATCCATCCGCAGTGGTTTTCCGCCTCCAGCATTTGCCCGGTAGAGACTGTCCCCGTCCTGATGGGGCTTCACCCGCGTGAGCCCCACTTCGTCGACCAAAGCGGATATCCGGTGTTGGGCGTCTCCGATGAACTGCGCGCCAAGGTCGATAGCGCCACCCCTCTCCAAGGGCTGCGTATGGATGCGCCCACCCAGGCGGTCGCGAGCCTCGAGAACGACCACCGACGCGCCCTCCCGCTTCAGTCGGCGCGCAGCTGCAAGTCCGGCGATGCCGCCCCCTATCACGACGACGTCGGGGCGCTTTGAGGCTGCCAAAACGCCTCTGGCAGGCGTGTCTGCAGCTTCGATTGCGCCTGCTGAGGCGACGTTCATGCCGGCGCCTGCCGCAATGCTTGCAGTTGCGCTGGCAAGGGCCGATCGGCGGCTGATCTTGGAGGGGTCCATCTCGTTCTCTCCGTTGACTTGTCAGTTGACAGGCTATCCCTTGCGTCCCCACTTGTCAAGTGACAGGTGCGATGTCATGATGGCAGCGGAAGAGCGATGACGAAGCAACAGCACACAACCTCAGCGGCGCCGGCTTTGGCCGGAGATACCGCACGATTGGCCTTGCAATGCCTCGATGACCTTGCCCGTCAGAAGGGGCTTGACGACGTGTCGATGCGCGACGTTGCCCGGGCCTTGAGTGTCTCGCTGGCGGCCCTGCAGTACCACTACCCGAGCAAGGCGGCGCTCTTCGACGCCTTCGTGCAGCACAGCGTCGACACGTACCAGAAGCGCATCGCAAGGATTGCCAGCGAAAACGAGCCTCCGACGCGCTTCGTCAACATGCTCGACTTCGTGGCGCGCGAGACGCTGGCGGTTGCTCAAGGGGGCGTGCTGGCCATGATCGAGGCACGCGCCCATCACGATGAGGCATCTCATCAGGCGCTGAAGCGCTTCATGCGCTCTTACCTTGAAGCCATGGGGAGCATCGTCGCAGCGGAGTTTCCGGATCTTCCGCCTGACGAAGTATTGCTTTGTGCCACCCTCGTCTGCTCGCAGTTCGAGGGGCTTGCAAGTACCTACGAAGCGGCTTGCGAGATCGGTGCCAGCCCCCAAAAACTACTTGAAGCTTCGGTGGAGACCGCTGTTTCGATCGTGGCCCAGCGTGCAGCCAGCCGCCTGAACACGCGGGGCTAGTTGGTGTCTAGACCCAGAGCCCCAGCGCGCCCGGGTGACCTCGTCTGTCTAGACCCAATGCTGTTCACTTAAGCACCACCCCTTTGGATGGTGCGACCGAAGGGACGTTTGCACTCCCTCGGATAGTGCCTGTCTTGTTGTGGGGCGTACGCGAACATTCGAAGGGCGGCGATGTCATCGTCCATCTGTTCATGGATGGATTTTCCTGAAAGCATCGCAGAGAGCAGATCACCGGCCGCTCGTAGGCAGTCTGCGCGAACGACGCGTCGGCCATCAAGGGTACGCTCCGCTTCTGCTTGAAGGAACGATGCCAGGGCTATCCAGATCATCGCGGAAATGAGTTCCTGTTCACATCCTTGGACGCTCTTGCTGTGGAAGTCCTCGGTCTGCATGAAGCTCTTCATTTCCTTGAAGAGAGATTCGATTCCCCATCGAGAGGCGTAGAGCTTGATGATGTCTTTGCGATCGAATCCGTCCTTTCCGCTCAAGGTGGACACGATGACCATCCTTTCGTTCTTCGTGCCTTTCCTCGGGCGGCCTGGCTTTGCGTCGCGCTCGACGACGCGCACCTGAAGCTCAATGTTCCCTCTCGCCCCCGGAAGCGTCAGTGTCACTTTCGCGGTCTTCTTGTTTGAAGACAAGAATGGCTTGAGCTCTTTCCACGCCGTCGCCTTCGATGCGCTCATTCTCGCAATGATGTCAACGCCATGTTCAATCAAGGCTGAGAACAGGTGGCGACTCGGAAACCCTCTGTCCATGACGGCCACGTCGCCTGCCTTGAACGGCAATCGGTGAACCAGCTTCTGCATGGACGTCCTCTCGCCGATGCCTTTTCCGGTCAGGGACCAATCCAACGGAAGACGGCGAAACACATCCGCAGCCATCACCACCAACCCTTGTGGATTGTGCACCGACGTCCCATTCGGCCGCTTCGGCCGCGCCATCTTCCTCGCTGTATCCGCGCTGCGCGGCAACACAACCCGCGTTCCATCGAACGCGATGAATCGACGTTTCCCCCACGGGGTTTTCGGAGTCGGCATGATGGACTCGCACCGCTCGACCAGCTGGTGCAGCAACCCACGGCATGTCTCGATCGAGACCTTCTTTCTTGCTTCACTGATGGACGACAACGTCGGTACCTTCGCCCAATCGAACACCTTGCGCCCGTAGTACGCCACGATCCGCAAGCTCCGTCGATAGCTCATCTTTCGGTCCGGCATCGTCAGGACCATCAGCCACATCAAGACGCTGCGGGCGCTCCATGTCCGTGTCCGGTCGAACTTGTCCGCACAGCCACTGGTCAGTTTGAAGAACGCTCGAAAGTGATCGCCAGGTCCACGAAGCAGGCTCATGAAGGCCGGCGCTCGCAGCCTCGGGCCTTGTCAAGACGAATTGCACAATATTTTCAGATGGTTACGAGGTTTCTTAAGTGAACAGCATTGTGTCTAGACCCAGCTCCCCACTTCTCCCTCGAGCGGCGCCCCGTCTACCCCGGAACCCTCGATCAGGCGAATCTCACACCAGTGCGCTCAGGTTTTGGCGTTTCTCGGGTGCCGGTGACAGGCACCAAACGGGCGGCCGACTTTGCGTTAAGCTGCCGACTGCATGCGGCCCGGCAATCGCTTTCGCTTTCAGTATTCCACCGCCTCACAACTGGGACGGATCACGGAAGCCGGCCTCATTCGCAATAGCCAAGGCCCGCACGAGTGGCGCACCTTGGGTCATTACGCGCTGGTGTATTCGTTGTCGGGCGGCGCCCAGTACCGCGATCGCAATGGCATCCACCAAGACATCGATCCAGGTGACGTGATCCTGCTGTTTCCCGACCTGCCCCATGCCTATGGCCCCAAGCCCGGGCAAACGTGGAGCGAGTTTTATCTCATCTTCGACGGCCCCGTGTTCGATCTTTGGCGGGCCAAGGGCATATTGGATCCCACCGCGCCCAAACATCACGCCCACCCCGTGGACGTTTGGTTGCGGCGGCTTGAGCAGGTGGTGCAGCGCGCCCGCAAGCCCGGCTTGACGCTGCCGCTGCTTGAGGTGTGCCGGCTGCAAGACGTGTTGGCGGAAATTGTCACGGGCGGTGCGGCGGCGGCCCGCGGGCAAGGGCCCTTGCCCGAAATCGCTCGCGCGTGCGCGCTGCTGGCGTCCGACGTAGACCAGTCGGTGGATTTGGCAGACCTGGCGCGAGAAATGGGCATGAGCTACGAAACTTTTCGCAAGAAATTCGTGCAAGTTGTGGGCGTGCCCCCGGCCCGATACCGCAGCGCGCGATTACTGGAACGGGCGTGCGAGCTGATTCGTCATGGCCACATGACTGACAAGGAAATCGCACTTGAGCTGGGATTCTGCGACGAATTTCACTTTTCGCGGCGCTTCAAACAGATCATTGGCGTGCCCCCTCGCAGCTACCGCCGCAAAATGTCGCGAACGGCCTAAGCGCGGATAGCTCGGGGCGCGCGACCAAAACGCACAAGTCTTTGCCCAAGCCCGCCATGCCCCCGCCCGCCCAAGGCGCGCATGCTTGACGGCAGGGGGATCGCCATGAACATGGAGCACGCGCAGCCGATCACATCATTGGGCAAGGCCTTGGACACAAGCCCCGAGCGTTTTGGACCAATGCGCCGATCAGACGACATCGCCGCCGACACCGTGGCGCTTCAGGCGCGCATGAAGCAAGACGGATACCTGCTGCTGAGCAACTTGTTGGATCGCAACGAAGTGTTGGCCGCGCGCGGTCCGATCGTGCAAGCGCTGGCCGACGAAGCGCAGCTTGAACCCGGCACCAACATCGACGAGGCCGTGGCCCGGCGTGGTACGGACCTTTACTTTCGCCCCGATATGGCGGCGCAAAACGCGGCGCTCAAGCATCTGCTCTACAACCCAGAAGGCCGCATGATGCGCTTTTTTGAGGGCTTCTTGGGCGGGCAAGTTCGGCATTTTGATTTTACATGGTTGCGCTGCGTGGCCCCGGGAAAAGGCACGCCCCCCCATTGCGACATTGTGTACATGGGCCGCGGCACGCACAGGCTTTACACCGCGTGGACGCCGCTCGGCGATGTGGATCTCGACATGGGCGGTGTGATGGTGCTTGAAGGCTCGCATTTGAACGAGCGGTTGCGCAATGGCTACGGCCAACGCGACGTGGATACCTATTGCAGCAACAAACCCGACGACGATTCGCGCTCAGCGCGCGGGCTTAACGGATGGCTCTCTGACGATCCGGTGAACCTGCAACGCGGGTTCAAGGGCCGCTGGCTCACAAGCCCATTCGCGACCGGTGACGTGCTGATCTTCGATATGTTTCTCGTGCATGGGGGCCTCGACAACCGAAGCCAAAGCTTTCGATTGTCATCCGACAGCCGCTATCAGCTGGCTTGCCAGCCCGTGGACGAACGTTGGGTAGGTGCCGATCCCCCCGGACATGGGCCCGCCAGCAAACGCGGGAAGATCTGCTGATGTTGCAGGCGCGATCAGGCGCCGCACGCGTCAGCAAAACGCTGGCGCTGGCGCTGCATCTGCCACACGGCCACGTCCCACATGTTCACGATCGGCGCTTGTGTGTAGGGCATGAGCATCTCATAAGGTGGCGGTCCAAACTCGGGCGTCAGCGTGGAGGTCGTGGCCCCACGTGCGGCTTGCCGCTGCCAAATTCGCGACCACCAATTTTCGTGGGCCTGAACGTGGGCCTGCCACTGCGGGGCGCGCGGATCGTACACCTGCGGCCCCTGCTCATGCCCCACGCGCGCGTGAATGTGCACGGCGTGCTCAATTGCCAAATCGAACGCCGCCTTCTGATCAAACGGCAACCGCTCACACACATTCACCCAATGGCTGAAGTCTGCCGTGATCTTCAGATCGGCAAACGCGCGCAACATGGCCAGCGTGTCGCGCGGGTTAAACAACACGCGCCCGCGGTGGGTTTCGTGGGCCACCAGCAATCCCAGGTCGCGTTCAATCGCCAAAGCTTCACGAAAAAACGCCTTGGCTTCTTCGGCCTCCCAACAGTCAACGCCGCTGTGGGCGTTCACGAAGCGCGGACGCACCTGCGCCGCCACCTCCATCTGCGCGCGAAACGACCGCACGTGGTCTTGCACGCTGCCGCCCGGTTCGGGAAAACATGTGACCACTTGAAACACACAGTCGAGGCCATACTCAAGGCAAAGCTCACGGTAAACGTGCGCTTCCATGCCCGCAGGCAGCATGCCCTCCACGCCGTCGTAACCGGCGCCTTTGATCCGCGTCAGCAGCGAGGGCGTCACCGCATCCAAACCCCACAAATGCCTCATGACTTGCAATTTCATACAGCTGCCATGATGGGCGCCGCGGCTTGCGAAGGCCATGTGCCCGCTGGTGGGCGGCATGGACAATCTGGTCAAATGCGAAAGCGGCCATCGAGGCCAAGAAGTGGCACAGCATGAGCGCTTTGTTTGCGGTGTTGTTTCACGGCATTGGCGGCCTGGCCGCCGGCAGTTTCTACGTGCCTTTTCGTCGCGTACGCGGGTGGTCGTGGGAAAGCTATTGGCTGGTCAATGGCGTGTTCGCGTGGCTGTTGATGCCGTGGCTGGTGGTGCTGGCCATGGTGCCGCATTGGGAGCGGCTTATGCAATCGGCGCCCGCGAATGTAATCCTCTCCTGCTTTGGCTTTGGCTTGTTGTGGGGCATTGGCGGCCTGACCTTCGGCATGACCATGCGCTACCTAGGCGTGTCTTTGGGCATGGCGGTGGCCTTGGGCTTCTGTGCGGCCTTCGGCACCTTGGTGCCCATGCTGCAGCAAGGGCAGTTGGGATTTCTGGTCACGCAAGCTTCGGGCTTGGCCACGTTGGGCGGGGTGGCCTTGTGTGTGGTTGGCATCGCGTTGTGCGGACAAGCCGGCATGCTGAAAGAGCGCGAGCTATCGCCCTCACAACAGCGGGCCACGGTGGCCGAGTTTCATTTGGGGCGCGGCTTGCTGGTGGCGGTGGTGTCGGGGCTACTGAGCGCGTGTTTCGCCTTCGGCCTAGCGGCTGGCAAACCGCTGGCGTCCTTGGCGCTGGCCGAAGGAACGCCAAATTTGTGGCAGAACAGCGTCGCGTTCGTGTTCATCATGGGCGGAGGCTTCACCACGAACTTGCTGTGGTGCACGTTCTTGCATGCGCGCAACCGCAGCAGCGGCGATTACGTTGACACCCAAAAGCCGCTGGCGAACAACTACCTATTTTCGGGAATGGCAGGGGTTATTTGGTACAGCCAATTCATGTTCTATGGATTTGGCTCCACCTACTTGGGCACCTACGACTTCGCCGGCTGGACGCTGCACATGGCGTTCATCATCGTATTCTCCACCCTGTGGGGCTTGCAACTTGGCGAGTGGCAGGGATGTGGTCGCCACACCCTCAAACGCCTGGCCACGGGGTTGGCGTTGGTGGTGCTTTCCACCGTGGTGATCGGTTTGGCTGCAAAGTTGGGTAAAGCCTAGCTAGGCCATAGCTAGGCCCAATGCTGTTCACTTAAGCACCACCCCTTTGGATGGTGCGACCGAAGGGACGTTTGCACTCCCTCGGATAGTGCCTGTCTTGTTGTGGGGCGTACGCGAACATTCGAAGGGCAGCGATGTCATCGTCCATCTGTTCAAGGATGGATTTTCCTGAAAGCATCGCAAAGAGCAGATCACCGGCCGCTCGTAGGCAGTCTGCGCGAACGACGCGTCGGCCATCAAGGGTACGCTCCGCTTCTGCTTGAAGGAACGATGCCAGGGCTATCCAGATCATCGCGGAAATGAGTTCCTGTTCACATCCTTGGACGCTCTTGCTGTGGAAGTCCTCGGTCTGCATGAAGCTCTTCATTTCCTTGAAGAGAGATTCGATTCCCCATCGAGAGGCGTAGAGCTTGATGATGTCTTTGCGATCGAATCCGTCCTTTCCGCTCAAGGTGGACACGATGACCATCCTTTCGTTCTTCGTGCCTTTCCTCGGGCGGCCTGGCTTTGCGTCGCGCTCGACGACGCGCACCTGAAGCTCAATGTTCCCTTTTGCCCCCGGAAGCGTCAGTGTCACTTGGGCGGTCTTCTTGTTTGAAGACAAGAATGGCTTGAGCTCTTTCCACGCCGTCGCCTTCGATGCGCTCATTCTCGCAATGATGTCAACGCCATGTTCAATCAAGGCTGAGAACAGGTGGCGACTCGGAAACCCTCTGTCCATGACGGCCACGTCGCCTGCCTTGAACGGCAATCGGTGAACCAGCTTCTGCATGGACGTCCTCTCGCCGATGCCTTTTCCGGTCAGGGACCAATCCAACGGAAGACGGCGAAACACATCCGCAGCCATCACCACCAACCCTTGTGGATTGTGCACCGACGTCCCATTCGGCCGCTTCGGCCGCGCCATCTTCCTCGCTGTATCCGCGCTGCGCGGCAACACAACCCGCGTTCCATCGAACGCGATGAATCGACGTTTCCCCCACGGGGTTTTCGGAGTCGGCATGATGGACTCGCACCGCTCGACCAGCTGGTGCAGCAACCCACGGCATGTCTCGATCGAGACCTTCTTTCTTGCTTCACTGATGGACGACAACGTCGGTACCTTCGCCCAATCGAACACCTTGCGCCCGTAGTACGCCACGATCCGCAAGCTCCGTCGATAGCTCATCTTTCGGTCCGGCATCGTCAGGACCATCAGCCACATCAAGACGCTGCGGGCGCTCCATGTCCGTGTCCGGTCGAACTTGTCCGCACAGCCACTGGTCAGTTTGAAGAACGCTCGAAAGTGATCGCCAGGTCCACGAAGCAGGCTCATGAAGGCCGGCGCTCGCAGCCTCGGGCCTTGTCAAGACGAATTGCACAATATTTTCAGATGGTTACGAGGTTTCTTAAGTGAACAGCATTGTAGCTAGGCCTCTACTAGAGTTCCGATGGCGGATTCGCCATTCTTGCCGATGATGAGATCTTCCTCCCAATGCACGGGGACAGCTCGGTCTGAAGCCTGCACAGGTCGGTCGCCGACCATCACCATGTCGCACATGCGCCCCTGGGCAGAGGTTCGCCCTTGGCGCTTTCGGCGCGTTCGTCCCGTGCGCAGCTTCCCTTGGCCATCTCCCCAGCGTCCCATATATGCCTCCGTTCGAGTGAATCGTCACGTCGAACCGTTGCGTCGTTGCCTTGAGACCGCCTGCACAAAAGCGGACATTTCTACTTTGCGTTGCCAGGCTGACGCGGAAGGATGTGGTGCTTAGACTTCCTGTGCGCCGCCCATGCTTGCGCGAGCTTGCTGATGATATCGTTCGCGACGTGCAGAGCTCATGACTCTTGTGCGCGCGGTCGGAGTTGGCCCAGGCGCAGGCACACGTTCGTCAACTGGCTCTGCATCTTCAAGCGGCTGGAGATGGCGGCCGGTGACATATCCACGCCCTTGGCGACGTAGCCACGATGCCGCTGCGCGGCCGCCATGCTCTTGAGCCGTTCGGTGATGGCGGAAGGGCTCATGTCAACCACGGTTGACCTCCGCGAGTTTTTGAACGTCAACCAGATCTTGAGGCCGTCCTGCTGCAAGCTTCAGTGAAATGAGCCCCTCGCGCGAGACGACGGTCACCGTACCGCCGTCGAAACTCAAGGTCTGACGTTGCTTCCACACTTTGTGTAGCGGCCCCTTGGCAATAAGCGCATCAAGCATCAGCGGTTGGCCGTCGGCGAGGACCTTGGTGAAACGCACGATGGTCACGCCGCTTGGAAAATCGAGCGGTTCGGTCTCGAAAGCGTATCCAGCGGCGCGGGCGCTTTGCCGCAAGTCATCGAGCGCGTCTTCCGGGACAAGGATGTCGATGTCTTGGGTCGCGCGGGGCACACCGTGAACCGCCAACGCGATGCCGCCGCACAGTGCGTAGTCCACTTTTAGCCGCTGCATTTCCCCCAGCAGCTGGGTTAGCTCCGCATAAAGGTCCATCGCCCACATTGTGGGCTCTCGAGCCGACGGCTGCAAGCGGGGGCGCCGCGCCTTGGGGACTGCCGCGAAAAAAGTCGATCGTCTCGTCATGTCGGTACGGTCGGGTGGATGGTGTAGTTCCACTCGCCGTGGAAGACGTTGGGCTCGAGATTCACGAGTGCGAGGCCCTTGTCCGAGACGCGGCGACCCTTGGCGCAAGTGCGACTGTCGCCTCGGCTCTTCACGAGCCGTCCGGACTTCGTCGTCGTCGCCGCGATGAGATTGACGATGACTTATTGGGTGACCAGAGGCTTTCCGCGCCAGTTCTGGGGGATGAAGGAATACAAGCGGTGCTCGATCTTGTTCCACTTGCTCGTTCCCGGAAGCAGATGACAGACGGTGATGGGGAAGCGCAGGTCGTCGACGAGCTTTTGTAGCTCGAGCTTCCATAGGCGCAGCCTATAGCCGTTGCTTCCACCTCCGTCCGCCGTGATCACGAGCGAGGTCGCGTTTGGATACCTCGGGGCGCCCATCTCGCTCCACCAGGTGCGGATGCTCTGCACCGCGAATTCCCCCGTGTCGTGGCTCACGCTAACGCTGACCCACGCCTCGTTCTTCTGGAGGTCGTAGATGCCGTACGGTGTGGCGCGTCCCTTTTCGTCGTCGACGAAGTCGTGCACGTTGACATCGACCGGATCTCCCTTCCCGCTGAGCTCGCGGCCGCCATTCTTGTACTTCACCAAACATGGTCGCAATCTCATCCTGGTGGCTCCGCAAGGACTCGGCAAAACCATGATAGCCAAAAACGTCGCTCATCAAGCCATTCTTCACGGCCACTCGGTCCTGTCGGTGACAGCCGCGGAGCTCCTCATGGACCTCAGCAGCCAGGACAGCCCTCGCGGTCTCGATCGCCGTCTACGCCACTACGCCCAACCGGCGCTGCTCGTGTGCGACGAGCTCGGCTATCTCTCCTACGACAATCGAAACGCCGACCTTCTCTTTCAAGTCGTCTCCCGTCGCTACGAGAACAAGAGCATTCTGCTCACGACCAATCTGCCATTTTCAGACTGGCCATCCATCTTCCCCAACGCCACCTGCGCCATCGCCCTTATCGATCGAATCATCCACCACGCCGACATTATCCCCATCGAGGGCGACAGCTTCAGGCGCCGCGAAGCCCAAGGCACCAGCGATGCTCGGAGGCAAAAACGCCCGGACAAGCCGTGATCTCGGCCGCCTGTCCACTTTTCTGCGCTTTCCCGCGATCGCCAACAGTCGCCCTGGCATAGCCTGTCGCTACTTGTTCAAGGGATGGTCGCTCGCTCGGGTGATGCCATCAAATGAAGGGGTTCACAGCGCGAACAGAGCCGTATAAACGGCCATGCTGAAAGTCTTCTGTCCATAGTTCTGAAAGGCCGAAGTGTTCGCCGTAGGCCCACATATGGGCGTCGAACCAACTGAGCTGGTAGGTTGCCATGCCCCGTAGCGCCAACAGAAACACATGCTCGTTCGGATACAGAATTGGAAATTGGGCGATCAGTTCTTCAACTTCACGTGTTGCCTCCGCGCGGCTCAGAATCGGCGCAGCGCCGGCAAAGCTTCGGGTGACAACCGCTACGAATTCCACAAGCGCTTGATGGGGAATGCGCGCACCCTCTTCGGCAATTGCTTGTCTTAACCATGCCGTAGCGGTGGCTTGTTTTTGCGGAAACCGCGAATCGAAGCGGTACACGAGCACGTTGGTATCAACCAACGCGGCCACGATCGTACAGCTCCTCTCTTGTCCAAGCGCGCTCGCCACTCGATGCAGGTGACTTGGGCGATTGTTCCCGTCGCTTGGTGGCTTCATCGAAGAGCCGCAAGCGTTCATTCGCGCCGGAGCCCGCAAGTTTACCCTGAGCTGGCGCGCGCTTTACGACGCGAATGCCGTCGCCCGCTGGAACCCAATCAATTTCGTCACCAGGGTGGATGGCGAACTGCTCCGCAATAACCTTGGGGACTGTTACCTGGAGTTTGCTCGTAACGCGAGCCATTTCCTTACTTTAGCAAGGATAGAATCCTTGTCAATTTCGACCCCTAGGCTCCAGGGGCTGCCGCGAAAAAAGTCGATCGTCTCGTCATGTCGGTACGGTCGGGTGGATGGTGTAGTTCCACTCGCCGTGGAAGACGTTGGGCTCGAGATTCACGAGCGCGAGGTCCTTGTCCGAGACGCGGCGACCCTTGGCGTAAGTGCGACTGTCGACTCGGCTCTTCACGAGCAGTCCGGTCGTCGTCGTCGTCGCTGCGATTAGATTGACGATGACTTGATGGGTGACCAGAGGCTTTCCGCGCCAGTTCTGGGTGATGAAGGAAAACAAGCGGTGCTCGATTGTTAGGTCTCACGTAAATCCGTAAACCCCCAGGAAGGAATTCCCGCACTGGGTCCCTGGTGGTTTTCGTGATGAGGGGGCGGAAAGCGGGACAAGGGTGAGGTGGCTTTTTGCGGGAAACGGGGATCTGGGTGAGGCTACCGGCCGGCAGGCATAACGCCCGCCCTTGGGACCCCAGAAAAAGGTTGGGCCCGCCACGGAGGCAACCGTGCGAGCCCTTGGCCGGTCGTGCAGTTGCGCCAAGCGACAGTACTGACCAGCGAGCAATACGTTAAGCAGGAAGGCTGGCAACAGGCAAGGCTCGAGCGGTGTCCGGCGCACGGATCTGGTAGCAAATGTGGCTTTCGCAGCCTCGGGACCTACGCCCGGGTGGAGCCAGCTGGGATGCGGGTGGCCCGGTACTACTGCCCGACGGCACATCGGACCTTCAGCCTGTTGCCCGACTGCTTGGCGTCTCGGCTCAGTGGCTCCCTGGAGGAGGTCGAGGCCGTGGTGACCGCGGTGGAGGCCGCGCCGTCGATAGAGGCAGCCGCCGATCGGCTGCGGCCAGACATCGAACTGCCCGGGGCGGTGCGATGGGTGCGCCGCCGCTACAGCGCCACCCGGGCGGCCCTGCTGGTGCTGGTGACCTCGACGCCCGCGCTGCTCGGCAACTGCGAGCCCACGCTCGCTGAGGTCCGCCAGCGTCTGGGCACTCCGGTACTGCGGCATGCATGCACCGGCGGATCGTGATCGCTCGGATCGAACCATCGTGATCGCCGGGATCGGCCATCATGATCACCTGGATCGGTGCTCACGATCAGCGGGATCGGCCATCATGATCACCTAGATCGGTGATCGTGATCAGCGGATGCCGCAGCGTGTCCTGCGAAGGAACACGCCGCGTCGCGGCGATGGAGTTGCTCGAAGGGGCTGCCCCCCGGCTAAAAGCCGGGGATGCCTACGGAGCGACTACCAATGAGACAAGTCAGAGAAATCCTTCGACAGAAATGGCTGCTTGGGCGGAGCCATCGCGATATCGCCCGCAGCCTCGGAATCAGCGCGGGGGCGGTAGGCGAGACCGTTCGCCGTGCCAAGGAAGCAGGCTTCACACAGTTCGCGGAGGTGGACACGCTGGCAGCAAGCGCGCTTGAAAGGCGGCTGTACCCGTCCTCTGCTGAGGCAGAGAGGCCACGCCCCGACTGTGCGTGGATCCATCGCGAGCGGCGCTATCCTGGCGTGACGCTCGAGCTTCTGCACCTCGAGTATGTCCAGGACAACCCCAATGGCTACGGGTACACGCGGTTCTGCGACATGTATCGTGCGTGGCTCAAGCAGCGTAGCTACTCGATGCGGCAGGTTCACCGCGGCGGCGAGAAGACGTTCGTTGACTACTCCGGAAAGAAGCCTTGCATTTGGGATCCGAAGACGGGCGAGCGCATCGACGTTGAGCTCTTCGTGGCGGTTGTCGGAGCTTCCAACTACACGTACGCTGAGGCGACGCCCACACAACGGGGGCCCGATTGGATTTCGAGCCACTGCCACGCGGTCCAATACTTTGGCGGTGCCACCGAGGTTGTTGTGTGCGATCAGCTTCGCTCTGGCGTCACGGCCCCTTGCCGATACGAACCCGGCATCCAGCGGACCTACGAAGAGTGGGCAGAACATTACGGAACGTCAGTCATTCCTGCTCGTCCACACCATCCCAAGGACAAGGCCAAAGTCGAGACCGCCGTGCGCGTCGCACAGCGGTGGATCCTGGCGCGTCTGCGCCACGAGAAGCACTTCTCGATCGTATCGTTGAATGAGCGCATTTGGGAACTGCTTGAGGACCTGAACAACCGGCAGATGCGGATATACAAACGCAGCCGGCGCGAGATGTTCGAGCGGCTCGATAAACCGATGCTCCGACCGCTTCCCGAACGTCCGTTCTCCTACGGCGAGTGGAAGGCCGTCAAGGTGAACATCGATTACCACGTCGAGGTGGATGGTCACTATTACTCGGTTCCCCATCAGCATGTGGGGGAACAGGTCGAGGCTCGGATGTCGGCTTTCACGGTTGAGGTTATTCGCGACGGCCATCGCATCGCCTCGCACGCAAGGAGCTTCCAGCGCGGGCGCCACACCACCGTGCCCGAGCATATGCCGGCTGCGCACCGCAAACACATGCAGTGGTCTCCTTCGCGCATTGCGAACTGGGCGGCAACGATCGGACCACAGACGCGCCTTCTGGTGGAACGAATCCTCGGCGATCGGCCCCACCCGGAGCAGGGCTATCGATCCTGCCTTGGAATTCTGCGCCTGGAGAAGCGCTACGGCGCCTCAAGGCTGGAGGCCGCATGCGCGCGGGCCGTTGCCGTGGGCGCGCGGTCCTATCGCCATGTCGATTCGATCTTGAAAAACGGCTTGGATGCTTCGCCTTTGCCTTCGCAGGAAAACTCGTCAAGCGCAGCACCTGCTGCACATTCGAATATTCGCGGACCCAACTACTACAACTGAAGGAACCACATGCTGAAGGAACAGACACTCGACAAGCTTCGCAGCCTACGTCTTGACGCTTTTGCCACGACGTGGACAGAGCAGCAGAAGAACACAGAAATCGCCAGACTGTCCTTCGACGAGAGGCTTGGATTGCTCGTCGATGCGGAATGCCTCGCGCGAGAAAACAAGCGGCTTTCGAGATTGCTGAAAGAAGCCAAGCTACGCCTGAGTCAAGCTTGCATCGAGGACATCGACTACTCACCACGCCGAGAGATCGACAAAGCCACCGTTCGTCAGCTGGCTTCCTGTGCTTGGATCCAGCAACACCAAAACGTGATCGTCACGGGAATGACTGGAACCGGAAAGACCTTTCTTGCCTGTGCGCTCGCCCAGCAGGCGTGCCGCAAGGGCTTCTCCGCCATCTACCGTCGAGCCTCTCGTCTCTTCGACGAACTGGCGCTCGCCCGAGCGGACGGCAGCTACGTGCGCCTTCTTGCAAAGCTCGCGCGCGCAGATGTCCTGGTGGTGGATGACTGGGGACTGGCACCCGCACGTGAGCAGGAGCGCAGGGACTTTCTCGAGGTCCTTGAGGACCGCTATGGCCAGCGGTCCACCATCATGACCAGCCAGCTCCCGCCCAACAGCTGGTACGAACATCTGAATGACCAAACCATGGCAGATGCCATCCTCGACCGCCTTCTTCACAACTCTCACCGCATCGTGCTAAAGGGTCCTTCGCGCAGAAAGACAACCCAGGAGATCCCGACCGAGTAACCTTGCCCCCAGAACAACTTCCATCGTCGCTCCGCTCCGACCGATCACGATGCCCGATCTGATTGATCACGTTCGCCGGTATATGCACATTGCGCTTCTCCAGCTCGGAGATCCGCCGATCCTTTGCGTCCCTGATCGGCTTACGCCCCACCTCCTTTCCTTTCAGACCCTTGGCCCCCTCCGCCTCGAGGCGCAGCCGCCAGCTCGCAAGCTGCGACGCGCAGATGCCTTCCTTCCGCAGTAGCTTCCCCACGTCACCGCGCTCGGCGCATGCGTCGGCTTCTCTCAAGATCCGGAGCTTCTCCCCCGCGCTGAACTTTCGCCGCTGGCCCGTCGTTCTCCGGCAGCGCAATCACTTTGTTGTCGATGCTTACTGGTTTTGGCACTTCTTCTTGACCACTCTCGCCCCACAATGTACTTCAGTTCTTGTCAATCTGGCGTCTCGGGTATTGTTGCCACGGGGGGCGACAGCCACGTTGGTCACCTGTGCCCCCGTCGGGGTCACCACGGTGCCTCCCTCGATCACCAGGTCGTACATGCCGTCGAGTCCGTGGGCGCCCGATACAGACATTCAGACAGGATTTTGTCTAGGTCTGGGTTAGCCGGGCCGAGACTTGGTCGAGGTCGTCCTCGGGCCGATAGGTAGATCGAAGGTTGTTCAGCAATGGGGCGGCTTCCTTCACCAGGGCCATGAGACGCAGCAGGCCGTGGCAGGCGGGGTCAGCTTTTCTACAGGCGCACATTGATCGCCCAGCGATTGCAGCCTTCGCCATAGCGTACGCTGCGCCTGCACCTGCTCTGATGAGTTTTCCCCTGCGGCGACTTTGCCCACGCCAACCGCAAAGCGAACTGCCATACGCGCTGTCGCTCGGTCACTTCATCGCCAACTTCCATCAGGCTCTCGCGCCAACCTCATACTGCGACGAGAAGACGCACGCTGCCCCGAGATGAGCGGTGATTCGTTTCTCTTTGCTTGGCCGTGAGCCTGCAGATATCAGGGGATAGAAGTGGAAGGGCCCAGATGAGAGGCGACGCTGGACGCAAAAGTTTCGAGCGCCGCAATGCCGCTAGGCAACTCGTGCCAGATGCGCGCCATTTCCACACTGGCGTAGCCATGTGCAAGGCGGTTCCTCAAAGCGGCCATTTTTGCCAGCGATGCCGCAACCTCCGGCGTGATCACGCCATGGGACCCAAGCAGCGCAAAGGCTTCAGCGTAGGAAGCTGGCAGTCCCCATTGTTGGTTGGAACAAAAATGCAATGCGATGTCCAAAGCCTCTTGAACAGAAACCAGAAGACTCATCCCCAATGCGTCCTGCAGATCGACATCAGCCACGAAGGCATTCAAGTTCCCCATGTGACGGCGGCGCATGCGGTTCACGTGCTCGCGCAGGGATGCAAGCTTGCGCAGGATGAGTCTCTGGTCGGTCATGTGCTGGACATTTTCCTCGTGCCCGCTAGCCGTTCTCGAAAACGTTCTGCCGCCCTATCATACTCGGGGGCGAAGTCAATGTACTCGGCAGCGGCCTCCGCCTTGAAGCGCGTGGACTCTGCATCTGTACTTTGATGTAGAACGATCCCCTGCTTTGCGATCTCCCACAGCAAGAGCGTGGGCGCGCAGTCGATCCTGATCAAGTCGACGTCACGTCGGGCGGCGCGGGTCAGGGCCACTTGCAGCGCAAGTTCGTCCGAAAGCGAAAGATTCGGGTTCTTCGGAAGAACGGCGATGTCAAGGTCGCTATCGGGCCGCAAGCTTCCTGTAGCGGCTGACCCAAATATCAGAGCAAGACGCAAGGAGGGGCCTTGGGCCAGGGCAGCCTTCAGCGCATCGAAAGGAATTGGTACAGACAACCAAATCAGCATACCTCGCTCTGGGCCCAGCGGCAGGTAGCAGCAGACTCGCCTCCGACCCAGGCAACGCCCTACAGCTCGCGCCCGGCGCGGGCACGGGCCACTCCTCGTTCCACGCAAGACTCGGTTGCGGTTGGCGACCACCCTTTTCCGCACGGGGCTTTCACCCGTAAGATCCCGGTCGATGGTTTATGTCTTGTTCAGGTCATGACGTCCACCTTCGCCAAGCTTTCCTGGCGCACCACAGGCAGTTCAAGCACCAAGCCCACTCGCGTCAAACATGTCAACGCAAAGTAAAAATGTCCGCTTTTGTGCAAAGTAGAAATGTCCCTCACGCGGCGCGGCGTGGAGGGGGTAGCGGAGGCTGACTAAGACCCAAAATCACAGCGGCTTCTGCTTGCGTCAGCCGCTTTTCCAACACCGCTGGACGACCTGCATTCGGTCCATTTCCGGCGCGCTCATTGTGACAAGATCCCTGACCATTGTGGCCCGAGGCTGCCAGGCATCTGCACCCAAAAGAGGACATTTCTAAGTTGCACAAAGCGGACATTTTCACTTTGCGTCTACATTTTAACGCACAGTGACAGTCGTGCTTGAACTTCCTGTACGCCGCCTTATCCGAGCCTTAGCTCTGCCCGCCTACTTCGACGCGAATTGGTTGAGGACGCGTTCCATATGGTCGATCGCAGGCAAGGGAAAAACGTAGCTGGACGAAGTTCTCATGACGGATTGCTGCGTGGCAGAAATGAGCCCCCGCCTTTCGACCAGGTGACGGGAGCCGCATCTTTGCAGTCCAGCACTACAATCCACGACGAAGCGCACTTCAGAATCTATGCTGCTATCGTAGAGTATCCCCGTGCCTTGCAGGACGCCCTGTAGTTCTTTGAGGAACGGCGGAACAAGTCCACTATAAGGGCTCCACCAAGTCCACGAAAGCTCGGAATCTGCCGGCAGCGTGGTTGGGTAACTCGCGCTCCGCCCTGGCGCCGCTAGGTACTCATCTTGAAAACCGAAGATCGCGTGCCCCAGCTCGTGGATGAGAACCGCCGATGATCTGTCATAAACATTTTCCCAATCCACCCGAAGCGGCGCACTATTGACAGGGATGTCTCCCTCCGGTGGCGACTCCAGAAGATTGATCAATACCGAGATTCCACCTACAGCCCAACCCGAGGTGCGCCCCGTCGTCCACGAGATTCGCATGACGGGGCCACGAGCCCCCACCTTCCGGACCTCTGTTTCTATGAAAGTTCCCAGCCTTTCCTCAAAAGCATGAATCGGCAGGGCCATGACCCAAAAATTGAATGCCGAAGGAAACTTGCGAAAGGGTTCGATCTGCATCAAGCCGGGACGAAAGAGCCACGTGGCTTCATCGTTGCTGCGCTGGGTCTGAACGACATTGAACTTACTTCGCAGATCGAGCGAAACCGCCCTCTGAATGCTGTCGAGCAGCTGTGACTGGGAACCAAACCCCGCATGGGCGAAGACGAGGTTGATGCGGTCTCGCGAGGTGTCGTTGTGCTCCGGGTACAATGCCGTCGCCGGCGCGGTCACCACGAAGCGTTTGCGATAGTCCGATTCCGTGCACTCAGTGGCAAACGCCCCAAAACAAACCGACAGATCATAAAGCCCCTCCCGAGGAAATCTGTATGCAGAGGAAAGCGACGTCGTCTCCACCTGGACGGGACCCAAATCGACGGCGGCGACTTTATCCGAACTTTCGGCTCGTCTTACGAACAGCCACGCCCTCTGAGACTGCGCGGACCCAATAAAGTCCACGGCATGGTCACGCCACATGCGTGTCATATCCAACGTGAGCGATACCGACTCACCCTGGGGTACCCATTCGAACTCGGGCGTCGGCGCACCCGCGTGGATATCGAATGGGAACGGATTCGCTTCAACTTCAAATGCCGCCAAAGACTCCGAGACACGTTGCTCGTAAAAATAAAGGGCCACGCGTTTGGCGCCTTCCTTCGACACAGCCACACTCGGGCAGACCAACTTTTGAGGGGTTCCCTCGAGATGACACCCTGTTTTCATGAGAGCCTCTTCACCCAGCACGGTCGCCCGCACGAGACCATCCGTCGATGCATCAGGTCCACCACCAATTTGGTAAGTCCAGCCTGACGGGGGTGGCAGAAGGGGAAATTCGCAAAAAGCGGCGGAGA
The DNA here is from genome assembly GCA_022184915.1 of Myxococcales bacterium. Classification (NCBI taxonomy): domain Bacteria; kingdom Pseudomonadati; phylum Myxococcota; class Myxococcia; order Myxococcales; species Myxococcales bacterium. The sequence continues at coordinate 36,691 of JAGTJU010000002.1, read as the reverse complement.
CGGCATGAGCCGGTACGCGTGGAGGCGTGCCCACGAGCGGGCCGAGCAAAACGCGGCCAGGGGCGCAGCGTCCTTCGCGCACGTGTTCAGGCTCGAGCGGGATCGCCATCGGGCCGAGGGGAGGCCGTTGGTAATGAAAAGGACCCGTCGGGTCCAACGGAAGGTCTGGCGACGCGCCCCCGATGGGCATCTCGGGCATGCCACCCATGGGCATCTGGGGCATGCCACCCATGGGCGGTCCTTCCATGGTGCCCCCCAGCAGAGCGCCGCCTGTTCCCCCGGCGGCGCCTTCACCTCGAGCTCCGCGCCCCGCGATGGGGTTAGGCGTGTCGCCGGCATCAGGTTCCTCCGCGCCGCTTTCCTCCCTATCCGAAAGCGAGTCTCCACCACTACCGCAGCCCGATGATAGACAACCCAACAGGGCAACCAGAAAACAGGACGCACCGTAACGCATTGCGGGTCGACGAGGAGGTTCCGAGTTCTGAGACATCGGCGGCATCGGTCTGCAAAGGGCGGTCCAGCCTGGCCTTGCCTCAATAAGGCACGGCATCGGGGCGTTTTATGAGGGGCATCCTTGCCTCTTTTTGTTCACCGCCACGAAAATCTGAGGCGAACTGCAGTTTCTTGAGGAAGACCGAATGCCCACCAAGCGGACGGCCAAGGTGCCAGGCGGGTCAGTCTCCTAGGCAACTCCTAGGCACAATGCTGTTCACTTAAGCACCACCCCTTTGGATGGTGCGACCGAAGGGACGTTTGCACTCCCTCGGATAGTGCCTGTCTTGTTGTGGGGCGTACGCGAACATTCGAAGGGCAGCGATGTCATCGTCCATCTGTTCAATGATGGATTTTCCTGAAAGCATCGCAAAGAGCAGATTACCGGCCGCTCGTAGGCAGTCTGTGCGAACGACGCGTCGGCCATCAAGGGTACGCTCCGCTTCTGCTTGAAGGAACGATGCCAGGGCTATCCAGATCATCGCGGAAATGAGTTCCTGTTCACATCCTTGGACGCTCTTGCTGTGGAAGTCCTCGGTCTGCATGAAGCTCTTCATTTCCTTGAAGAGAGATTCGATTCCCCATCGAGAGGCGTAGAGCTTGATGATGTCTTTGCGATCGAATCCGTCCTTTCCGCTCAAGGTGGACACGATGACCATCCTTTCGTTCTTCGTGCCTTTCCTCGGGCGGCCTGGCTTTGCGTCGCGCTCGACGACGCGCACCTGAAGCTCAATGTTCCCTTTCGCCCCCGGAAGCGTCAGTGTCACTTTCGCGGTCTTCTTGTTTGAAGACAAGAATGGCTTGAGCTCTTTCCACGCCGTCGCCTTCGATGCGCTCATTCTCGCAATGATGTCAACGCCATGTTCAATCAAGGCTGAGAACAGGTGGCGACTCGGAAACCCTCTGTCCATGACGGCCACGTCGCCTGCCTTGAACGGCAATCGGTGAACCAGCTTCTGCATGGACGTCCTCTCGCCGATGCCTTTTCCGGTCAGGGACCAATCCAACGGAAGACGGCGAAACACATCCGCAGCCATCACCACCAACCCTGGGCCGCGCCATCTTCCTCGCTGTATCCGCGCTGCGCGGCAACACAACCCGCGTTCCATCGAACGCGATGAATCGACGTTTCCCCCAGGGCGCAAGGTGTTCGATTGGGCGAAGGTACCGACGTTGTCGTCCATCAGTGAAGCAAGAAAGAAGGTCTCGATCGAGACATGCCGTGGGTTGCTGCACCAGCTGGTCGAGCGGTGCGAGTCCATCATGCCGACTCCGAAAACCCCGTTGCGGGTTCGTGCGCCGCATGTGCTCGGGTAGCCCTGGGCACTTACGCACCCCAGGGCCCCCACAGATCCGGGCTTGCGGGACTACCGCACCCGGCTCTTCAAGAATACAGGTTCACTGACGTGGGTTTCCGCGAGAGCCACCCCTTGCTCTTGAGCGATCAGTGGCTGCAGCCAACGACGGTGGACGCTGGGTCTTCGAAACCAGCGGCACCGCATTTCCGTTCGAGGACCAAACGGCCTACACGAAAAGAGCCAAATCAAGTCGTCTAACGGGCGATATGCTTCACGGCTATCTGCTGGCGCTGGGCGTACCGGTCGACTCTGAACCGAACTGGCGTACTGCTCTCTTGGTCCAGAAATAGCGCAAACCGACCGACAGTACTCCACCGGCAGGGTCGGTCGTGGCACTTGCCATCCCGGCTACGCCACGCCTTCATCCCCAAGGATGGCGAACTACGCCGACTCGACACGCACCCCACGGACTCTGACCGAACGCGAGCAGAGAGCCCTGCTCAAGGTCACCGGCGAGCACCGAGCGGGCTACTGCGATCACTGCCTGTACGCCATGGCCCTCGGCACGGGCCTGCGGGAGCACGAGCTCATCGCGCTCTCGGTCGGGGATGTGTTTCGGGACGGTCGGCCCAGGCGCAGGCTGCTGCTGTCGGTCTTCAAGGGCGCGGGCAAAGCCGGCGGCACGCAGGAGGTTCTCTTGAGCGAGTCCCTGCGCGGCAAGCTGCGCCGCTTCTGGGCCTGGAAGGCCCGGGAGCGTGAGAGCCTCGACGACGCAGCCCCGCTCTTCGTCAGCCGCCTCGGGCGGCGCCTGTCGCTCAGGCAGGTCCGCCACGGCTTCACCGTGTGGCAGGACCGGGCCGCGTTCGAGCGGCGCGTGACGTTTCACATGTTGAGGCACTCGGCCGTGACCAATCTCTACACGCTCACCAAGGACATCCGCCTCACGCAGCGTTTCGCCCGGCATCGCAGCCTCGTGACGACCATGGTCTACACGCACCCGAGCGAGGACGACCTGGTCAAGGCCGTCGAAGGCCTGCGATGCTGATGGTCTCGGACCCACTTGCACAGTCGCGGTGTCCACCTCGGTCATCGTGATCGCGGTGGTCAACGTGGACACGCTCGCCGAGACCACCGTGCACATCGCCGGATGCGCCGCTGTCGCAGTCGGGCCCGGGTACAGGTGGGCAGTCGATGTCAGCTTTCGAAAGATGAACCGGCCCCCCACCCCTCGGTGGTCTCGGCGGTGAACGCGGCCTCGATGTCGTGCTCGCCATGAACTACGCGAAGCCCTCGCCCAGACTGCGGAAAGCGGCGGTTGAGCGTCCCGGTCTGCCGGGCCTCGAAGGGCCGCACAGGCCGGACAAGTGGCGAACGCGGTGGTGGTGAACCGCCGGGTTCAGGCAGACCGGGCGGTGTGGGCATCGGCGACGTCGGAGGCCGCCGTCGCGACTCGATTCAACGTCGAGGCTTTCGCTTGCGCGCGGTCGTCTTCTTGGCAGCCGCCGGCTTCGCGGGCGATCGCGTCTCCAGCTGGCGCTTGGTCGTCTCGATGGCCTCCACGAGCACACGCTCCTTCGGCAAGGTCGTGCGGTACTCGGTGGCGAGGACCTTGTTGGGCAAGCCCTCGAGCGCGTACTTCGCGACGGCGTGGTTCTTCTCGGCGCACAGGATGAGCCCGACCGGTGGGTTCTCGTCCGGTAGCGTCCAGTGCTCGCGTGCGTAGTTGAGGTAGAGGTGCATCTGCCCGGCGTCGGCGTGCGTGAACTTGCCGATCTTCAGGTCGATGATCACCAGGCATCTCAGCCGCCGGTGGAAGAACAGGAGGTCAATCCGGTACCACTCGTCGCCGACGCGCAGGCGGCGTTGGCGGCCGACGAAGGTGAAGTCACCACCCAGCTCGAGCAGGAACGCCTCGAGCTTTGCGATGAGCGCGGCCTCGAGGTCCGTCTCTGAGTACTCGTCTTTGAGGTCAAGGAACTCGAGCACGTACGGGTCCTTGATCTCCTCCTCGGGAGTCATGTGGTCTTCCGGCCGAGGTTGAGCGCCCTTGGTCAGCATCGCCGCCTTGTTCCGCGACAGTGCGGTTCGCTCATAAAACTGAGACTGGATCTGCCGGTCGAGCTGGCGAACCGTCCACCCGCCACGCAGGGCTTCGTCCTCGTAGAAGGCCCGCGCGTTCTCGTTCTTCACGGCGAGCAGGCGCACGTAGTGAGACCACGGAAGCGGGAAGCAGGCTGCCACCTCGCTCAGGCTGGCAGCATCCCCCAATTGTCCAGACGCTGTCTGGACTTTCTCGGTCCCGTCCCCAGGCAGAGAGGATTGTCCAGACGCTGTCTGGACAATGTTGCGGCGCGCGAGGAAGAACGCGCGCATCTGAAACAGGTTGCTCCTGCCGAATCCGCACCCGAAGCGCTCAGTGAGGTCGGCCGAGAGTCGGTCGACGATCTCCTTGCCGTATTCGGCCCTGGTCTCTCCGGCCTGCTCAGCTTCGACGATGCGGCGACCCACGAGCCAGTAGGTTGCCGTCATCACGGCGTTGACGGTGCGGACGGCGGAATGCCGGGCCTCTTCGATCACCCGGGCGACGTCTGCGAAAAGACCCTCGTAGCCGGCCAGCTTGGCCGGCGCGGTCTTCTTCGTGAACGTCTTGCGGGACCGAGCCATGACGCCGGCGAGAATGCCCCAAACGGGCGACAAGAGCCAGCTTCTGGCCGCCCAGTCCGACAGGTCGAATGACCTTGAGCTATCCGTGAACGCACGCCTGCATGTCCTCGACGCCGATCGACTTCCCCGGCGCACGGAGGATTGCGTACAGTAAGTTCAAGCACCAAGCCCACTCGCGTCAAACATGTCAACGCAAAGTAGAAATGTCCGCTTTTGTGCAAAGTAGAAATGTCCCTCACGCGGCGCGGCGTGGAGGGGGTAGCGGAGGCGGGGTTTTGGCCACTTGTCCACAGATGCACGGCGGGCACGGCCCACGCGCAGGCGGGTGGCGACGTGCGGCTGTGGGCAAGTGCAGGGCCAAAAGCATGCCGCAGCGGCTTGTGGTGAGCTAGGCAGGAGCTAGGCAAAGGGGCGCGGCACGATAGCGACCGCCCCCCCTCTGCCTCACGGGACTGTGGTGGGGCTCAGCGCCGCCTCGCGGGCTGCAGCCCTGCGCAAGCGTGCGTTTTCGTTGTAGCGGCGTTGCCGGGCTTTTTGTTCCCGCTGCACCTCTTGCAGATAGTTCGCAAAGGCTTCCGCCGCGGCAGGGTTGATGCTTGTGGACACCGGTGCCGATGATTCAGCTTCCGCGCCTTCTTGGACCTAAGACGGGCTTCATCTCGAACCTGCTGCTGCTGCTGAATGACCGCCAGCGCAGCGCCCAATCGTTTGTTCTCGACAATCTCACCCTGGTTCACGTGGGGGCTCTTGTCGAAGAGTGTAAAGGGAAGCGGCTGGTCGTTATGGCACAATTGCACTTGGCCGTCTTTCCACAAGTGCACGCGCACAGTCTTACCAGCAAGCTTGCTCGTTTCTGTCGTTGGTTCAACCAGATATGAGTTTCTCTGAAACTGCACCACCAAACCCTGCGACAGCTTTCGGTCCTCTTGCCACGTGAAGATGAGATTCAAGTCTTCGCCCTCAAGCAAGGGACGGTGCGCATTATGGAGGCTGCGAGGGGCACGCTCGAAGCGGTTGTTGTAGGCATCCATAAAAGCAGGGACGAAGGCATTCGCATCTTCCGCATTGCTGATGCCCTGAAGCCGCATCTCCTTGACCAAACGGTCTTGCAGCATTTTGTTCATACGCTCAACACGACCTTTGGCCTGCGCTGTGTTCGCACAGATGATGTCTATGTTTAGTTCGCCCAATGCGCGACCAAACTGCGTGACACCCTTTGCTGCACCTGTTGAACCTTCCTGGTTCACTCGAAAGATGCTGTGTTTGTCGCTATAGAAGGCCGCCGGCTTTCCATGCTTCCGTACGTAGCTTGCGGTCGCATCGAAGTAGTCGAAGGCCGATTCCACTTCTACAAAGCGCAGCTCCATCAGCCTTCCCGTGGCATCGTCGATTAACACCAACAGGGTGCATCTTTGTCCACGGCCCTCGAACCATTCGTGATCGCTCCCATCTATCTGAACCAGCTCACCAAGACAGTCCCGCCGTCTTCGCGGCTGGTGGATGCGCGGCCCTCGTTGCGCCCGCGGCGTCCAGATCTCGGCGCCGATCATCCACTTTCGCAACGTCTCCCGGGACACACGAACGCCATGTAGCTCAGCAAGTTTCTCGTGAGCCAACGTCGGCCCGAAGTCGCTGTAGCGCTCGCTGATGAGACCTACGGCGTATTCTTGCACCACTTTCGGCAACTGACGGTTGCTGGGGCGTCCGCGCTTTCGCGACACGAGAGCCCGAGGCCCTTGACGCCTCATGGACTGGCACAATCGCCGCACCTGGCGCTGACTAAGACCCAGAACCATACCGGCTTCTGCTTGCGTCAGCCGCTTTTCCAACACCCGCTGGACGACCTGCATTCGGTCCATTTCCAGCGCGCTCATTGTGACAAGATCCCTGGCCATTGTGGCCCGAGGCTGCCAGGCAGCTGCACCCAAAAGAGGACGTTTCTAAGTTGCACAAAGCGGACATTTTCACTTTGCGTCTACATAGCAAACACCCGATATAATATATTCTGTCAACTAACGTAAGCCGTCTCGCATCCTCGGCCTTGCTGCCGGGCTTACTTTGCAGCGATCAGGCAGCGTGACGGGGATGGATTGACAGCTGCAGTCCCATCGCATCGAGCACCGCCCTCAATGTGGTGAGTTTTGGGTTTCCGCCGGCAGACAGTGCCTTGTAAAGACTTTCGCGACCTAGCGCCGTTCGCTCGGCGATGGCGCTCACGCCGTGGGCGCGCGCAACATTGCGTAGCGCGATCAGGAAAAGGCGCTCGGCGTCTTCGTCCGAGTCGCCTTCGTCTTTGGCCAGATGAACGTTGAGATACTCGGCCGCGTAAGCCGGATCCCGCAGTGATTCACTAAGGGCGTCGTCGTAACTATCGCTGTTCTTAAAGTTGGCCATCGTTCTTTTCCTTCCAGTGGGCCCAGAACCCTCTCGCGGTGGCAATATCCTGGGCCTGGGTCGATTTATCGCCTCCGTTTAGAAGCAGGACGATCGTCGAGCCCTGCTCAGCAAAATAGATGCGGTACCCCGGACCGATATCGAATCGCAGCTCCATCACGCCGCCCCCTACTGCTTTGTGGTCGCCGAAGTTGCCTAGCGCAACCCGCGTCAGACGCTTGGCTATAATTGCTCGGACTCTGACGTCCCGTAGGGCGTCCATCCACTCCCCGAAGGGAACTCTTCCGTCATCCTTGACATACCGTCGTAGCGCTCTTGGCTTTACCTCCATCGCAAAACAGCGTATCCTCAAGGATACTTCAGAGGCCAGAAGAAATCCAGGCTGCATCCTGGTTTCTCAGGCTTTTCGCCAGTTGGGAGCGTCTGGAGTGGTCTGCGAGTCTGTTTACGATGCGGCGCAACCGCGCTCCTGTGCTTTTGCACAGGCCAGAGGCGGGTTCGGTCAAGGGCGGGCATAGGACTATATGCCCCGACTCGCCGGGAAGCGAGGAGCGAGGGGGGCAGGGCCTGCAAGGGGGTAGAGGGACCCGCCGGGAGAAGGGGGGTGGAAACCATGCGCTGGCCATGTGATTGTCTGCGGTCGTGGAACCAGCTGAATCCAGAGTGATGCCAGTCCAAATACCGAGAGCCCTGAGCGCTGCATTCGGGTTACTCCTCGCGCTCACTGGATGCGAGTCCGCGTTCGAGGTCAAGGGAACTATCGACACGACCGCCCTTGCTGGTTCCCAGCGTGCGCTCGTGGTGTTCTTGGTACTCCGGCCTCAGGAGGGCGGTTCGGGAGAAACGCTGATCGGCACAACATCTCGGCTTGGAGTGTTGGTTGCCGATGCGGAGGCACCCCCGAACGAGCGCTCGTTCGGCCACCTCGATCCGGGATGCGGGCCGGCGCGGTTCGCAGTGGTTGCTTGGGCGCCTCGCCAGCTTCCCGGCGGGTTACGAGTGGACGGCACGTCAGTCGAGGGCGAAAGATTCGCGCCTGCTCCGGGAGATCCGGTCGCCTCTTCCGCTGTCATCGATGCTGAGTGTACGAAGTCCGGATCGCAACGGGTCAACCTGGTGCTCCCCCCTCCAGGCCCTTGACGGCGCGCGAGGGGACCATCTCGCACGGCACCGAGACCGCTCGACCCCTATCGCCTGCGCCACGCCCATGCGGTTGGCGTCCAGTCAGCGTCGAGACCGCCGGCTAGCACCAATGCTGTTCACTTAAGCACCACCCCTTTGGATGGTGCGACCGAAGGGACGTTTGCACTCCCTCGGATAGTGCCTGTCTTGTTGTGGGGCGTACGCGAACATTCGAAGGGCGGCGATGTCATCGTCCATCTGTTCATGGATGGATTTTCCTGAAAGCATCGCAGAGAGCAGATCACCGGCCGCTCGTAGGCAGTCTGCGCGAACGACGCGTCGGCCATCAAGGGTACGCTCCGCTTCTGCTTGAAGGAACGATGCCAGGGCTATCCAGATCATCGCGGAAATGAGTTCCTGTTCACATCCTTGGACGCTCTTGCTGTGGAAGTCCTCGGTCTGCATGAAGCTCTTCATTTCCTTGAAGAGAGATTCGATTCCCCATCGAGAGGCGTAGAGCTTGATGATGTCTTTGCGATCGAATCCGTCCTTTCCGCTCAAGGTGGACACGATGACCATCCTTTCGTTCTTCGTGCCTTTCCTCGGGCGGCCTGGCTTTGCGTCGCGCTCGACGACGCGCACCTGAAGCTCAATGTTCCCTCTCGCCCCCGGAAGCGTCAGTGTCACTTTCGCGGTCTTCTTGTTTGAAGACAAGAATGGCTTGAGCTCTTTCCACGCCGTCGCCTTCGATGCGCTCATTCTCGCAATGATGTCAACGCCATGTTCAATCAAGGCTGAGAACAGGTGGCGACTCGGAAACCCTCTGTCCATGACGGCCACGTCGCCTGCCTTGAACGGCAATCGGTGAACCAGCTTCTGCATGGACGTCCTCTCGCCGATGCCTTTTCCGGTCAGGGACCAATCCAACGGAAGACGGCGAAACACATCCGCAGCCATCACCACCAACCCTTGTGGATTGTGCACCGACGTCCCATTCGGCCGCTTCGGCCGCGCCATCTTCCTCGCTGTATCCGCGCTGCGCGGCAACACAACCCGCGTTCCATCGAACGCGATGAATCGACGTTTCCCCCACGGGGTTTTCGGAGTCGGCATGATGGACTCGCACCGCTCGACCAGCTGGTGCAGCAACCCACGGCATGTCTCGATCGAGACCTTCTTTCTTGCTTCACTGATGGACGACAACGTCGGTACCTTCGCCCAATCGAACACCTTGCGCCCGTAGTACGCCACGATCCGCAAGCTCCGTCGATAGCTCATCTTTCGGTCCGGCATCGTCAGGACCATCAGCCACATCAAGACGCTGCGGGCGCTCCATGTCCGTGTCCGGTCGAACTTGTCCGCACAGCCACTGGTCAGTTTGAAGAACGCTCGAAAGTGATCGCCAGGTCCACGAAGCAGGCTCATGAAGGCCGGCGCTCGCAGCCTCGGGCCTTGTCAAGACGAATTGCACAATATTTTCAGATGGTTACGAGGTTTCTTAAGTGAACAGCATTGCGCTTAGAACCGTACCTATAAGGCGCAGGGGTGTCGACTGTGCGAACGCAAACGTCAGCGTCTCAGGTCGGGAGCCAGGCCTAAATACGGGAAGATTTCGTTCGAGATTGACCCGGAAAGTTGGGTTCGCGCTACCCTACGAAGATGACGTGCCAGTTTTCAGTCCATTCGCGGTTTATGGGCATGGGCGTGTTTCCAATAGCCTTTGTGACCCTGGGGCTCCCCTGGAGCGTCTCGTGCACGGGCAACATTGGAACAGGCGGCCAAGACAACCAGCAAAGTGACAATGCGCCGGGTCAAGGTTCTGAGCCAACGCCTGGCACCCCTGGCACCCCGCCCCCCGGGGACGACAGGCCGGATCCGCTAGGGTCGTCGCCCCTCGACTGGGGCCAGGGCTGCCGCGTGCCGGCGGCGCGGATCTGGCGGCTCTCCCCGCAAGAGGCCTTCGAGACGGTCTCGGCGCTGGTTCCCGGTGGTCTCAAAGGGACGCCCGCCCCGACGCTTCGGCTGCGCCTGCCGGGGACATCGAGCAGCGACGCCCGGCAGGCAGGCGTCGCCGTGAACGCCGTCGAGGAACTGCTGGATCAAGCGGCCAAGATCGCCGACGAGATCTACGCGAGACGATCGGAGCTGCTGGAGTGTCCAAGCGGCACCCCGGAGCTGGGGTGTCTCAAGCAGCTCGCCGTTGCGCGCTTGGCACCGCGTTTGTTCCGGCGCGCCTTGACCGCCGAGGAGACAGCGGCCTACGAGCAGTACGCGACCGCCGAGTACGACCGCGCCGGGGCCGCTTCGGCCTTGCGGCAGGTCCTCACCGTGATCCTGACGTCTCCACAGGCGCTCTTCCGCTGGGAGCAAGGTGATCCTCGTGACACCAAGGCGGTCGTCCCGTTGACGCCGTCCGAACGCGCGTCGGCCCTGTCGTTCTTCATCTCGGGCGCACCGCCGGACAGCGAGCTGCGTGCCGCTGCGGAGTCGGGCGCCCTCGGGGCGCCGGCGGAGGTCGAGAAGCAGGCGCGTCGCCTGCTGGCGACACCCGACGGCGCCCGCGGCATCATTCGCTTCTTTGAGGAATACGCGAACTTCGACCTCGTTCCCCAACAGGCCAAGAACTCCACGCAATTCCCGCGCTTCTCGAAGGCGATGGCCGCAGACATGGCCAGCGAGGGACGCATGCTGTTCTCCCATGTGCTGTGGGAGGGGGACGCCCGGCTGCACACGTTGCTCACGGCCGATCACTCCGTCGTCTCACCCGCTCTCGCCGGGCTCTACGGGATCCCGTCGGGCGGCTCGGGGTTCCAGCGGGTGGCGCTGCCGCCCGCACAGCGCCGCGGCTTCCTGACCCTGGCGGGGCCGATGGCCGTCCTGGCCACGGACACCGAGACGGACATCGTGCACCGAGGACTCTATTTGCGCGACGTCATCCTCTGCGAGCCGTTGCCACCGCCGCCGGTTGGGGTCGACATATTTCCGCCGCCGCCCGACCCGCGCTTGACCCACCGCGAGCGCATGAACGCCCACTCCGCAAGCCCGACCTGCCGAGCCTGCCACAACCTGATCGACCCGATGGGTTTCCTCTTCGAGAACTACGACGCCATCGGAGCCTACCGGACCGCCGACGGCGCCCGGCCGGTGGACTCGCAAGGGGAGGTCGTCACCGACGGCGGCCGGGTCCCGGTCGGCAGCGCGCTGGAGCTCTCTTCCCTGTTGGCCGGATCCCCGCGCGTGGGTCAGTGTTTCGTCCAGCATTTGTACCGCTACGCGCGTGGGGAGCCGGCGGCCGGCGACGATGCCTGCGAGCTCAAACGCCTGAACGCCGCGTTCGTCGCCTCGGGAGGCAACATCCGCGAGCTGGTTGTTCAGGTCGCGGTGGGCGAGCACTTCCTTTTCCGCAGCAACGCTTCCAACCAGGAGAAGTAACCATGACACGGCACACAAGACGCGACTTCGTGCGCATGATGGGGCTCGGCGCCGGCGCGAGCTTCCTCGTTCCGATGCTGAACAAGCTCGTCGGCGAGGGCACGGCGCAGGCGCAGCCCCGCCGCAGGGTGATCTTCTTCGTCGACAGCTGCGGCCTGCTCCCCGCACTCTATGCCCCGAAGAGTGGCTTCGAGCTGGGCGGGATCCTCGCGCCGCTTGCTCCGTACCGCGACGAGGTCCTCATCCTCGACAAGTTCCACATGCACCGTGAGGACAACCACGGCAGCGGCTACGCGACGCTCACCGGTGTCGCGGGAAAGCCAGGCGGGGCCTCGATGGACCGCGTGCTGGCCCGCTCTTTGGGCAAGACGGATCCCGTCTCCTCGACCGCTTTCGGCACACTCGGCGGCGAGAACAAGCAGGTGGTCTGTGTCAGCGCCGACGGTCCGAACCAACCGTTCCCGGCCGAGTGGAGCCCGAACAAGATATACCAGACGCTGTTCGCCGGTCGGACCGGGACGGCGGCGCAGCCCGATCTCGGCCAGCAGCTGCTCAGTTCCAAGCGCAGCGCCCTCGACTTCCTGGTGCAGGACGTGCAGCGTGCCTCAGGTCGGCTCGCCGGCCCCGAGCGAGCGAAGCTGGACCAGTACCTGGAGTCGCTGCGGGAGATAGAGCGCCGCCTGGCGGCCGGCAGCTCGCTGAAGTGTGACACCGTCAAGGCCCCGGCAAAGCCCGAGAGCGCCTACCGCCAGCAAAACGATGAGTTCCCGAGCGAGGCTGTTCCGCCGCTGCTCGATCTTGCTTTCGCGGCGCACCTGTGCTCCCTCACCCACGTCTCGCTCATCTCCATCGAAGGGTACAACGGGGCCGGTTCGGGATATGGGTTCCTGGGAATCAAGGGGTCCATCCATCACCAGATGCACCACTTTTCGATGATGCCCGAGCTCACCAAGGCTTACACCCAGCACGCAGCCTGGCTTGCCAGTCTGGTGGGCAAGTTCAAGGCGACGGCCGAGGGCGGCGGAACGATGGCGGACAACACCGTCTTCGTTTGGGTCAACGCGGCCGGCGGGATTCATCACGAGGGCACCCAAACGCACCCCGCCATCTTGATCGGGGGAAAGGGGTACTTTCGCGGCGGCCGCTACCTGCAATATCCGGACAAAAAGCACGCGCTGAGCGACGTTCTGATCTCGGTTGCCAACTTCGCTGGACTGCCGATCGAGAAGTTCGGGGACATCTCGACGGGGCCACTGCCCGATCTGCGCGTCTCGTAACCAGGCCAGGGATTAGCGCACGTCGAGCGGCCAGCCCTATGCTTTCGCTTGCCCTGTCAAATGCTTCCCTGGGCCATCTCCCCAGCGTCTCAAGAACTGGTTCGAGATTGACCCGGAAAGTTGGGCTCCCGCGACCCAACGAAGATGACGCGCCAGTTTTCAGTCCGTTCGCGGTTTATGGGCAAGGGTGTGTTTCCAATAGCCTTTGTGGCCCTGGGGCTCCCCTGGAGCACCTCGTGCACAGGCAACATTGGAACAAACGGCCAAGACGACCAGCAAAGTGACAGCGCACCTGGTCAAGGTTCTGAGCCCACTCCTGGCCTACCTGGCGGAGCATAGGACGAATAAGCTGCATTTGCGCTTGCGTCAAGAACGGTGAGACGCTTGCACTTGTCCGATAATAACCCCTATGACAACTTCGTCTTCCCGCCGATCCCCGGTGGCATCGACGAAGTGCAGATCGGCATCGATGCCCAAAAGCACGTTGGTGCCGTCCAGCATGTACGCGTTCCGGCCGCTCTCGAACAGGGCGTTCTCGAGTGCGCGGGCGTAGCCGTGTTTGCCCGTTTTTGGGCCGCCCACGAACATCACGAGCGCCGCGGGGTGACCATGGCGTTCGGCCCGCTGGCTGGCGGTCACGCCGCCTTTGACCCAGTGGAAGTCGCGCATGCGTGCCTCGAAGCGCAGCTCGTCGCGCTCTTCTTCCTCCGCCGAAACGATGATGCCGCCACCGGCGATCTCATACCCATCGACGATGACGAAGCGGCCGCTGGCCTCGTTGTCGCCCACGGTGTCGAACGCGACAGGGCTTTGCGTCTCCAGCACGAGATCGGCCACGTCGTGCCGGTCCACGCGGCGCTTGTCGAGCTGGCTGCCCGCCTCGGAAGCGTCGATGACCTTGTTGATGCGGTGGATGCGCACCGGCACGGCGGCCGTGTGCAGCTTGAGCTTGTAATCCCGGCCCGGCTCGAAGGACTTGCGGCCCAACCAGATGATGTTTGCACGCAGCCGCGTGCTGACGAGCGGCGCCCGCTCCACGTGGCTCATCACCTGGCCGCGCGTGATGTAGAGCTCTTCGGCGAGCGTGAAGCCCGTGGACCAACCCGCCTCGACCTCCTCGCGCGACTCCGTGTTGAAGCCCTCGATGCTCTTGACGTAGGTGATCTTGTTCGAGGGCGTAAAGACGACCTTGTCGCCCACCTTCACCCGGCCCGATTCGATGCGGCCCGCGATGATGCGGCGATCGTCACCCTGGTTGGTGAACTTGTAGACGGCCTGCACGGGCATGCGCAGGGGGCGATCCACCTTCGGCGGGGCCTTTTGAAAGGTGTCGAGCATCTCGAGCAGCGTGGGCCCGTCGTACCAGGGGGTTTTGTCGCTGCGGGACGCAAGGTTGTCGCCCTGCATGCCGGAGATCGGAATGAAGCGCTCGGGGGATACGGCGCCAATCTCCGTGAGAAACGCCCGGTATTCCTGCTCGATGCGCCGGAACACGGCCTCGTCGAAGTTGACGAGGTCCATCTTGTTGACGCACACCACGACCTGCCGGATGCCCAGCATCGAAAGAATGTACCCGTGGCGGCGGCTGTTCTCGCGCACACCTTCCTTGGCGTCGATGACCAGCACCGCCGCCTCGGCGCGCGCCGCGCCCGAAATCATGTTCTTGAGAAACTCGATGTGCCCGGGCGCATCGATGATGATGTAGTCCCGGGCGTTCGTCTTGAAGAACACACGGGCCGTGTCGATCGTGATGCCCTGGTCCTGCTCGTCCGAAAGCGCGTCCAGCAAAAAGGCGTACTCGAAGGGCTTGTCGGTGCGCAGACACTCGCGGCGTACGGCTTCGAGCTTGCCTTCGGGCAACGCGTTCGTAGAGCATAGGACGAATAAGCTGCATTTGCGCTTGCGTCAAGAACGGTGAGACGCTTGCACTTGTCCGATAATAACCCCTATGACAACTTCGTCTTCCCGCCGATCCCCGGCTTCGAGGCCACCGAAAATGGCAGCTACCGCCTCATCATCAATCCAAAGAGCGCAGCCATACGCATTCGATTCTGCCCCCAGGACAAGTGCCGCACCAAGACTTTGAGGCTATGAGGTCGAGCCACATGGGCACACAAGAAGAACCCACGCCGCACAAGGAAATATCACTCACCGTCGGCGTACAGGAACTACAAGCGCCACGTCCCTCCGCGTCAAATTTGTCTGATAAAATATGTTCTATCAACTAACGTAAGCCGCCTTGCGTCCTTAGCCTTACTGCCGGGCTTGGGTCTGGGGCTGCCGCCCTAAGGTGCAGCCCCGTTGGCTACGCGCTCAGTTCACGATGACCACGCACTGGCCGTTTTGGCAAATCAGGGGCGAACAACAATCGGCGTCGGTGCGGCAGGCGCCACACACGCCATCAATGCAGGCTGCATAGTTCGCGCAGTCGCCACACGCCTTGCATTCCCCTCCCTTCGTCGGCGGGGCGATCTCTTTGTCGCAATCGTTGCCAGCTCCGGTGATGGCGCGGTCAAAGCGCACACTGAGATTGGAGCCAACGACCCCGCGCACAAACAGCGAACCGTAGATCTGCAGTTTCGACACCGCGGCGATCAGTTGTGCGCGTGGGGCGTAGATGTTCGCCACCAGTTCACCCGAGCCCTCGATGTTCATGATGCTTGTGCTACCCAAGTACATGCGAGAAGCGGCGGGGCGGTCGCTGCTCCCCAATCTCATTGATCCCGAAACCGCGAAGACGGCTCCTTCGGCGAAGAGATCGACTTCTCCTTGCGGGCCCACATCCACGTTGAGGCTCGAGGCCGCCTCGATGCTGCCACCAACATAAATCGCTGTGCGACCGGTGATCTTGATGGTAATCGGAGCGGCCCCGCGGATGCCGGAAAGATAGTAGCGTCCACACGGCAACTCGAGGATTGTGGGTTGTGACACGAGCGCCAAGCGGTCGGGATCCAAATTGATGAGCGCGTTGTGGTTGTTGGTTCTGGCTTCATTTACGATCGCCGTTACATCCAGGGGCTTTTCACAGTCGCACGGAGGCGAAAACGTGAACGGCTCAGTGATCACGTTGCCGCCTACTCTTGCACCGTCTACCAATGGTTTTCCCGAAGGGCTGTGCAAATCACGGCCCACCGAAAGTTCGCCAGTCACCGCAATGAATCCGTTGATCCATGCGTCGCGACCCACCGCCACCTTGCCCTCGCTCGAAAGGAGTCCGTCCACCTTCAAATCGCCTGTGATCTCTTGAGACGCAGAGCTTCCCATGGGGCCTTTGACAATCAAACTGCCACCGATGCGTGATTCGCCCGGGTTACTGAAGGTCCCATTTATGCCCACAGAGGCTCCGCCATTGGCCACCGACATTCCTGCGTTGGAGTCGATGGAATCTGTATGAAGTTTGCCATTCAGCATCACATCTTGGCAGGTGCACAAACCATAACGGAAAGTTTTCTCCGCAAGTTTTCCCGCGCATACCGGCGTTTCCCCCGGCACCACAACCGAGGGGCCGCGGCCTTTGCAAAAGGCTTCGCGATCGGCGTTGGTTGGGCCATTGCCGATCAGGCCGGGAAATATGTCTTTGCCTGTACCGTTGTTTGTGGACGGAACACCGCCATCAAGCTTTGCCTCAGACGCATCACCTGCACCCACCACCACAGCGTCTTTGCTATCGCAAGCGGTCAACATCAAGGCGATCATCACGGCGCATTTCATAAGTTTTGTTTTCACGAAGGCCTCCGTTTGAATAGAGGTGTTGCGTACAGAAGAACGGTTAAAGAATTTCGCGCAGCCTTGCTTGCGCTCGCCGTGTTACAACGGTTTCTTTTTTGCCAACGTTAAGCAACTTCAACAAAGTTACGCGTTCAGCTTCGGTTTTACCCAAAATCCGCTGCGTTGTAGCGGTTTCCCACAACGTTTCTTCCGCCAACGGACCGGTGGTTAAATTGCCCGCCAATTTCTGCAGAGCCACCAATGCGCCTTTGGGATCGCCTAGGTGATCGCGTCGCAGCAAAGCCGCCGAGAATTGGGCCGCGTTCACGGTGTGTGGCTCTTTGCCAAGACGGGCCGCGTTTTCATAGGCTCGCGCGGCGTCGCGCCAGCGCTTTTGGCCACGCAAGCGATTGGCAGTTGCCAACCAGTCTTCGCTGCGGCGAGGACGCGCAGGCGGCGCAGCCGAAGGGGGGCCAAGCCGTGGCTTGGGTAGGGTGTCTTTTCGCTCGGGCTCCACGTGGGGGGCCACGGTGGTTGGGGCTGGGGGGGTGACGACGATGGGCACCGCGGTTTGTGGCGAGCGCTGCCACGTTGCAATCCCCCACGCTGATGCGGCCACCAACGTGATCGCCGCCGCGGACGCAAACATGTAAAGGTGGTTGGGTTTCATTGTGCGGGGCGTTTCGAGGCGTCCCGCGGCGTTGACTGCCATCGCCACCATCGAGTGCGCGCGTGCCTGCGAAATCGGCACCGCCGGGCCCGGGCGTCGATCGAGCCGTGGTAGCAAGAAGGCTTCTTGATCGCTGGGTGTCTTTGAGGTTTTCACGGTTTGTTTTCCGTTCAAGAAGAGGTGTCTCGCCAAAGCCACGCGGCGCGTATGCGCAAGCGTTCTTTCGCAAGGCGCACGCGGCTGCGCACGGTCTCAACGGGCACACCCAGATCCCGTGCAATGTCGAGGGGCGTCAGTTCCAACAGATCATGCATGACGAACGCCACGCGCTGGTCCTCGGGAATTTTGTCCAACAGATCCACCAATGCGCGGCGGGCCAGAAAATCGCCACCGTGGCTTGGTGGTGCGGGCACAACTTCGTCAAGCGCGGCGTCTGACGAAGCCACCGCGCTTCGCCGCCGCTTAATGAACGCAAAGGTCACCCTGGCCACCACGCGATTGGCCCACGACACAAATGCGCCGCTGCCAGAGAATGTGTGAAGCCCCTGCACCAAAGCGATCAACGCTTCCTGCGTGACATCGTCCACATCTTCGTCACCTCGCAGCAAGTAACGGATGAGGTTTCGAATGCTTGGCAACAAGAACGTCAGCAAGCGTTCCACGTCGGCGCGTTCGCCAATCAACGCCGCCTGAGCCAAAGACTCTACTGTGTTTCCGTCATCGGCCTGCTTTGACTTCGGAGGCGATGTCAAGGTCATCTCGCTTCCGGTATAGAGGCGGCCTCAACGGCAATTCGGTCAAACTTCGTTTCGGGCGCGGGGATCTGCGGTGAGCCAGGCCAGCTGCAGCGAAACAAATGGCTGCACAATCCATAAGCTGCGGTCTTGGCCGCGGTCGGCGTAGGTGAATGTTGGTGCGCCCGGCACAAAATGAAGCCCGCCCAGCAAGCGCGCGGTTAGGCCGCTGCGCGTTGGTTTGAACGCAATCGCCGCTTCGGCGCCGGTTGTCACCGAAAAGGTGGTTGACGCGCCTGTGGCCGCCACCCCTGCGTTTTGCGGCACCGACGCTGTGCCGCGCCGCCACGCCGCCCACCCCAAAGGCAAACCGAAGGCCACGTCGATCGATTCAAAGGCGCCGATTTTGCGCCACAGCGTGGCCGACATTCCCATTTCAAAAATATCGGCGGCAACCCCTTGGCTGCGCACAGTTGAGGCAAGCGTGCCCAGCAACCGTAACTCGCCCATCCAAAAATTGTGAACCCGCGCGGCGCCCAACGCCAGGCCCCACATACCGGGCTGGGTTTGGCCGTTGGCGATGACGAGTGGGCCACCAGCAAAAAGCCAAGCGTTTTGTGGCGCCGCAGCGAAAGGCGTTGCCACCACCGCTTTGGGCGCGTCCGGCGGCGGGGTTGGCTTCGGCGCAGGCCCGCTTTTGGGCGAAGGCGGTTCCCCCAAAAGTGCAACCAACGAGGCGCCTTCCAGCAACGCGCTTAGTGTGGAGCGCGCGACCAGCGCAGTGGTTTCAAGGCACGAAGAAACGTGAACCGAGGATCGACCGGTGGGGATGGCGGCACAGGGGGCTTTCGCATACACCGCGGAAGAGGCTGGTTCGGCAAATGCGATGAGTGTTTCGCTCTCCGCGCTTGGGAACCAGATGAGAATGCGTGCGTCCGCGCGCGCTGCCATAGCCAAAGCCGCGCGCGATTGTTCGGCGAAATCGCCGACGAGGCGCGCGCTCACGATTTTTGTCTCGAGCGCCAGATCGTTCGTCTGGAAACGAATGCGCCGAACCAGCGCTTCTGCGCTGCCATCATCGACCACCAGCACCTTAACCAAGTTCTCATGGACCGCGGCGGTTGCCGCCGCAGGTGCAACACTCAACGCAAAAAGGGTCACCGCCACGTCAAACGCGCGCGACCTTGGCCACCTCAACGCCAAGGAAACACACAAGGCCGCGCGTTTGATCATCGCAGCGATGTTACACGCAGCGCATTTGTCCGAACAAAATACGTGCAGTCGTGTTGCGATTGGCCCACGTCTCGGTGTGTGTGGATAGGACGAACAAACGCCACGTCCTGGCGCGGCTTAAAAGTCTCCAATGTCGAGTGGATAGGAAGTTTAATTGAGATAACGCGTAGAGCCAGAAAGTCCGATAAAATATGTTCCGTCAACTAACGTGCGTACAGGAACTACAAGCGCCACGTCCCTCCGCGTCAAATTTGTCTGATAAAATATGTTCTATCAACTAACGTAAGCCGCCTTGCGTCCTTAGCCTTACTGCCGGCAGCCGAGCGTGAGGACGCTGGGCTTTCCGGTGTTCCGCAACCTTCCGCTGTGTTCGCAGGGCCAAACGGGGCGTCGTACGAGTCTGCGATGTTGACTCCCGATAGGCGCTTTGCGATCCGCGTGTCTTTTGCGTCGTTGCCTCCGCACCAGGTGGAGGTCCAGCCTGTAGACGTGGACGCCATCGCCCGCCGGATTGCCGGGCGCTACGCGCAGCTTGGCGCCGCGGAGGCGGACGAGCACAAGGGGCACGTCTTTGGCAACGTGCACCAGCCTCCTTCTGGCAGGCCTTCTTCGAGCGCGCTCCGTTCGGGGCCCTGGATGGGCCTCGAGGTACGGCCACGTCACCCCGCAATCCGAAGGGAGACGCGATAGGACTGCGTACAGGAACTACAAGCGCCACGTCCTTCCGCGTCAAATCTGTCCGATAAAATATGTTCTGTCAAATAACGTAAGACGCCTTACATCCTCAGCTGCTGCCGGCAATCGTAAAGCTGACATTTTGAAACAGGGGACGCGCCGCGAAAGCGTGCCCCAACGATTGGGCGGACAGGAGCAAAGCCACAGGCCTCTACTTACCAGATAGAATCGCGATGCACGTCTACGAGACCCACCGATGGCAAAGCGACGACCCGACGTTTGGAACGATCAACAGGGCTCAATCGTTGGCTGCGGGCCGGGCGCGCAGACTGATTTTCAGAGGTTAACCCTCAGTTTCTTGAGACTTGACCCTTCCGAATTTCGGATTTCCGGGCCAAAATTGCGTAGAAACGCGCACTTTCGAGTGGCATGGGCGTTGCAATGTTCTTTTGTCAATGTCAACCACCGAAAGGACCGCCATGAAGTTCAAAGCTTGCTCCAGCGAATGGGTCGTGGTTGTGCTCGGCGCGATGGCCTTGGCGGCCTGCCTCGGCAACGACGGCCTAAACTCTGACGGGACCGGCGGCAGCGCAGCAGGGGATGGCAGGGGCGGCAGCGGGGCCAGCGGCGTGTGCGGGCAAGTCTGCCCCCAGGACTGCGAGCTTGACGGCCGCCTTGATGGCGAGGGCTGTCCAACGTGCACTTGCAAGCCAGCGCCCCAAGAATGCAGCCCGGATGATTGCGCAAACCAGGAGGCGCCTGCCATCGCCATGTTATGCCCCGATGGCTCGGCCGTGGGCTTTTCTTGCCGTCTCGACTCGCGTGGGCGGTGTTCCCTGCAACAAGATAAATGTCCGACCGCCTGCAATCCCGTGGCGTGCGACCTGGCTTGCCCGTCAGGGTTCAAAAAAGGCGTCTCGGGTTGTGACATTTGTAGCTGTGCTGAGCCCCCCGCATGCGCCAACGCAGACTGCGGCCCCGTGCCCCCCGTAGCGCCTTGCCCTGGTGGCACAGGGCCCTCGATGTCCTGCGAACGCAGCGTCACCAGTGGTAAATGCACCTGGAACATAGGCCAATGCAACGAGTGCACAGCCCCGGAGTGCGGCATTTTGTGTGAGTTCGGCAACAAGACGAACGCCAATGGCTGCCCGCTGTGCCAATGCAACCCGGCCCCCACTTGCACCACGCAGGAGTGTGGGGTGGCGCCGAAAGTAGCGACGCGCATCTGCGAGGATGGTTCAACGGCCGGCCCGGAATGCACTCGCAGCAAGGGCAAATGCGGTTGGCAAATGACTTCGTGCCCCGCGTCGTGTAGCGATATTCGCGACCTTAAATCATGCGAGCTTGATCAAGCCTGTCGGTGGCTTGAACCCGGCTGCAGCGGAAACAAGCTGTCGGTGGCCGGCTGCTTTGCGCGCACCGCCGTGGATTGCGAGAGCGATCGGGATTGCGTGCCCGGAAAGCAGTGCGCTACCCGGACCGTGGACCACTGCGCGAAACGTCCAGAATTGCGGTGCCTCACCTGTGCATCGCCGATCAACGTTTGCCTATGAGGTCCGCGAAAAGGCGCCCCAACGCAAACTTGCGGCCATACCGTCACCACAGTTGAGCATGTTTGGCTGCTAAGGGCCTGCCGCGAAATAAATAGGTTGACTTTATCCGCGAGGAGGATCTCCATTGGTGGTGCATGACCAAGGAACGATCGCGGCGTGAATCCGAGATACGGGATCGCTACGGCAAGATAAAGGGGAGCCTGACAGAGAGAGCTCGGCGGCTATTCGTGGCGAACGAGGCGATCGCTTTTGGCTACGGCGGCATTGTCGCTGCATCTCGTGCGACGGGTATGGCACCGAGCGTGGTGGGGCGCGGGATCGCCGAAGTACGGGCGATCGAAAACGGGACGGCGAGCCATTTACCGCCAACGCGAAGCCGTCGACCAGGCGCCGGGCGCAAGAAGGCAACCGAGAAGGATCCGAGATTGATTCCGGATCTGAAGAAGCTTGTAGAATCGACGACACGCGGAGATCCCGAGTCGCCGCTTCTGTGGACAGCTCGTAGCCAGCGCAATCTCGTGGAGGCGCTCAAGAAGCAGGGGCACCAAACGAGCATGAAGATGGTCTCAAGACTGCTCAAGGAGCTCGGCTACAGTCTCCAGGCGAATCGCAAGCGGCTTGAGGGCGCGCAGCATCCAGATCGAAACGCTCAGTTTGAGCACATCAACGAGACACTCCGTCGACAGCTCGAAACGAACGAGCCGGCGATCTCTGTGGACACGAAGAAACGAGAGCTTGTCGGACCGTACAAGAACGGCGGCCGCGAGCTCAGCGGGAAGGAAGATCCGGTCGATGTGAACGTGCACGACTTCGTCGACGACGAAAAGGGACGCGCCACACCGTACGGCATCTACGACCTCCAGAAGAACGAGGCGTGGGTCAGCGTTGGCGTGAGCCACGACACGGGGGAATTCGCGGTGCAGAGCATCCGCACCTGGTGGAGCGAGATGGGCGCCTCGAGGTATCCAAACGCGACCTCGCTCGTGATCACGGCGGACGGAGGTGGAAGCAACGGCTATAGGCTGCGCCTATGGAAGCTCGAGCTACAAAAGCTCGTCGACGACCTGCGCTTCCCCATCACCGTCTGTCATCTGCCTCCGGGAACGAGCAAGTGGAACAAGATCGAGCACCGCTTGTTTTCCTTCATCACCCAGAACTGGCGCGGAAAGCCTCTGGTCACCCATCAAGTCATCGTCAATCTAATCGCAGCGACGACGACGACGACCGGACTGCTCGTGAAGAGCCGAGTCGACAGTCGCACTTACGCCAAGGGTCGCCGCGTCTCGGACAAGGACCTCGCACTCGTGAATCTCGATCCCAACGTCTTCCACGGCGAGTGGAACTACACCATCCACCCGACCGTACCGACATGACGAGACGATCGACTTTTTTCGCGGCAGCCCCTAACGTAAGCCGCCTTGCGTCCTTAGCCTTACTGCCGGGCGAATCCCAGAGCAGAGACAGCGCCCCCCATCGCCCCTTAGGAGGCGGTGGTTTTTGGAGTCGTAAACGCTTCAACACGGCACGTTGAGAAGCAAACATACCCGCCGATGACCACGCGCTGGTGGACCAGCTGAATAGTCTACGCACCTCGTAGAGTTTCCGGGCCAAGGCAACGGGCACCTTTTCGGTGCTGCTTGTCCCGGCAAGAACCTCAGGCACCAACGCGTGCATATGGCACCAGAAAAAGCTACTCACTGCGTAGCCAATCGACGCATTGATGCACACCGCGCCGAACTTACACGCTCCGACTGCTCAGCTGCTTCATCCCGGACGTCCCGGGATTCGCAATCGCACCGAAAAACGCCTGGCGGTCGCGCTCATTCTCCGTGTCGATGGTCTCGACACCGGGAAGCAATGCGATCCCGCGACGAATTGAGCTGCGTTCCGCATCTTGGCCGCCCTGAAGCAGGTACACAAACAGATCCGCCTGCAGGTCGAATGCCTTCAAAACGGTCGCGTACGCAGAGAAGTGGGCATGGGCGATTTCGACTTTCCGTCACTCCCACAGCTTGCTCTTGAACCCCAACGCCGTCGCATTTTCGGATACCGCGCGCTTTGTTTGCTCGGTGGCGCCCGCGGGAAAATCCGCAGAGATTTCCACAGTGACCTTCACGTTGGCATTGGGATCAGAGGCAAGCACGGCAATGATCTCATCCGCGATTGAGACCAGATCCATCTTCGCTTTTGTGGCGCTTACGTCAACGGAGCCGAAGAATGCCTTGGTCTTCGCGGCCTGAGCCACGGCCGTATGTGTTGATGCCTTGGGCGGCAGCGCTGGGGCGGTGCCCGTTGTGGCGCCAGCGTTCGCTGAGGCGGGTGGCGATGCTATTGCCGCAGCGGCGAGTTCCGCCCTCTTCTCCATCGTGGCGAGGTAAGCGGCTGCGGCGGTGGGTTCGATAAGAAGAAGGGTATCGTCGAGCTGGACATTCGGATCACCGAGCTTGAAGCCTTCGAATTGATCACCAGATTGGGAGTATGCGGTTCCAAAGAAATCCTTGGTGGCCGCACCCTTTTGGATGATCTGCTCCAGGACGCCGCGATTCTTGAGACGGGGAAGATACAGGTACTTCTGCAGATCTTCCCAGACCACCGCTGCGCGAACGGCGATCGCTGAATCCTTCCAATAAAGCTCGCGCAGTCGCGTGCGAAGGTGAATGGGGGACCATATGGGGAACACGATTTCGTTTTCTTGGCATACATGTTCGAGTTCGGCGCCATAGGCTCGTCCACTGCTGTTTAGAGGGAATGCCTCAACAAGGACCTGCCGATCGGTGGCTGATGCCATACCGGGGCTAAGCAGCCACTTGAAGGTCTCTCTTGCGGCGCGAGGTACAACGCTTTCCGCTGTCTCAAGCTCCTTGGCTGCCTGCTTCTCTTGTAGGCGATCGATGTTGAGCCGACCTTCCTTGATGTCTTTGACGATCGAATCCCATGCGAGGGCCGTGCAGGCACACTCTTTGAGTCGGATGAGTGATGCCTGGTCTGCCGCAATGAAGACCAGACGATTTCCGCGATACCGCGGTTTGCTTCCGTTTGAGCGAACGATTTCCAACACCTCATCAAAAGCCACTTGGGATGCGGACTTGCTGTAGGCCTTGTCGGGCGGCAGGAAGACGAGTCGCAGGGTTGAATCGTCGGGAATGTCAGCGTGCGGTGTGAAGACGTGGACCCCGTCGAATAGTTCGCCACCATCGGTGAGGCGCTTGCACACCTCGGCGATCTTCGCGCGGATGGCTATGGCGTCTACCCGTCCCTTGCGATCTTCCATTTCTCGACGAAGGTTGGCGCGCGTGTCGAACCAAAAACGCGCCGTCTCTTTCGCCTTGTCATCAGAAACGTTCAAGTAGTGCAGGCGGTCGCAGATCCGGTTGAGTGCGTCTGAGAATGCCGCTGATGGCTGGCCCGGCTGCACACATCCCAGCAACACGCGGGCGCGGTCCATGCCTCGCGTGCCAGTCTGCGCCCCACCAGATGATGGTGCGCTGCCGAGGAACAGCGTGCGCGCGACTCGCCGAGCGGCGTGGACGGCGCCGAAGCGTGGTTCTCTGGTATCAAGCTCGGTAGTTTCTGAACGCTCGCCGTCAATGTCGCGCTCGAGCACGGCGTCCCAACCAGGCGGCAGATAATAGACCAGTTCGTTACGCGCCCCGCTGTCGTATAGCGGAAGGCTGCCAGGAAGGATCATCAGATCCTGGTTCTGGTCCTTCCACAGGCGATAGATCACTCGGGCCATCAATTTTAGGACGCCACGGGTTCGCTGGAACGATTGCAGCGTGGTCCAGTCCTCGTAGAGGCGATCGAAAACTTCGGGATGAATGGGGTATGCCTGAACTAGGCGATCGTAGTAGCGCGCCTCGTGCGTTTCGGAAGGCAACTTCGATCCCTCGGCGGCATAAAGCTTTACAAATTCGCGACAAACGTCATCGCGGCCGCCTCGATCTTGAATTGGCTGGAACAGCCGACGCCGCACGATCTCGAAGGCCTCTTCAGTGGCCACTGGCTTCCACAACGCCTGGACGCGACCAAAGATCTTTTCCAACGCCCGCAACGCTGCAACACCACGTGAGCTGCCGGCCTCGACTTCGGATTCAGGCAATGATCCCAAAACGACGGCGTTCGGTACCAATTTGACGGCATTCGTGAGGGCATCAATGAACGACAGGTTGCTGTCGTACGTCCCGCCGGACAAAACTTGGCCATCAGGGAACTGGCGCACGTACGCGACCAATTCATCTACAAGGACGACACAAGGGGCAAAGCGCTCAAGGAGCGCACGCAACACGTCTTTGCCAGGTGAGGTGCCGGTTGCGTCGGCATCTCGAACGAAAGCGAAGCCCTCTTCTCCACCCAGCTGCCACGCAAGCTCGCCCCAAAGCGTGGCCACGCGAACATTGCCGTGCGCCCACGGCTGGCCAGGAGCATGCGCGGTTCCGTCAAGCACGGCCACCCGCGCCTTAGGAACATCCATGAGATTGGCTTGGTCAAGCAGCGCGGGAATGCCAACGAGACCTTTGAGCGGGCATGAACGGGCGGCCAAATGGAAGACGGCCAGCATTGTGTGCGTCTTGCCGCCCCCGAAGGCCGTTTGTAATTGAATGACGGGCTCGCCGCCTTTGCTGTTAAGCCGCTGTGCAACCTGCGTGAGCAGCAGGCGCATACCCTCAGTGATGAAGGTCCGTTGGAAGAACGCTGTGGCGTCTTGATACTCGTGCGTTGCTCTTCCGTCCCGTACGGCGGTGATGTCCGCAGCAAACTCTGATTGCTGAAACGTGCCCTCAAGCACGTCTGGATGGGGCACGCTGATCTCACGCCACGGTTTCATTGTTTCTCTCCGAATAGTTTCAGCTGCTCGTTTGTCTCTGGGAATTGACCGGCCGCGGATTCGATTGCTGTCCACGAGGTGACGAGTTCGTTGTAGGCACGGGCATCTTCGGCCCAGCCGCGGCGCTCGCACAGGGTGTACAGGCGATACGCGAGCTGCCGAATGGCCTCGCTCTTTGTTTTGACGACGGCGAGGATCTGACCGGCGCTGCTCTCGCCTTGATCACGCAGGGCGCGGATCAGTTGGTGGAGGGCTTCCCAGATGGGGATGCGCGTGTCTTTGCGAGGGTCCCAATCGGCAGGATACTCGTTCGGGCGTAGGAGGCGTACTTTGCCGGCGCCGGTTTTCGCCACACCGGCATCATCGAGGCCCGCGACGCTGGTTGCCTTAGCGCGCGCGAGCACGTCGGCTTCGCCATAGGCACCTTCGGCCCAGCCGTATTGATCAAACCAATGCAGGCAGAACTGCGTGTCGTGGTCGAAGTCGTCTTCGGCGAGAAAGCGATTGATTAGTTGCAGCGCTGTGCGCACCGTCATCGGCGAACCATCAGCTTCGAGCACGGCGGAGTATTTCGAGAAAACGCCCATGCCAGGGCCGATGATGGCTTGGGAGAGATCGACGGGTGCAACTGGCGAGCGATCATCCCCCGAACCCTTGGTCATTTCGTCGAGAGCTTCGGGTAGAACAAGGTTGAGTTCACGAAATGAACTCGCGGCGGGAGACGGTGGCAGCAGTATCCGGACGCTTGCGGCAGACGAGGATGATGCTGGAGGCGAGCGCGTTGGTACCAATTCCAATCGACCGAGCGTCTCGCTCTGTCCGCATCGGCCAAGTGCCTGAGATGGCAAAACCCGCATGAAGAACCGCTCCCAGGAATGTCTCCCACCCGCTCGACGACGTTCCCTCAAGGGCCCCGGTCTCTGATTGTTTGAATGCGTAGTAGATCGTAACAGGCGCTGAAGGGTGGCATTGGTGCGCAAGCGCAGTCATCGCCTTCGTCATGCCATCCAAAAAGAAACGCTCGGATTCGTCCTTTCCTCCGTGGCGATAAGGGGTCGCCACGAGTTCTTCCGCCTTGGGCACAGCTAGCGTTGAAAACAGATCGGGAAAAAAACTCCTTCAATGACCGTCTGAGCCAGACATAGAAAAAGTCGGAAAGGTCTGCATAACCGATGTTGTCGTAGTATGGGGGATCTGTTGAGACGAATTTACCGGCCGAGATGTTTTGCGACTGAGCTCCTGCTTGGAACACCCTCCCTGGGGCAGTAGCGGCAGCCTTCAATGAGCGGGTTATTCCTTCGATCGAAACACCGATGTCCCCTGCCGCATGTGCGAAAGTATTGACCTCCGCGAAATCCCAAACCATTGGCAGTGCCTGTCGGCCGAAGGTCGTCTTAGCTTGATCCCGCGTTGGACTCCACGCGCAGAGTGAACTGTTGTAATCGGCGACCTTGTCAATCGTGACGGCCAAATAGACGCCCACCGCTTCCCCGTACGCTGTGGCACCGGTGCCGCCGTTGTCGAGCCCGATCCCGTCGGCGGAGAGCGCTGCGGTGACGGCTTCTTGGCGGACGAGTTCGCGCGCCTCCGTGACGAGATCCGAGAACATCGTCAACGCCACCAATTGCCGAGGTGTGAAGAGGTCGCCGTATTTCGTGAGCCCATAGTTTAGCGTCCAAAAATTTCTCGGATCATTCGGAAGGTTCAAGTCGGACTTCCAAGCGGGCTCGGCCGACTTGGCGACCGCCTCGTGATCTGCAAAGGGCGGCAGATAGAACCGGCCCTTCGGACCTTCCGCGACAATAGCCATCAAGCGAGTACCCATGCGACCGGCAAAGCCCTCCGCCTTGATGTACGTGGGCTCGATCGCCGCATTCGACAGCACGCAACGAAAGTTCGCGCCCCGCCCCAGCTTCGTCCCTTCATCGGTACCGTCTGGTGGCATACCCGTTCGTACGTCGAAGCCATACTGATCCCCCTCCACCACCGGCACCACATAACTTTGCTTGCCTTCTTTACTCGAAAGCACAAACGTCGAAACCAACGGCACATCCACGTGCGAAAATGCAGGATTCGGGCTTTTCACCGTACGCGCCCACAACCACGCAATCACGGTCAGCTTCTGCCCCACCAGCGGGCGCAGATCCGGCCGCGTCTCTGCCATGTCGGCAGTGACTTCAATCTTCGGATACAAATGCCCGATGCGCTTCTCTGCTTCCTCACGCATCCACGCCCCGTAACGCCGCACATCTTCGGCGAGCCCCTCGGCGCCCTTCCAAGCTCCGATCCCCGCCGCGCGCTTTTCTGCCCTGGGATGTACGGGCGGCCTGCCCGCAAACTTCGGTGGGATCTCGATCATCGCCTTGTTGATCAGCACCGCCACCGGATTGAGATCGCTCGCAAACGCCTCAAGGCCCAGCCGTTGCGCTTCTAACGGGA
Organism: Myxococcales bacterium; assembly: GCA_022184915.1. Classification (NCBI taxonomy): domain Bacteria; kingdom Pseudomonadati; phylum Myxococcota; class Myxococcia; order Myxococcales; species Myxococcales bacterium. Next base: position 8,175 of record JAGTJU010000002.1, on the reverse strand, counting down.
TCGTCCCGCCGCCAGCGAACGGATCATGCAACCCCGGCATCTTTTCCGGATCAAACAACTCCGCAGCTTGCGGGTGATCCTTATTCAGCTCGCAGACCTCACGCCACGACCTGCGGATCTCCACGCGTGCCGCCTCAAGAACCTCTTCGTTCGTGGTGCTTTCCCACTTAACAAGCTCTTCCAAAATGCCGAACAGCCGCTTTCGCTCGGCCGCAGCTTCCTTCTTGTTCTTGCCGTACTTGAATCCGCCCCCTTGCTGAAAGCCAGGGTCATTCACAAGCTGCGCAAAAATCACAGCGCGCGCCGCAGCCAGTGGACGCCGTGCCCACCACAAATGCAGTGTGCTCGGATGCCCATGGCGAATCGACTTCTCACGAGCCGCCGCTACATTGATGGCATCAAGTGGCAACGCCACCTCGATAAGCTTCTTAGGGGACTTGATGGGGTAGGTCATTTCCAATGCGCCGGACGCGTGAGTTGAAAGCCAGTGGCCGTCGTGACGACGTCCGGAAGTTGAGAGCGACGCAAGTGTGCTTCACCCAAAGTGAACGCACCGCTAGCTGCTTTGCGGAGTTGGTCAGAATGGCGACCGGGAGGGAACGCAACCACGATGCGCTTTGTGGGAAAGCGCGCCAACACCTCCTCAACGGGCGGAGTGAGGTCGCTGTCGCCCGAGATGACGATGGCGGTGTCAAATCGGTCGTCGACCGCGTCGCCAAGCAAGCGCGTCGCAATGCGCACGTCCGTCATCTTCTCCTCGAAACCTTGCCACTCCATGCCGCAGCCCTTGCAGCGCTGCGTTTTGGCAAGAAAGTGACCTTCGTGGCGCACGACTCCGCCGTGGGCATCAAGGGCATCTAGATATGTCGACTGGCGTTTAACGTCGTTGGCATTCCCCGGCATCGCACGAATCCGCGAGGTGAAGTAGTGCGTGCCCGCAAGGGTCTGTCCGTCTTTCAAGAGTGCAGAAGACACGGCGACGAGATCGAGCCAGTAGTATTTCCGCCACCCCTTTGAGCGGAGGCCGAAGTACAAGTTGAATCCGTCGATGTATGTGTTTACACGCCTCGTCATGGCGCCCCGCCGGCACACCGGCTCGAATGGCCTTGACAGGCGGTCCTACGGGAAGCACTCTGGATTTGAACCCCGCCGGTGGTAGCACTGCCGGCCCGACGCTCCGCGGCGAAAGCCTGTGGGGCGTTTCTTTTTTTGCGGCTCACGAGTTCCTCCGAGCCGCCCGTTCAAGAAGCAACTTCAGCTCGAAGCTCACGGCAGCAGCACCCCAGGGCGGCTCACCGTCGAACGGGTTTTGAAGGTAGAAGGGCCCTTCCACCGCGTCGTCATCTCCAACAAGCACGATGGCGAGATGAAACTTGTCGGCCTGGTTTAATGCGTAAAGCATTTCGTTCCGAGTGACGGTGACTGTGCTCGCGCCCTTGATGCGCCCCTTGACTTCGATGTGGCGCGCCTGTGGCTGCTTGCCATCGATCTCCTTCGGATAGGAAGTGAGATCCCAGCCGCACTTTTGTGCAGAGACGTCGACAACCCGGCACCCTCGCGCTTCCTCTGCCGCCCAAACCGCGCGCATCGCAAGCATTTCAATTCGAGCGCGTGCAACAGGATCGGTGGAGAATGCATCGCCACTTGGACCCTCGTCGCGCAGCTTTCGCAGAAGGCCCAAAGGAATCACCAGCGCGCCGCCAAGCGCCACCGGCGTCGCCGAGGCAACATGTCGCATCGCCTGAAGTTCGCGCTTGCGGTTCACGAGCCGCCCTTCTAGGTCGGTCACCGTCCGTCGCGCGTTCTCAAGGTTCAAGCGAACGTCTTTGCCAGCCTTTTGATCGTCGCCAAGTCGTATCCACCGGTCGGTCCAATACTTGATTTCTTTGCTCAGGCGCTCATGCACCGCCGCCAAGGTCTTATCGACGTGAGCAATTCGCCGCTCGGCCACCTCGGCAAAATGCGCGGGCACCAGAGTTGAAGCAGCAAGCGTCAATGCCTTTTGTTCAAGGTCGGCCCGGATCCAGTCAGCATCGATGATACTCTTTAGTCGTGGACGATCGGCATTATCGAGCGGCTGCAAATCGAGGTGCGGCGCCCACCCTCCAAAGCTCGCGCTGCCATCGGGCTCGACCCGAACGAACTGCATACGTTTCGAAAGCGTTTGGCCGTCGCCCGATTTGATCTCGTGCGTAAGGAGAAACAACAGGTGCGGTTCCAGCCCATCGTCAGCGGGATCTACAAGGATTGCTCCCTGACGAAGCAGGTTCGCATGCTGCTCAAGCACAATGTCCGTCACCGCTAGCATCAGCGGATGCCCAGGATGCAGCATCCCGGCGATCGCAAGACCAGCCTTCTCCGGGCGAACGCCATCTTTCGTGAAACAAACCCGCTCATACCGCTTCAGAACCGGCGTTGTGTCACGCCGATTCCGACCCGTGATCTGGCGATCTCTTTCACGAATGGAGGTCGGCACATATGAAATCTCAAAGCGGTCAGCTTCGCGTCGATGAATTATGCCGCCCAGGCCTTCAAAAGCCTTCATGAAAAACGAACGGATGAAGAAAGGCTGTAGCCGCCTGGCCTCGGCCTTCTCCATCTCTTCCTTGACGGCAAACAGCCGCTCCGCGTTCATCGATTCCTGTGCCAGCGCATTGCGATCGAGGATCGTTCGCAGATGGCTGATATCGAGCGCGTTCTCGACCCTTTGATACAGTTTCGCGCGAATCTCGGGTTGGTCCCCATACCGGATCGCATCAAGCAAAAGATCCTTGAGGCTTGTCTCTTCAAATACCTCGCCAAGAATGTCGAACACGCGCCCCTTGAGGGCGTCGCTCTCGATTGAGATCTTCTCAAGCAGGCGATGGTAGACATCGCCTTCGCGCGTTTCCTTTGCGACCAGGTTCCACAGGTGGCAGACCTCTTGTTGGCCAATGCGGTGGATACGACCGAAGCGTTGCTCAAGTCTATTTGGGTTCCAAGGCAGGTCGTAGTTGACCATCAGGTTGGCACATTGAAGGTTCACACCTTCCCCAGCCGCGTCCGTCGCGATGAGCACTCTGACGTCAACGTCGTCACGGAAAAGAGCCTGAACCCGGCGTCGTTCGTCACGATGGGTGCCACCGTGAATCGTCACAATCGCCTCTTGGTTTCCCAGGACACCAGCGATCTTTTGATGCAGATAGTTCAACGTGTCGCGGTGTTCTGTAAAGATAATGATCTTGCGAAGACGCCCACCCGCATCACGCATATGCGGGTCGTCTTGAAGGATTCGCGACAGCTCTTCCCACTTTCGATCTTGCCCTGATGAAACAACCCTGAGAGCGCGCTGTTCGAGAGCCTGAAGCGCCAGAACCTCGCCCTCAAGTTCGCCAACCGTTTGAGCTGTTGTCGCCGCATCAACAAGCGTTTCTTCGAGTTGTTCCTGTTCGTCTGCCGAGAGGTCATCTTCGTCATCGGGAACTTCAGGAATTGTGTCGGCCAGAATTGGCCCACGCGCCCCCAGCCTCGCCTCGCGCAATCTCTTCTCAAGACGTGCATGACGCCGCTTCAGTGATTGGAAGATCGCCTCTGGGCTCGAAGCAAGCCGGCGTTGTAGTGCGGTCAGGGCAAAGCCGACCGACCCACGGTGCCCGCCCTCCAACTGCTCGGCGCGGCCCATTTCTTCTCTGACGTAATCGGTGACACGCTTGTAGAGCTCCGCCTCCAGATCCGACAGCTTGTAATTGACCGTGTAGGCACGGCGTTCCGGGAAAAGGGGCGTACCGTCGAACTTGAGCAGTTCCTCCTTGACCATCCTTCGCATCAAGTCCGAAGCGTCAACCTTGTGGACGCCATCGCGGAACTTGCCGAAGAAGCGATCCGAATCCAGCAAGGAAAGAAACAGCTGGAAGTCTTCTTCTTTGCCGTTGTGAGGCGTCGCCGTCATGAGCAAGAGGTGTCGCGTGTGCGCGCCCAGCTTTTCGGCGAGGTTAAAGCGCTTCGTGCGTTTGAGTTCTTGACCAAAGAAGTGAGCCGACAGCTTGTGGGCCTCGTCGAACACAACTAGATCCCATGGTGTGGCACAAAGTTTGGCGTGCATGTCCTCGGCGCGGGACATCTGGTCGAGTCGCACGATGAGGCGGTCGACATCCTCGAAGGGATTGCCGCTGGGTGAAGCCAGCTCGAGATTTTTTGAGAATACCCCGAACTCAAGTCCAAATTTCTCAAACAGTTCATCGCGCCACTGTTCCACCAGGCTACCTGGCGCAACAATGAGAATGCGACGGGCATCGGCTCGCATGATGAGCTCGCGGATGTAGAGGCCCGCCATAATTGTTTTGCCGGCGCCTGGGTCATCGGCGAGTACGAAACGAAGTGGTTGTCGCGGCAACAGTGATTCGTAGACAGCCGTGATTTGATGGGGCAGTGGATCAACGTTCGATGTGTGCACCGCCATCATAGGATCGAAGAGAAACGCGAGGTCGATGCGTTTCGCCTCCGCGGCAAGTTGAAAAGCTGCGCCGTCGCCGTCAAAAGACCACGGGCGCTCAACCGTGGCGACGGTGACCGACGCTTCGTCGGCTCGGCCCAACAAACGTTCGCGCAAACCGCCATCGGCAAGTCGGTAAACCAGCTGGACGGAGTCCGGTGGGATGGACACTGCCGCAACAACAGTCACCACACCTCGCGGCTCTATGCCCTCAAGGCTCATTCCATTGGTCAGTTCTTCTAGCTTCACCACCAGGTGCCCGCCCCGCCCACGCGAGTGAACGCCTCAGCTTCGCCGCCCATGAACTTCCAAAATTGAATACTACTGTCGCAGGCAAGGCGCTGCAGCGTCAGCCAGATATAGGTGGTGTCTCTGCTCACTCCCAAATACTCCGCGTCTCGTCAGCCAGGGGGCCCAGGTCGTCTTTAAATGACGCTTAGGTACGATCCTGAACACCTTATCAGATGTTCTTGGCCGCCTTCAACGATCTGTAGCCGACTTTTGTTAAGGCGTTCGTGAACCCGCGGACCTCGCCTAAGGATCCACACGAGGTGCACGTTCCAGCCGTGCCCACATGCCCCCGCTACCGCACGCAGCGAACGTAGTACAAGCTATTCGTGTCGTATCTCACCTGCTGGCCCGTCTCGCCGCGGCCAAAATCGACGTAGGTCAGAAAGACGGAGCCTGGGTAGGCCGTCGAGGTCCAAAAGCGATCAGCAGGCGTGTTTGGGCTCGCCGCCTTTGCTGTTAAGCCGCTGTGCAACCTGCGTGAGCAGCAGGCGCATACCCTCAGTGATGAAGGTCCGTTGGAAGAACGCTGTGGCGTCTTGATACTCTTGCGTTGCTCTTCCGTCCCGTACGGCGGTGATGTCCGCAGCAAACTCTGATTGCTGAAACGTGCCCTCAAGCACGTCTGGATGGGGCACGCTGATCTCACGCCACGGTTTCATTGTTTCTCTCCGAATAGTTTCAGCTGCTCGTTTGTCTCTGGGAATTGACCGGCCGCGGATTCGATTGCTGTCCACGAGGTGACGAGTTCGTTGTAGGCACGGGCATCTTCGGCCCAGCCGCGGCGCTCGCACAGGGTGTACAGGCGATACGCGAGCTGCCGAATGGCCTCGCTCTTTGTTTTGACGACGGCGAGGATCTCGCCGGCGTTGCTCTCGCCTTGATCGCGCAGGGCGCGGATCAGTTGATGGAGGGCCTCCCAGATGGGGATGCGCGTGTCTTTGCGAGGGTCCCAATCGGCCGGATACTCGTTCGGGCGTAGGAGGCGTACTTTGCCGGCGCCGGTCTTGGCCACACCAGCTTCGTCGAGGCCGGCGACGCTCGTCGCCTTAGCCTGACGTTCACCTTGCCCAACGATTCAAGGTGCGCACGCTCACAGGAGCTCGTGATGGGGGCGGCCGTGAACATCCCGCCGCAGGTCGTGCAGGTCACCCAGCGCATTCCGTATGGCAAGGGCATGGCGGGTCTCGCGTTCGCGCGCGACAGGCCCGGGCAGACGTGCAACTTGCAGGAGGACGCCAGCGGCGACGTGCGTCCAGGGGCCCGGGCCGTGAACGCACACGCGGCGGTGGCGCTGCCCGGGCACGACGCCGTCTTGCGTCGACGGCCAAGGCGCTGCCCCAGGCCCGACCTGCGGCACATCTTCCCGCGGTCAGCGCAAGCGGCGGCTTGCCGCATGGGCCGGACATGGCGCACCGTGACTATGGTAGGCTTCTCCCATGAGCCTGCCCGCGAAGAAAGCGGCAACCTACGACGACCTCGTCGCCCTCCCACCTCACGTCGTGGGAGAGATCATCAACGGCGAACTCGAGGTAAGCCCGCGCCCCGCGTCTCCCCACGCGTTCGCCGCAAGCGTTTTGGGCATGGATCTGGGCGGCGCCTTTCAGCGCGGCCGTGGCGGGCCGGGCGGATGGTGGCTCTTTGACGAACCGGAACTGCACCTGGGCAGGCACGTGCTGGTGCCCGACCTGGCCGGTTGGCGTCGCGAGCGTATGGCCAGCCCTGCGGACGCGCCCTTCTTCACCCTGACCCCCGATTGGATCTGTGAGGTCGTGTCGCCTTCAACCGCCGCACGCGATCGGGGGCGCAAACTGCCCATTTACGCGGAGCATGAGGTGGCGTTCGCCTGGCTGGTCGATCCTCTCGCGCGCACGGTGGAGGCTTACCGGCGTCAGGGGCCGCACTGGCTTTTGCTGGGCACGTATGCCGACGACGTCCCCGCCCGCATCGCGCCCTTCGACGCCATCGAGCTCGACGTCGCGGCGCTGTGGATGCAGGCGCAACGAGAGAGTCCGTAAGGTAGCGGCCGTAGGCGTGACCTGTCAGCTATCGCGAATTCTCCACCTGGAAGGGAGACGACCACCGAGTGATCGAGTGGCGAGAGCTCCTTGGTGTTTTCGGCTCAACCGTGCAGCGGGCGGATCCCCGACATCCTCAGTGCACGACACCTTGAAGCAGTCGCTCAGCGCTTGGGCTTCAGTCTCTTTGCCATGCTCGTCAGGCGAACGGGTTCCGCACCCGGACTGTTTCGATAACCTGCCCGTTCTGCATATCTTCGCTCGTCCACTTTGAACGACTTGTAAAATCACTTGTTGAGCCCGTGCCTGCTTGGATCCCGCGTCACCATCGTTCAGCGTAAACGAAGACGTGGGTATCCAAAAAGACGTCACTCAAGGCGACCCCCGTATGCGTCCGCTCGCTGGAAGCAACGTTCTCCTGAATGACCAAGAGCCTCCTGCCATAGGCGCATCACGGCAGGGTCGTGTGTAATGCGGCGCAATACATGCATACCCCCGATCATACCCACCCGGCCGCCTCTGGCTAGCCGCGCTCGGCTCCGGCTAACCTCGACTTGGCCGTCAAACCAGGCTCGGGTTCCTGGGGGGCTTCGCTGACGGCCGGCGGCTCCGGCGCAGGAGCGGGGGGCGCGGCGGCGGGCGAAAGGAGCGACGCGCCCTTTGAGGTCGGCAGCGCTGAACGTGGTGCCGCAGGGCGCGCCTGGGGGGGCCTGCCGTCCGTGTGGAAGGCCACGACACCTCCCCCCAAGAGCAGCAGGGCGCCCCCCGCCAGCGCGGCCCAGGGGCGGCGGCTCGCGGTAAGCGGGGCCATGGGTTTGACGGAGCTGACCACGCTGTAGCCGGCGTCGTCCTCCGGGGGCGGCACGGGGGTCAGGCGGGTTTCCGTGGCCGCCTCGTCCGTCAGATCTGCCGGTGGGGGGGGGCAGCGGGGTGTCGCCGAAGTCAGGCAGGGGATCATCGTTCCACGCTTCGGGCCCAAAGACGTCGTCGAGCACGGAAGGCAGGGCAGCCATCCTTCCGTCTGAGGTGGTAGTCGCCAGCCATACTCCCGTGCGCGAGAAAGGCGCTCCACATCGTGCGGCCCTTCCGCTTGCGCGTCCCCGGCGCCAGAGTCCGTCTCCACTCTCGGACTTATCGCCTCAATCCCTCTCATCCGCGCATCAATCCTTCAGGGCTCTTCACGAATGGTTCGTGGGGATCCCTCAGCTAGGCCTGGCACCTCGTCGGATGAGAAACCCGATGCCGCGGGCTGGGCTGAATCCCAGAAACAGTGCGGTGGCGACCATGAGGGAGTTGCACAAAAGGAGCCCTGACGTATCGATCGACCACGATCCCGCAACCCATGCTTCGATTTCCAAGCTCATGCGCACCAGCGTCAAAGTTGCAGCCGAGACGGCG